>NZ_CAKUCL010000020.1 GCF_934643405.1 uncultured Actinoplanes sp.
GTTGCCACCGATCACCCGGAACAGCGGATCGCCCGGGTCGAGCAGCCACTGCTTCTGCCGATCATGCGCAGCGGGCCCATGCGCAGCGGGCCGATCATGCGCGGCGGAACCAGCGGGCTGATCATGCGCAGCGGTCGCCGCGGCATCACCGGGGGCGGCCGCGGCCCGATGCACCTGAGCGTCACCCTTCTTGGTGATCCGCACCTGCACCGTCGCCGACGTCGTCTCCACGTGCCAGTTACCGAACGGCTCGGCCAGCAGCTCATCAACCGCTGCCGCGGCCTCAGGACCGGGAGAGACATTTCGTGTGTACGGCCGGGAGCCGTCATCGGTCACGATCTGGAGTTTGGGTCCGCCCTTGAGCGCCACCGGCCGTAGCTCGGCACGAGTGACCGACGGTGTCTGACCACGACGGCGCCCGGCCGCGACGGCACGCGTCAGACCGGGGCCGAGCAGGAGTTCACGGACCTCGGCGAGCACATCAGCGAGCGGTTGGGGCATGACATCCATTCTGCCGACCTCGCCGCCGCGCGCCCAGCCGGCCGAGCGTGGCCATGGATACCCTCACCATCGCCGAAGCGACAGCGAAGGAGCGCCGGACATGACGGATCCGTTCCCGCCGGAGGTGGTGGCGCAGGTGGCCGGCCACATGAACGACGACCACGCGGACGACAACGTGCTGATCGTCCGGGCGCTCGGCGGAATCCCGTCGGCCACGGCGGCGCGCGTGTCCGGGATGGACGCGGACGCGATGGAGTTCGCCGCGGTGGTCGACGGCATCGAGGTGCCGGTGCGGATTCCGTTCTCGGAGCGGCTCACCGAGCGGCAACAGGTGCGCGCCGAGGCGGTCCGGATGTATCACGAAGCGTGCAGGGTGCTGGGCGAGGAACCGCGGCACTGAACACCGGCCCCAGGTTGCCGGAGGCGCCGCGAGCGGGATCAGGCCGCCGTGCTGACGCCCCGGCACTGAACACGGCGCCTCCAAAAATGCCGGAGGCGCCGCGAAAGTAGGGTCAGGCCGTCGTGCCGACGCCGGCTTCGGAACCGCCGGACATGTCGGACGAGACGGCTGCGGGGGCTGCGGCATCGCCGCCACGCCCACGCCCGCCACGCCGCCGCCGGCGCCGAGGCCCGTCGCCATCCAAGTCCGAGCCCGCGTCGGAATCCGAAACGGCGTCGGAAGTGACTTCGGACGAAGTCAGGTCGGCCGGGGCCGAAGCAGCGCCATCGGCCAAGGCCGGGGCAGCCGCCCGCCGCCGGGTCCGCGTACGAGGGGCGGGCGCGGGCTCATCCGACGAGCCGGACGACGGCTCCTCGGTGATGGCGGGCGCGGCCTCCGCCGTACCCGCAAGGTCGTCGGAACCCACCCGGCGCCGGCGACGCTGACGCTTGGGCCGATCGCCTTCCTCTTCCGAGGCCGACGGGGACGGGGAGCCCGAGGCGGGAGCCGAGCGGCCGCGCCGGTTGCCGCGCCCGCTCTCACGACGCCGCTTGCCGCCGCCTCCCAGGTCTTCCTCGACCTCGGCGGCCAGACCGGCCCGGCTCCGCGAGGCCGTCGGCAGCGTGCCCGAGATGTCGGTCGGGATGTCCAGATCGCTGTAGAGCGCCGGGCTCGTGTGGTACGTCTCCGGCGGCTGCGGCATGTTCAGGCCCATCGACTTGTCGATGAGGACCCAGCGCGGCATGTCCTCCCAGTCGACGAACGTGACCGCGACACCGGTCGCGCCCGCCCGGCCGGTGCGGCCGATGCGGTGCGTGTACGTCTCCGGGTCTTCCGGGCAGTCGAAGTTGATGACGTGCGTCACGCCCGACACGTCCAGACCGCGGGCGGCGACGTCGGTGGCGACCAGCACGTCGATCTTGCCGGTGCGGAACGCGCGCAGCGCCCGCTCACGAGCGCCCTGGCCCAGGTCGCCGTGCACCGCGGCCACCGCGAAACCGCGGAAGTCGAGGTCTTCGGCGAGACGGTCGGCGGCCCGCTTCGTCCGCGTGAAGATCATGGTGAGGCCGCGGCCGCGCGCCTGCAGGATGCGCGCCACCATCTCGACCTTGTTCAGCGGGTGGGTGCGGTAGACGACCTGCTTGGTCAGCGGCGACGGGCCGCTGTCCTGGGTGTGCCCGGCGTGGATGGTCACCGGGTTTCGCAGGAAGCGCCGGGAGAGGGCGACGATCGGGTCGGGCATGGTCGCCGAGAAGAGCATGGTCTGCCGCTCCTCGGGGAGCATCGCCAGGATCTTCTCGACGTCCTCGAGGAAGCCCAGGTCGAGCATGCGGTCGGCCTCGTCCAGAACGAGGGCGGTGACCGAGCCCAGCTTGAGCTGCTTCTGCTTGGCCAGGTCGAGCAGGCGGCCGGGCGTGCCGACCAGGATCTCGGCGCCCTTCTTCAGCGCGTCGACCTGCGGTTCGTACGCGACGCCGCCGTAGATCGGCAGGACCCGGATGCCCCGGGTGCTGCCCGCGGCGGCCAGGTCACGAGCGACCTGGAGGCCGAGCTCGCGGGTCGGTACGACGATGAGGGCCTGCGGCTTGCCGTCGGCACCCTCGGCGGGAGCGATCACGCGCTCGAGGATGGGCAGGCCGAAGCCGAGGGTCTTGCCGGTGCCGGTGGGGGCCTGGCCGATCAGGTCGGTGCCGCGCAGGGCGATCGGCAGGGCGTATTCCTGGATCGCGAAGGCGCGCAGGATCCCGGCCTTGGCGAGCGCCTCGACGGTCTCGGCGCGGACACCCAGCTCGGCAAAGGTGGGGCTGTCCGGCCGAACCGGGGCTCGATTGGTGACAGGTACCAGAGCTGGTTCGGTGCTTTCGATGTCGGTCATGAAGTTTTACGGGTGCCTCTCGTGGTGCGCCCGCTTGGTTGTCTGGGGCGCGCTATGGGTAGGGCGCGGGCCACACGCTGAAAGCGGGCCGCACGCGCGGTCGCCGCGGCGATCCGTGAAGATCGACGTCGACGGCGACCCGTCAAGTCTACCCGACTGGGAGATCGCGCACCTCAGAGCAGAATTGCGGGAGGGACTCGATGTCCCTCCCGCGCAATCTCAGCGGGTGGTGAAGCCGAACGGGCGGTTGCTCGATTCGGCGATCTCCACGTAGGCCACCTTGGCGATCGGGATGATCACCTTGCGGCCCTTCTCGTCCGTGAGCGACAGCACGCTGTCCTTGGCCATCGCCTCGGTTACGGCCTGCTCGACCTCCGCCGGGGTCTGAGCGCTCTCCAGCACCAGCTCACGCGGCGTGTGCTGCACGCCGATCTTGACCTCCACGGGGTCCTCCTCTTCGCGCGTGTTACCGCACTGAAGGTTATCCGATTTCCGCGGGCGTTCCGCCCGATGCGCCGCCCTGAAGCGGGAAGCTGGCGATTCCACGCCAGATCAGTGCAGCTACCAGCGCTTCGGCTTCAGCTTTGGGCGTACGCCGTCCGCTGGTCAGCCAGAACTGGGCCGAGTGTCCGGCCGCACCGACCAGGCCGGAGGCGAGCAACTGGGCGGCGTCGGAACTGAGGTTGGTGTCGGAGATGATGGTGTCCGTGACGGCGGCGATGCAGCCCTGCTCGACCCGCTCCACGCGCTGGCGCACCTGCGGGTCGTTGCGCAGGTCGGACTCGAAGACCAGGCGGAACGCCTCGCTCTCGTGGTCCATGAAGTCGAAGTAGGCCCGGACGGCGCCCTTGACTCGTTCCTTGTTGTCGGTCGTCGCCAGCATGGCGTCGCGCACCTTCGCGATTATCGCGTCGCAGTGCGTGTCCAGCAGGGCGAGATAGAGCTCCAATTTGCCGGGAAAGTGCTGGTAGAGCACCGGCTTGGAGACCCCGGCCCGCTCGGCGATGTCGTCCATCGCGGCGGCGTGGTAGCCATGGGCTACGAAGATCTGCTGAGCGGCTGCCAGCAGTTGCTTGCGGCGTGCGGAGCGCGGCAGACGGGTGGGGCGGGCCGTCTGTGCTCCGCCGGACGCAGCGGTCATGTCGTGAACCTCCTGGGGGTCGTTCCCCGGATCGTCGGCGCGGTTTGCCCGGATCGGCGCGTGTCGCGGTCGCACGGGCAATTGTCGCGACGCTGCAACTTATCGCCACTGCCCCCACACGGTAGCCTCAGCGGGGGCGGAGCGAGGAGCACGCGGTGGATGAATCAGGGCATTCCGGAGACACCGGGGCCGCGGACAGCGGTACCGGTGCCGATGCGCGGGAGCGCGTTCGGGTGAACGGCTGGGCCACGCCGGATAGTCCTTGGTCGAACAATGCCTCCGAGCAGGAGTCCGCCGAGGACGAGGTGCCGTCGTGGCGCCGGCCCACCGGGGAGAACCGGTTCCCGCGCAGCCAGATCTTCCCGATGTCGGCCCAGCCCGCCTCGCCCGCGCCGGTGCCCGCGGCCGGGGAGATTCCCCCGTCCGGGGAGCAGGCCGCCGACCGCTGGCCGGAGACCCGCCCGCGCTATTCCGATCTGCTGGCTCACCTGTCACCGCCGGGTGGCGAGCCGGCCCGGCCGCCGGCCCCCCGCACCGACATGCCCGCGACCGGCGATGCCGGGCGGCCGACGACCCTGCGGGCGTACGAGGTGCCCACGCCGAACAGTGCCCCGCCGTACCCCTATGAGGGTGACCTGGAGGACGCGCCGCAGCGTGCCGCCGTCCCGCTGGTGCGCCCGGCGACCCCGGGCGGACGCCGTCCGGACTGGGCCGCGGCCGACGCCGAGTCCGCCCGGCACGCGCTCACCACGGCGACCCAGGGAATCCCGCGTGTCGAACCGGCCTCCGACGAGCCATCGGTGGCCCGGCCGTCCTACGATCCGTCCAGCTTTCCGCGCCGGGTCACCTACGAGCCCGCGCCCGGCCCGGAAAGCTCGGGGTACGTTCCGCCCGCGGCGTACGCCGCCTTCAACCGGGGCGCCGGCGCGAGTGATCCGCGCGCGGCCGATCCGGCTACGCGGGTGCTGCCCCAGCGCGTACCGGCCCAGCCGGACGTGCCCAGAGTTCCGGAGCCACCCTTGGTGGAGCCCACGGCCGAGACCCCTCAGCTCGCCCGGATAGCGACGCACCTGCGCCGCGGGGACGTGCTGCCGGCGCAGGAACGGCAGGAAGGTTTCGACGTGCAGGCGATCCTGGCCGCGGTGCGTGAGGTGGACGGCGTACGGGACGCCTCGCTCCGCTCCACGCCGGCCGGTGCGCACAGCCTGCGTCTCGATCTCGCTGAGGGAGCCGACGCCGCCGAGGTGAGCCGTCGGGTCGCGCGGCTGCTGTCCGAGCGGATGGGCCTGGACGCCGCGATGAAGGGTGACGCGGCGCTGGACGCGGTCCTGAGGCGAGACGCGCCGGTGATGGTTCCCACGCAGGCGCAGCCGGTGGACGAGGCCCCGGTCACCTTTCCCGAGCGCCGGTCCCGCACCGAGACGCGCCGTCACCAGCAGGAGGAGGAGCCGCGGCCGGAACCGCATGATCCTCCGGCCGGCGTCGTCGAGGCGACCGCCGTCGAACCGGGACCGCCGCGCCCGCTGTACCCGAACGAGCACCCCGGCCCGCGCATCGTCATCGAGAACGTGCACGTCAACACGTACGGCACGGACGCCGAGGTGGAGGTGCGGCTCGCCGTCGGCGGCCGGCACGCCTCGGGTTCGGCGAGCGGCCCCGCGGTCGACGGGTATCTGCTGCGGTTGTGCGCGGTCGCCACGGCCGGCGCGGTCGACCAGTTGCTCTCCACCTCGGAACACCCGGACGGACCGGCCCGGTGCTTCGTCGAGCACGCGGCCGCGGTCCCGTTCGGTGCCAGCCAGGTGGCCGTGGTGGTGCTCCTGCTGTCCTGCAACGGCTGGGTCGAGCAGCTGGCCGGGTCGGCGGTGGTGACCAGCGACGATCGGCACGCGATGGTCCGCGCGACGTTGGCGGCGGTGAACCGCCGGCTTGAGGCACTCTTGTCTCGATGAAGGGCGCCATTCTGGCCGACGACAGCGTGCTGCTGCCGGACGGCGACATCCCACCGCCGTGGCCCGTGCGGCGGGTCACCATCGACGGGGCGATGCTGCACGTCCGCGACACGCCGGCCACCCGGCCGGACGCCGAGCCGGCCGTCTACGTGCACGGACTCGGAGGCTCGTCGCAGAACTTCACCGACGTGGCGGGACTGCTCGCCGACCGGTTCGACGCGCAGGCGGTCGATCTGCCCGGATTCGGGTACAGCGATCCGAGCCCCCGGTACTCGATCGCGTCGTTCGCCGCGACGCTGACCCGATACCTGGACCACGACGGCCGCGGCCCGGTCCACCTGGTGGGCAATTCGCTCGGCGGGTCCATCCTGGTCCGGGTGGCCGCGCTGCGTCCCGACCTGGTCCGCACGCTGACGTTGATCTCGCCGGCCATGCCGTTCCTCGATCCGCGGCGCACCGCGCACGGGCCGGTGCTGCCGCTGCTCGCGTTGCCGGCCGCGGATCGCCTGGTGGCCTGGGCGATGACCCGGCTGACCGCCGAGCAGATGGCCGAGCAGGTGCTCCAGGCCTGCTTCGGTGACACGCGCCGGGTCAGTCCGCAACGCCGCGCCGAGGCGATGGAGGAGATCAAGCTCCGCTACACGGTGGCCCACTACCCGAAGGCGTACCTGGGAACTCTCCGCGGCCTGGTGTCGAGCTTCCTGCGGGCGTACCTGCCGGGCGAGAACTCGCAGTGGCGGCTCGCCGCCCGGATCCAGGCTCCGACGCTGGTCATCGGTGGTCTCAGCGACAAGCTGATCGATCCTCGGGTGCCGGTGCAGGTCGCGCGGGTGATCGCGGACAGCCGGCTGCTGATCCTTCCGGGCGTGGGTCACGTCGCCCAGATGGAGGTTCCGCGGCTGGTCGCCCGCGGGATTGTCGGCATGCTCACCGAGCTCCGGCGCGGACAGATAGTTGTTTGATATGCGAATCTATTCGGATGATCATCAGGAGGGTGCCCGGCCGCCGGCGATGGTGGCTGCTCGCTTTCTTGATCGTCCTACTGGTTCCGGCCGGTTTCGCGGCCAGTAGCCGCAGTCGCTCGACCTGGTCGTCGTCCGCCGCGACCTGGGCGAGCCCGTCCGTCATCGCCTCGCCGTCGCCCTCGCCGTCGCCGGCCAAGACCGCCGGTCCGCCGCCCACGCCCGTGCGGACCGAGCCTCTCCAACTGCCGGGCGGGGTGCCGGCGAAGGGTTCCGGTTCCTTCGCGTACGCCGCAGAGCGCGGCCCGGTCCACGGAACGCAGGGCCGGCTACGTCGTTTCCGCGTGGCCGTGGAGAAGGGCAGCAACGAGGACCCCGTCTGGTTCGCCAGGCAGGTGGACGCCACGCTCGGCGACGCCCGGAGCTGGACCGGCGGCGGCACGCTGCGGCTGCAGATGGTCGCCGGCACGGACCGGGCGGACTTCACCGTCTACCTGGCCACGCGCGAGACGGCCGGGCGGCTGTGCGAGCGCGGCGGCACGAACATCCGCATCGGCGGACGTCCGTACACGTCGTGTCGCACCGTCGGCAAAGTGATCATCAACTTGGATCGCTGGCGGCTCTCGTCGCGGCCCTTCCTGACCGCGAGGGTGCCCCTCGCGACCTATCGCCGCTACGTGCTGAACCACGAGGTCGGGCACGAGTTGGGTCGCCACCATCAGGGCTGCCCGAAGCGGGGCGGTCCGGCGCCCGTCATGGTGCAGCAGACCCTCACGACGCGCGGCTGTGTCCCGTACGCCTGGCCCCGCAGGGGAAGCTCCTTCCTCGTCGGCCCGCCGCTGTAAAGCGGAAACGCCGCATGTTTCGCCGGATCGTGGCAATGTCAGATCGTCATGGCGACCCATCCCCGGCGGATCCTGGTCTGCCTGGTGCTGGTGGTGTTGCTGCTGGGGCTGGGCGAGGTGCCGCAGCGCGACCCGCTGCCGCCGGTCGCGGTCACCGAGGCACCCTCCCCGCAACCCCCGGCTCCGCCGGTACGGGTCGCGGCCGCGCCCGCCCCCGCGAGGCCGGGCACCAGTGGCCGTTTCGTCCACGCCGCCGGATACGGCCCGGTCCTGGGCAGTGCCGGTCCGGTCCACCACTTCCGGGTGGCGGTCGAGCTGCCGGCCCCCAAGTCGCTCGCGCCGGGCTTCGCCCGGGAGGTCGATCGCGTGCTGGGCGACCCACGCAGCTGGGTCGGCGGCAGAGCACTCCGGCTGCGGCGGGTGCCTCACACGGCGTACGGGGAATTCACGATCTTTCTCGCCTCGGCCGGCACCTCCCGCCGGATGTGCCGCACCGGCGGCCTGGAGACCGGTGGTTTCACGTCGTGCCGCCTGCCCCGCCAGGTGATCATCAACGACGCTCGCTGGCACAGCGCGATCCCGGGATACGGCGCGCCGCTCGCCACGTACCGCGCCTACGCCCTGAACCACGAGGTCGGGCACCAGCTCGGGCACGGGCATGAGTCCTGCCCGGGGCGCGGACGGCCGGCTCCGGTGATGATGCAGCAGACATATGGGTTGAAGGGGTGCGCACCGAATCCCTGGCCGTACCTGAACGGCCGTCGGTACACCGGTCCGCCGACCCGCTGAAAATTCCCTCGTCCCGCATGTCGGGCCGGTGTTGAACGTCATGGCAGTCGGTGGGGGAATCGAGTGACAATGGGTGCCGATCCTTACCGTCAACCCGGGGAGTAAACCGTGGCATTGCCCCCGCTCGTCGAACCGGCCGCCGAGCTGTCCGTCGACGAGATCCGCCGCTACTCGCGGCATCTGATCATCCCGGACGTCGGCATGGATGGTCAGAAGCGGCTGAAGAACGCCAAGGTCCTCGTCGTGGGTGCCGGCGGCCTCGGGTCGCCCGCACTGCTCTACCTGGCCGCCGCCGGGGTGGGCACGCTGGGCATCGTCGATTTCGACACGGTCGACGAGTCGAACCTGCAGCGCCAGATCATCCACGGCGTCTCCGACGTCGGCCGGCCCAAGGCCGAGTCCGCGGCGGACAGCATTCGCGAGATCAACCCGCTGGTCGAGGTGATCATCCACGACACCGCGCTCGACCGCGACAACGTCAAAGAGATCTTCAGCCAGTACGACCTGATCGTCGACGGCACCGACAACTTCGCGACGCGGTACATGGTGAACGACGCCGCCGTGCTGCTCGGCAAGCCGTATGTCTGGGGTTCGATCTATCGCTTCGACGGCCAGGCGTCCGTCTTCTGGGAGGAGCACGGTCCCTGCTACCGCTGCCTCTACCCGGAGCCCCCGCCGCCGGGCATGGTCCCGAGCTGCGCCGAGGGCGGCGTGCTCGGCGTGCTCTGCGCGTCGATCGGCTCGATCCAGGTCAACGAGGCGATCAAGCTGATCACCGGCATCGGTGAGCCGCTGGTCGGCAAGCTGATGGTCTACGACGCCCTGGAGATGGAGTACCGCAAGATCA
Source organism: uncultured Actinoplanes sp. (assembly GCF_934643405.1). Taxonomy (GTDB): domain Bacteria; phylum Actinomycetota; class Actinomycetes; order Mycobacteriales; family Micromonosporaceae; genus Actinoplanes. The sequence goes on from NZ_CAKUCL010000020.1 coordinate 9,353, forward strand.
AGGTCCGCAAGGACCCGAACTGCGCGCTCTGCGGCGAGAACCCGACCGTGACCGACCTGCTCGAGGACTACGAGGACTTCTGCGGCGCCGTCTCCCAGGAGGCGCAGGAGGCCACCCTCAACTCGACGATCACGGCCAAGGAGCTCAAGGATTGGCAGGACAGCGGCAAGGACCTGTTCCTCGTCGACGTCCGCGAGCCCGCCGAGTACGAGATCGTCTCGATCCCCGGCGCGACGCTGATCCCGAAGGGCGAGATCCTGTCCGGCGAGGCGCTCTCCCGCTTCCCGCAGGACCGGCAGATCGTCCTGCACTGCAAGTCCGGTGTGCGGTCCGCGGAGGCGCTCGCGGCGCTGAAGATGGCCGGCTTCAAAGACGCCGTGCACGTCCAGGGCGGCATCGTCTCCTGGGTCAACACGGTCGACCCGTCCCTGCCGTCGTACTGACACATTGACGTTGGGGAGTCGCCGCGGTGACTCCCCAACGTGACGGCATGGTGACAGAAACAGCAGAGCGGAATGCGTTACGGAACGGTAGCGTCACCGTCGTGGTAGATATCGATGCCGCGATCGGTTATGTCGTCGCCCACGGTGACCCCGTGGAGCGTGCGCGTCTGTCCTATCTCCGCACCGGCCAGCAGCCCGATCCCGCGGTCATCGACCGGATCGTCTCCGGCCAGACCGAGTCCGGTGGCTGGCCGGCCTCGACGGAGGGTGACGTCCCGTCGGTCGACGCCACGTGTTTCCGCCTCAACGAGCTGGACGACCTCGGTGGACTGCACGGCGAGGCGGTCGATCGCGCGCTGGCCTGGCTCGCCTCGGTGCAGCGCCCGGACGGCACCTGGCAGGAGGACGAGTCGCTGGCCGCCGAGGCCCCCGACTGGGCGATGCCGGGCGACCCCGAGGCCACTCTCTATCTGACCTCGCTGGCCGGTTTCTGGCTCACCGTGGCCGAGATCGAACTGCATCCCCATTTGGACGTTCCCGCGCGATATGCGCAAACGCTCGGCGCCGCGGCCTCCTGGCTGGTCGGGCAACTGCGCCCGGACGGCACCTGGCCGTCGTTCCTGGCGGCCGGCTGGCACGCCGCCGGGCTGCTCTACGGTCAGCAGTACTTCTACGAGTCGGCGCGGGTGCAGCTGGTGCTCGGCGACCGCCTGGCCGACATGTCGCCGGCCGACATCGCGTCGATGGCCGCCGCCCTGCGCCGGGTCAACCTCGGTGACGACTGGCTGCTGCAGAACGCGCGCAAGCGCCTGTCGCAGACGCAGCGTTCCGACGGTGGCTGGGACAGCGCGGAGGGGCCGATCTTCGACGTGCACACCACGTTGACCGTGCTGCGCGCCTGCCGCTGAGTCCTACCGCGTGTGGCCGTTGCCGGTCACGATGTACTTCGTCGAGGTCAACTCGGGCAGCCCCATCGGACCGCGGGCGTGCAGCTTCTGCGTGCTGATCCCGATCTCGGCGCCGAAGCCGAACTCGCCGCCGTCGGTGAACCGGGTCGACGCGTTGATCATCACGGCGGCGGCGTCCACCCGGGCGGCGAAGCGCCGGGTCGCGGCGAGCGACTCGCTGACGATCGCCTCGGTGTGACCGGTGCCGTAGCGGCGGATGTGATCGAGCGCGTCGTCGATCGAGTCCACGACCGCCATCGAGATGTCGGCCGACAGGTACTCCTTGCCCCAGTCCTCCTCGGTCGCGGCGACAACCCCTTCCCCGTACGCCGTGACCCGCGCGTCGCCGTGCACGATGACGCCGGCATCCCGCAGGGCGGCGAGCACCAGCGGCAGGAACGCTTCGGCGATCTCGGTGTGCACCAGCAGCGACTCGGCGGTGTTGCACGTGGACAGACGTTGCGTCTTGGAGTTGAGCGCCACGGCGAGAGCCTTCTCCAGGTCGGCCGCGGCATCCACGTACACATGGCAATTGCCGACGCCGGTCTCGATGACCGGGACCGTCGACTCCTCGACCACCGTCTTGATCAACGACGCGCCGCCACGCGGGATCAGCACGTCGACCAGGCCACGGGCCCGCATGAGCTCCTTGACCGAGTCGCGCGTGGTCGCGTCGAGCAGCTGGATCGAGTCGGCTGGCAGCCCCGCGTCGGCGACGGCCTTGCGCAGCACCGACACGATCGCCGCGTTCGAGCTGAACGCCGAGCCGGACCCGCGCAGCAGGGCCGCGTTGCCCGACTTCAGGCAGATGCCCGCCGCGTCGGCGGTCACGTTGGGCCGGCCCTCGTAGATGATGCCGACCACGCCGAACGGCACCCGCACCTGGCGCAGCTCCAACCCGTTCGCCAGGGTCGAACCGCGCACCACGTCGCCGACCGGGTCGGGCAGGGCGGCGAGCTGGCGAAGGCCGTCGGCCATCGCCTCGACCCGCGCCGCGGTGAGCGTCAGCCGGTCGACCATCGCCTCGCTCTGCCCGGCCTCGCGAGCGTTCGCCACGTCGACCGCGTTCGCCGCGACGATGTCGTCGGACCGCTCGACCAGCCGCTCGGCCATGAGCAGCAACGCGCGGTCCTTCTCGGCGCGGGTGGCGGCGGCCAGGTCGATGGCGGCCGACCGGGCGTCGGCGGCCTGCTGCAACACGGTCGTCATGGTGTCGTACCCCTGCTCTTCGTCGTCGGCTTTACAGCAGGACCAGGTCGTCACGGTGGACGACCTCTCGTTCATATCCCGGACCGAGCTCCGCGGCCAACTCCGGCGTGGAGCGTCCCAGCAAGGCGGGAAGTTCGACGGCATCGTAGTTGACCAGGCCACGCGCAACGGGCGTACCGGACACCGCGTCGACGAGATCCACCGGGTCGCCGGCCGCGAACGAGCCGTCCACCGCGGTGATGCCGGCGGGCAGCAGCGACTTGCGCCGCGCGACCACGGCGGCGACCGCGCCCGGATCGAGGTGAAGGCGGCCGCGCGGGGCGGTGGCGTGTGCGAGCCAGAACAGCCGGGCGGCGGGGCGCTGTTTCGCCTCCTGGAACAGCGTGCCGACGTCATCGCCCTTGAGCGCTGGCAGCGCGAGCGCGGTGGAGGTGAGCACGACCGGGATGCCGAAACCGGTCGCGATCCGGGCGGCCTCGACCTTGGTCACCATGCCGCCGGTGCCGACCCCCGAACGGCCCGGCGCGGCGATGTTGATGCCCTCAAGATCTTTTCCGCTTCCCACGTACGGGATCTTCGCCGACGCCGGATTCGAGGGACTGCCCGTGTAGAGCGCGTCCACATCGGAGAGCAACACCAGCAGATCGGCCTGGACCAGCGCGGCGACCAGGGCAGCCAGCCGATCGTTGTCACCGAACCGGATCTCCTCGGTGGCGACCGTGTCGTTCTCGTTCACGATCGGCACCGCGCCGAGGTCGAGAAGCTTGCGCAGGGTCCGGTAGGCGTTGCGGTAGTGCGAGCGGCGGGTCACGTCGTCGACCGTGAGCAGCACCTGCCCGACGGTCCTCTGGTGGCGGGCGAAGCCGGCCGTGTACCGCCCGATCAGCAGCCCCTGGCCCACCGAGGCGGCGGCCTGCTGGGTGGCCAGGTCGCGCGGGCGGCGCGGCAGCTGGAGCGGGGCCAGGCCGGCGGCGATCGCGCCGCTGGACACGAGCACCACCTCACGGCCGTCGGCCGCCAGACTGCCGAGCACGTCGACGAGGGCGTCGACGCGCTGATCGTCGATGCCGCCGGACGCCGTGGTCAGCGACGAGGAACCGACCTTGACCACGATCCGGCGCGCTTCGGTCACCACTTCGCGCACCAGGCCCATTGTGCTCGGGTGGTCGCTCCGGCCGCGGCTGAGATCCCATATCGTGGCCCGGTTCGCCGCTTTCGTGCGCCGGGTTCCGCGCTTTCGTGTCACAGGCCACCGCTATGGTGGCCCGCGTGACCCCTCAGGAGTACGTCGAGGAGGTGCTCTCGCTCGTCGAGCGCATCCCCGAGGGCAAGGTCATGTCGTACGGCGCGATCGCGGACGCCCTCGCCGACGTCTCGGGCCGCAACTCGGCACGGCAGGTCGGCACGATCATGGCTCGTCACGGCGGGGGAGTGCCGTGGCACCGGGTGGTGACCAGCGCCGGGCGCATGCCACCCGGCCACGAGCAGGAGGCGCGGCAACGGCTGCTGGCCGACGGAGTGCCGCTGAAAGGTGATCACGTGGACATGGCCCGAGCGAGCTGGCAGCCGTAATGGAAAAGGGACAACCCAGCCGTACGGCGTTCAGCGCGGCCCGCTACCGGGCGGCGCACCAGGTGCTGGAGCAGGGGCAGATCTTCCCGGATCCGCTGGCGGTGCGCATTCTCGGGATGCCGCCGGACGAGCTGGTGGCGGACGCGCCCCGGCGCGGCATGCGGCTGTTCATCGCGGCCCGGACCCGCTTCGCGGAGGACGCACTCGGGCGGGCGGTGGCCCACGGCGTACGCACCCTGGTCGTTCTCGGCGCCGGACTGGACACGTTCGCCTACCGCAACCCCTTCCCCGGCTTGCGGGTCGTTGAGGTCGATCATCCGGATACGCAGGCGTGGAAGCGGGACCGGCTGGCGGCTGCCGGCATCGAGATCCCGCCGGACGTCACGTACCTCGGGGTCGACTTCGAGCGTGAGACGCTCAGTGACCGCCTCACGCTGGACGGCCCGGCCTTCTTCCTCTGGCTGGGCGTGGTGCCGTACCTGACCGGGCAGGGCTTCGACGAGACGTTGAAGGTGGTCGCCGCGCTGCCGGGCAACGAGGTCGTCTTCGACTACGCGCAGTCGCCCGCGCTCATGCCGGCCGAACGTCGCGCCGCGCTGGAGGCTCGGGCATCGCGCGTGGCCAGGCTCGGCGAGCCGTGGCTGACGTATTTCGAGCCGGACGAGATCGCGGCGCGGCTGACCGGTCTGGGCTTCGGCGAGATCGAGGATCTCGGCCCGTCGGGGTTGGCGGCCCGGTTCTTCGACCGGCCGGACGTGCCGCCGCAGACTCCGGGCGGCCACGTGCTGCACGCGGTCAGGTCAGGCCGATGAAGCCGGCGGCGCCGCGCATCTGGAACTCGAAGAAGCCGCGGCGGTCGTCGTCGACCGAGTGGGTGAGCTGGCCGAAGAGCTCGGCGCTGATCGCGCCGCACATCTGGATGAAGGCGGCCATGGCGGCGCCGATGAGCCGGGGCGACGCGGTGGGCGTGTACTGCGCGGCGACCGCGGCCAGCTCCTCCGCGTAGCGGCCGGTGATCGGCGGCCCCTCGGTGACCCGCCCGGCGCGTAGCGCGTCCGCCACGATGTCCGCGATCAGCAGGATCACCCTGGTGGCAGGCCCGATGGTGTCCTGCGGAGCCTGGTAACCGGGCACCGGGCTGCCGTAGATCAACGCCCACTGGTGCGGGTCGTGCAGGGCCCATTCCCGTACGGCGTGGGCCGTGGCCAGCCAGCGCTCGGTGGGGTTGTCGATGCCGGTCGCCGCTCGCTCGGCGGTGCCGCCCACCGAGTCGTACGCGTCGATGATCAGGGCGGTGAGCAGCTCGTCCCGGCTCGCGAAGTATCGGTAGACCGCGGACGACGCCATGCCCATGTCCCGGGCGACCGCGCGCAAGGACAGGTTCGCCCCGTCCGTGGCGAGGTGCCGGCGGGCCACCGCCTTGATCTCTTCGGTCATCTCGGCCCGGACGCGGGCGCGTACTCCCTCGGCGCTCATGTGGTCAGTGTGCCACATCGAGAGCACTGCTCTTGCTTTTCGTTCGGCAGTGTGGAAACGTTGTTCTCAACAGAGAGCAGTGCTCGCAAAGGAGAACGCTATGTCAGCGAATGTGATCGTCGGTGCTGGTCCCATCGGGTCCGCCATCGCCCGCCTGCTGGCCGACGAAGGTTCATCGGTCCGCATGATCACCCGCAGCGGCGGCGGACCGTCGCATCCGCTGATCGAGAGGGTGGCCGCGGATGCCGCCGACGCCCGCCGGCTCACCGAGCTGACCGAGGGCGCGTCGACGCTCTTCAACTGCGCGAACCCGCGGTACACCGAGTGGCCGAAGCTGTGGCCGCCGCTGAACGACGCGATGATCGCCGCCGCGCTGGCCAACGACGCGGTCTACGCGATCACCGGGAACCTGTACGTGTACGGCCCGCAGCCCGGCGGTCACATGACCGAGGAGAGCCCGCTCGCGGCGGTGGGCCGCAAGGGCAAGGTGCGCATCAAGATGTGGCAGGACGCGCTGGCCAGCGGCGTACGCACGGTCGAGGTCCGGGGTTCGGACTACATCGGCGCCGGCGCGGTGGGTGTCTTCTCGTCGATCCTGTTGCCGGCCATCGAGAAGGGCCGGACCGCGTGGGCACCGGGCGACGTCAACGCGCCGCACAGCTTCACCTACACCGGTGACCAGGCGAGGGCGATGGTCGCGCTTTCCCGCGACCCGCGCGCCTACGGCAAGGCGTGGCACACACCGACCGCGCCACCCGTCAGCATCGCCGAGCTGGCCGAGCGGTATTGCGCCCTGACCGGCGCCCCCAGGCTGAAAGTCCGCGCGCTCCCGCGTTTCGTCATGCACGCGGCCGGCGTGGCCGTGCCGATGGCCCGCGAGATGGCCGAGATGGACTACCAGTTCTACGGCCCGTTCCACCTGGACAGCTCGCTCACCGAGAAGACGTTCGGCCTGACCCCCACCGACCTGTCCGTAGGCATTCGCGAAACCGCCGAGGCGGCAAAGGCAACAGCGGCCCGCCGAATGGCCTGACGCCAGCTCCCCTCCGTCCCTCCTGTCCCCGTCGCCGCCGCCGCTCCTGCCGCCGCACTCGCCGGCGCCGCTAACGTCGACCCATCGCTAGAGCGAGAGGCCTACTCCGCCGCGGCGCGGGTCGCCCGCTGCGCCGGCGCGGCCCACGGCGGTCACGCCGCCGAAGTAATGGTTCAGGTCGGGCCACTGGTTGACCCGCCAACCGGCGTCGGCGAGCAGGGCCAGTTCCTCCCGCGGGTAGTCCGGCTCGACGTGCACGATGTCGTCCACGACATGGAAGCGCGGCCGCGCGATCGCCGTCTCCATGTCCAGCCCGTCGACCAGCACGCCGAGCAACGTGCCGATCAGCGCGGTGCGGATCCGCGAAGCTCCCGCGGAACCCGCCGCAACCGCCAGGCCGCCGTCCGGGCCGATGACGACCAGCGGGCACATGTTGGACGACATCCGCTTGCCGGGAACCAGCGCCCCCGTGACCAGCTCTCCCTCCCCGAGCATCGAGTTCATGTTGACGCCCAGCCCGGGCGGCCACACCCCGGCCCCGATGCCGAGCGTCGTCGTGATGACGCAGGCGTTGCCCTCGGAGTCGACGACCGAGACGTTGGTCGTGTCACCGATCTTCTGACGGCCCTGGTCGCGCAGGGCGGTGGCCACCCCGACGGCCCGCTGCGGCCGCGTGAGGTCACCGGGCAGCCCGGCGATCGTGTCCACGGTGCGGTTCAGGTCGTGCCGTGCCAGCACCCGATGCCCGGCCATCTCCGCCACGTCGACCGGCGTCTCCAGCACCCGATAGTCCGCCAGATCCCGCGGACCCAGACTGCCGCCGGCCGCCCGAACCGCGTCGACGAGCACCTTCGCGTACGTCCCCGTGTAGAAGATCTGCGGCCCCTCGGCAGCCAGCTCGGCCATCGTGCCGGCCAGCCCCTCGTGGAACAGCAGCTCTCCCGCGCCGAGGTTGCGCCCGCCGGGGGTGTAGACGGGAGCTCCGTCGCCCCAAGCCAGCGCCGGAGCACACGAGTCCAATGTGGCCGCATGCGCCGCCGGGAGGGGGACCCCGTCGCGGGCCAGCTCGATCGCCGGCGCCACCACGAGTTCCCAGGGCAGCCTTCCCCAGCGCCGGTGGACCTCACCGCAGCCTTTCGGCACCCCCGGCACCGCGACGCTGGCCCCGCCGATCTCGTACACCTGCGGCAGGCCACCGAAGACCACGTCCACCGCGACCATCCGGCTCGGCTCGCAGTCGCCGTCGATGCCCGGCACCGCCACGAAGAAGTCCAGACACGTCACCTTCCCGGTGGCCGCATCGAAGTAGGTGGCGAACCCGCCGCCCCCGAGCCCCGTGAAGATCGTCTCGGCGACGCAGCAGGCCAAAACCGCGGCGACCGCGGCATCGGCTGCCGAGCCTCCGGCTCGCAGGATTTCCAGTCCGGCGTTCGCGGTCGCCGGATGACTCGCGGCGACACCGGCCCCAACGCTTTTCATGCGGCGACTGTAGGCGTCACCTCCCTTTCGTGGTTACCATCCGCGTCCATGACGACCACCGGTCCCACTCCCGGCGTACGGCCGGTGGCAGCCCTTCCTCGTCGTGTTCTTGCCGGATATTCCCTGGGTTCGCTGGTCACGGGCGCTTTCGGCACCGTGCCTGGTTTGCTCCTTCTGCCATATTTGACCGACACGTTGGGTGTCGCCGCCGGCGTGGCGGGACTTCTCGTGCTACTGCCCAAGGCTTGGGACGTCGTCGTCAACCCGGTGGCCGGCCGGGTCTCCGACCGCCGCGGCGACCGGCGGCCGTTCCTGCTCGGCGCCGGCCTCGCCCTCGCGGTCCTCTTCGCGGCAATCTTCGCCGGTCCGATCCGCAGCGGGTCGGGCGCCGGCGCGTACGTCGCCATCGCCTTCCTCGCCGCTGCCACCGCGTATGCCTTCTTCCAGGTGCCGTACGTCGCTATGCCGGCCGAGCTCACGTCCGGCACCGAGGGCTACGCCGAGCGCACCCGGCTGATGACCTGGCGAGTAGCGGTCCTCGCACTGGCCATCCTTATCTCCGGCGCCGTCGCGCCGCTGGTGGTCGAGCAGACCGGTGGCGGTCTCGCCGGTCACCGGTGGTCCGGCATCTTCGTCGCCCTCCTCATCGTCGTGGGAACCCTTGGCGTCTATGTCGGCACGCGCGGGGCCGAGACACGCTCGGCCGCCGAACCCGAGCCCGATCTGCGAACCCAGCTCCGCGTCGCCGCCGCCAACCGTCCCTTCGTCGTCCTCCTTCTCTGCTGGGTCGTCCAGGCTGTCGGCATCGGCACGATGCTGGCGGGCGTGCAGTACTTCGCCGACCACGTCATCGGCACCAAATCGGGCGCCACGCTCCTCTTCGCCGCCTTCGTCGGCCCGGCCCTGCTCGTCATGCCACTGTGGACACGGGTCGGCCGCCGCTACGGCAAACCCCGATCCCTCATCGTCGCGTCGCTGTTCTTCGCCGCGGGCGCCCTCGCCCTGCTTGCCGCGCCGGCGCTCCCGCCGGCCGCCATCTATCTGATCGTGGCGTGTGTCGGTGTGGGCTACGCCGGTCAGCAGGTGTTCGCCATGGCGATGCTTCCGGACTGCATCGCCTGGGACACCGAACGCACCGGCCGCCGCCAGGCCGGCGTCTTCACCGGCCTGTGGACCGCGGGGGAGACCCTCGGGCTCGCGCTCGGACCCGGTCTGTACGCATTGATCCTCCAGATCTTTGGATATGTCTCGTCGTCGACCGGCGAGGCCGCCACGCAGGACGACACCGCACGGCTCGGCGTGCTTCTCGGCTTCACCGTGGTGCCGGCCGTGCTGGTCGGCGCCGCGGTCCTGCTATTAGGCGCCTATCGAGACGTGTCGCGGTAGGCGACTTAGGTCTATTCGGCGTCGACCATCGGCGGCTATCCGCGCCGGCGACCGCTCCATTAGCGTCATCGCCATGTTCGAAGCGCTGCCCGAGAAGGGCGTCCCAGGCGAGCAGATCCTCGCCGAGCTGCGCGAGCTGCGGGCCGCGGATCTACCGACCCACGGCGGCCGGCTGTTCGCCTATGTCTACGACCCTGCCGTCGAGGGCCTGGACGAACTGGCCCGCGAGGCTCACGCGATCTCGGCGCACGTCAACGGGCTTGATCCGACAGCGTTCCCGTCCCTGCTCGCGATGGAGAACGCTCTGGTCGGCGCCGCCGCCCGGCTGCTCGGTGGCGGCCCGGGGACGGTCGGCAGCGTCACGAGCGGGGGCACCGAGTCGCTGATCCTCACGGTCAAGGCAGCCCGCGACTCCCGGCCCGACCTGACCGACCCGCGTCTGGTCGTCCCGTCCACCGCGCATGCCGCGTTCGCGAAGGCGGCGCACTATCTGCGCGTCGCGCTCGACGTGGTGCCGGTGGGCGACGACCTGCGCGCAGACCCGGAGGCGATGGCGGCGGCGATACGTCCCGACACCGTGCTCGTCGCCGCCTCGGCTCCGTCCTACGCCCACGGGGTTGTCGACCCCATACCGCAGCTCGCCGCGACGGCGGCCGAGCGTGGCGTGCGCTTCCACGTGGACGCCTGCTTCGGCGGCTGGTTGCTTCCCTATCTCCGCCGCCTCGGCGCCGACCTGCCGGCGTTCGATCTGTCGGTGCCGGGCGTCACGAGCATCTCGGTCGACCTGCACAAGTACGCGTACGCCCCCAAGGGCGTCTCGCTCCTGCTGCATCGTGACGAGGAGCTGCGCCTTCGGCAGTATTTCGCCTATGCCGACTGGCCGGGATACACGATGATCAACTCGATCATCTCGTCCACCCGGTCCGGCGGCCCGATCGCCTCGGCTCTGGCAACGCTGCGGAGCATCGGCGACGCAGGCTATCTCGACCTCGCCCGGCGCACTCGCGACGCCGTCGCCGAGCTGGCGAGCGCGGTGTCCGCGACCGAGGGCGTGCGGTTGTACGCGCCGGCCGAGACCAGCGTGGTCTGCCTGGCCGCCGACGGGGTCGATCTGTTCGTGCTCGCCGACGAGCTTGCCGCACGCGGATGGCACACACAGCCGCAGCTGGCGTTCGGGAAGATGCCGCCCACCATCCACCTGACGGTGACCGCGGCGGTGAGTGCGACGGCGGCGGAGTTCGGGCCGTCGCTGGTCGAGGCGGTCGCCGCCGCGCGCGCCCGGGGGCCGGTCGATCTACCGGCGCCCCTGCTGGAGGCGGCCGGCGCGCTCACTCCCGAGATGGTCACGCCCGACCTCGTCGCGGGGCTCGCCGAGGGGCTAGGGCTGGGCGCCGGTGACTTCAGCCGCATGGCCGGGGTCAACACGTTGCTCAACGTGGCGCCGCCGGCGCTGCGGGAGGCACTGCTGACCGGGTTCATGAGCCTGCTGCAGCGGCCCGCCCCGGCGACGGAGTAGGTTGGCGTCGTGGCCGGTCTGCCAGATGTGCTCGGGGAACCCATCCGGTTCGTGTTGAACTGGGGACGGCGCTATTCGCTGTGGGTGTTCAACTTCGGGCTGGCGTGCTGCGCGATCGAATTCATCGCGTCGAGCATGAGCCGGCACGACTTCATGCGCATGGGCGTGATCCCGTTCGCGCACGGTCCGAGGCAGGCCGACCTGATGGTCGTCTCGGGCACGGTGACCGACAAGATGGCTCCCGCGATCAAGCGGCTGTACGACCAGATGCCCGAGCCGAAGTACGTGATCTCGTTCGGGTCGTGCTCGAACTGCGGCGGCCCGTACTGGGACTCGTATTCGGTGACCAAGGGCGTGGACCAGATCATCCCGGTCGACGTGTACGTGCCGGGGTGTCCGCCGCGCCCCGAGGCGTTGCTGCACGGCATCCTGCGCCTGCAGGAGAAGATCGCCGCGGAGCAGTCCGGGCCGGGCGGGGTGTCGCGGCCCGATCCGTTGTCGCGCCGGGACGCCGCGTCGCTGACGGCGCCGCTGGTCAAGCCGCCGGCGTAGGTTCGGCGGCTCTTGGGAGCCCGCAGGACCGGAAGGCGGGGGCCGGGCGGTCGAGCGCCGGGCGGTCGGGAGAGGCCGGGCGGTGCGGAGAGGCCGGGCGGTCCGGACAGGCGGGCGGTGTGGAGAGGCCGGCGGTGCGGAAAGGCCGGGCGGTGCCGACAGGCCGGCGGAGGCGAGAGGTCGGGCGGTGCGGGGACGGCCTTGGGGCGGCGTCGGGCTTGTGACAACGCTGGGTGGATCTCCGGGACTACCCTCCCGTTATGAGTGAGCAATCCCGCGCCGAGTTCATCACCGACGTTCTGAGCAGGGAGTTCGGTGCCTTGATGGCGCTGGACCCGGCCGCGTTCCGGCGGAAGTTCCGGAAGATGGCCGCCTCGCCGTTCGCGTTCTACCGGGGGAGCGCCTCGCTCTTCTACGCGGATCTGGCGGCCGGTTACGCGGATGACAGCTTCCTCGATGAGTTGACGAGCCGGGTCTGGATCCACGGCGATCTGCATGCCGAGAACTTCGGGACGTACATGAACTCGTCGGGTGTGCTGGTCTTCAACGTCAATGACTTCGACGAGGCGTACGTGGGACCCTTCTCCTGGGATCTCAAGCGCTTCTCCGCCAGCCTGGCCCTCATCGGGTACCAGAAAGCCCTCTCCGACCAGAACATCACCGAGCTGGTGACCACCTTCGCCCGCTCGTATCTGACCGAGCTGCGGGCGATCGCCGCCGGTGGGGACGACGCCATCGGGTCGATCACGCTGGAGAACGCGGACGGCGTCCTCAAACGGGTTCTGCAGGAAGCCCGGCTCAACACGCGGGTCGAGCTGCTCGACAACCAGACCACCATCGACGACTACGACCGCCGGTTCTCGCTGCTGGACGGCGTCTACGAGGTGGAGCCGGAGACCGACGCTCAGGTCCGGGCCGCCTTCGAGCGCTACCTCGGGACGCTGCCGGACTCGAACCGGCGGGTGTCCGCCAAGATCAAGGACATCAAGCTGCGCAAGGGCGTGGGGATCGGCTCGGCCGGGCTGCCCTCGTACAACATGCTGCTCGAGGGCCACACCCAGGCCCTGGAGAACGACGTGATCATCTACATGAAGCAGGCTCAGGTGCCGGCCGTGGCGCGCTGGATCGACGACGAGCGCGTCCGGTCGTACTTCCTGCACCAGGGCCACCGCACCGCCGAGTCGCAGCGGGCGCTTCAGGCGCACGCCGATCCCTGGCTGGGATACACCGAACTCAACGGCGTCGGCCAGCTGGTCGCCGAGGTCTCGCCGTACGCCGCCGACCTCGACTGGTCCGACGTGAACGAGCCGGAGGAGCTGACCGGCGTGATCGCCGACCTGGGCCGGGCCGTTGCCCGCATGCACTCGGTCGCCGACGACGAGTCCAGCCACGACCTGGTCGACTTCTCCACCGAGGAGGCCATCGTCGCCGCCGTCGACAAGGACGAGGCCGGCTTCGTGGGCCACCTCGTCGATTTCGCCCACCGGTACGGCGACCAAGCGCGCGAGGACCACCAGGACTTCGTGGACGTGTTCCGCAACGGAAGGTTGCCGGGCCTCACCCAACCGTGAAGACCCTAGGATGGCACGCATGACGCCCGAAGAGGTCGGCGAGCGCTTCGTCGCGCTGCTGACCGACGACTCCCCGGACGCGCCTCCGGGCGAGATCGTCGCCAGCCTGTCCGGAGGCGGCGCCGGGCACCAGCGGGCCGTCGTGGATCTCCCGGTCGCCCGCTGGTGGGAGGCGGTCGGCACGGCCAAGCACAACGGCGCGCTCGGCTGCGACTTCTTCGACTGGCTCTCCGCCGTGGACGAGCTGGACGGCGGCTTCACGGTCGTCTGCCACCTCTACTCGAGCCGCCGCAAGCACTCGCTGCTCCTGCGCACCCGCGTGCCGCGCGACGAGCCGGTCGTCGAGTCCGTCGTGGAGCTCTTCCCGGGCGCGGCGTGGCACGAGCGGGAGACCTACGAGATGTTCGGCATCACCTTCGCCCGCCACCCTGATCTGCGCCCGCTGCTGCTGCCGCCCGGCTTCGAGGGGCATCCGCTGCGCAAGGAGTTCGTGCTGGCCGCGCGGGTCGCCAAGGCCTGGCCGGGCGCGAAGGAGCCGGGCGAGTCGGAGAGCGGCGCCGCCAAGCGCGCCCCGATGCGCCCGCCCGGCGTGCCCGACCCGAACGAGTGGGGCCCGCACGCATGATCCCGCTCTGGCTCGAACTGATCATCCGGGTCGTCGCGGTGGTCGCCGCGTTCCTCGTGCTGCCGCTCATCGTGGGGCAGACGGAGCACAAGGTCATGGCGCACATGCAGGCGCGCGTCGGCCCGATGTACGCGGGCGGCTTCCACGGCTGGGCGCAGCTGGTCGCGGACGGCGTGAAGTTCGTCCAGAAGGAGGACATCGCCCCGAACGGCGCCGACCGGAGAGTCTTCCGGCTGGCCCCGCTGGTGGCTCTCTTCCCGTACCTGCTGGTCCTGCTCGCCATCCCGCTCGGACCCGGCAGCCTCGTCGCCCAGGCCCTCGACGTGGGTCTGTTCTTCGTTCTCGCCCTGCTGGGCGTCGGTGTCCTCGCCGTGCTGATGTCCGCCTGGGCGTCGGCCAACAAGTACAGCCTGCTCGGTGGCCTGCGCGGCGCCGCTCAGCTGCTCGGGTACGAGCTGCCGCTGGTGCTGTCCGCGGCCAGCGTCGCCACCGCGGCCGGCACCCTGAGCCTGTCCGGCATCGTGGAGGCATGGCGTCCGTGGTGGCTGCTCTGGCAGCTGCCCGCCGCGGTGGTCTTCTTCATCTCCGGCCTCGCCGAGATCCGCCGCCCGCCGTTCGACATGCCCATCGCCGACTCCGAGCTCGTCTTCGGCTACATGACCGAGTACACCGGACTGCGCTTCGCGTTCTTCCTGCTCGCCGAGTACGTCGGCATCGTGGTCATCGCCGCGCTCACCACCGTGCTGTTCCTCGGCGGCTGGCACGGCCCGCTCTCCGACCAGCTGGGCTGGCTGTGGACGCTGCTGAAGGTCTTCGCGGTGTCCTTCGTGATCATCTGGTTCCGCGTGGCGTATCCCCGGCTGCGCGAGGACCAGCTGCAACGCCTGTGCTGGCTGGTCCTCGTGCCGGTCGCCCTGCTGCAGCTGGTGCTGACCGCGACCGTCAAGGTCCTCAGCTGACCGGCTCGGGCCGTTTCCGCAGCTCATTGATCACGATGTCCGGGATCTTCACCGGGTCGTCGCGCATGCCGTCCCAGGTGTCCCACGGCAGCACCTCCACACCGGCCACCGCCACCGCGTCCCGGGCCACGTTGTCCAGGATCCAGTCCTCGCCACCCTCGTCGATCGTGCTCAGCCCGAACCGTTCGGCCGGTGCCTCCCCCGCCCGTACCCGCCGCAGCGCCTCACCCGCCACGACAAAGCGGTCGCCGACGTCGCTCAGATCGAAATCGATCTCCAGCGCCGAGCGCTGCACGTCGTCGATCTGCGCGTCCCCGCGACGCCACCGCGACCCGTCGTGGTACTCCACCACCCAGTGATCCTCGAACCAGCCCGGTTTGAAGTACGTCCCGAAGCCGCACCGCGCTCGCGCCGGAACCCCGTGAGCGCGGAGCAGCGCCACACTCACCACGGTGAACCCGCGGCAGTTGGTGGCCACGCGCTGCGACGGCTCCCGCGCCACGCTCAGCGGCCGCGGATCGCGGGCGAGCACCGCATCGAGGATGTCCGCGGCGCTACGCAGATGGACCGTCTCCCGCTCCTCGGGACGCAGCGTCACCCCGTACGCGTCACCCCAGAACTCATGAATGAGCAGCCCCTGCACGGTCCGTGCCACTCCGGCGAAGTCACCGGGCAGTTCCTTGACCGCTTCGGCGTGCTTGCCCACGCCGGTGAGCGCCCCGGCGGCAAGATATTTCGTCTCCATGCGCCCAGCAAACCCTCTGACACGGTGTCAGGGTCAACCCCGCTCCCGGATAGCAGGGTGTCAATTTAGTCGGCGGCCGGGGGCGGGGAACGGATGGACTTCCCCGGCGGGTGGGATGCCCCGGGACGACCGGATCGGAAGATTCGCTGGGGGTGTGCTCGCGTCCGACCCGGCGACGGGGCAGGATATGCGTTTGTGAGTGACGACGGGGAGCGCAGCACGCCCGGCAAGGGCCTGGTCCAGGGTCTCGCCGTCACGTTCAAGACGATGACCAGGCCGTCGGTCACCCAGCAGTATCCCGACGTCAAGCCGGACCTTCCGCCTCGCTCGCGCGGCGTGATCGCGCTGACCGAGGAGAACTGCACGGTGTGCATGCTCTGCGCGCGCGAGTGCCCGGACTGGTGCATCTACATCGACTCGCACAAGGAAGAGGTCGTCGTCCCGGGGGCGGCGCGCGCCCGGCAGCGCAACGTCCTCGACCGCTTCGACATCGACTTCTCTCTGTGCATGTACTGCGGCATCTGCATCGAGGTGTGTCCCTTCGACGCGCTGCACTGGTCGCCCGAGTTCGAGTACTCCGAGACCGACGTGCTGGACCTCCTCCACGACAAGAACCGGCTGGGCGAGTGGATGCGCACGGTGCCTCCGCCGCCGGCTCACGACGTGCTCGGCGAACCCTCGAAAGAGGAGGCCACGGCGGCGCGCAAGGCAGCGGGACCGGGCGCGGCCACGGCCGCCAAGACCGCAAGGGCTTCCGTACGGCGTGAGCCCGCCCCGAACGCACCGGAGCAGAAGCCCCCGGCCCCGGAGCCGGAGCGGTGACCGTCGCGGACGCGTTGATGCTGGCCCTGGGCGTCATCGCGGTCGGCTCCGCCGCGCTCGTGGTGACCAGCAGTCACCTGGTCCGCGCCGGCTTCTACCTGGTCGTCAGCCTGGGCGCGATCGCCGGCCTGTACCTGGTCCTCGGCGCCGAGCTGGTCGCGTGGGTGCAGATCCTGGTCTACGTCGGCGCGGTCGTCGTGCTGCTGCTGTTCGCGGTGATGCTCACCCGCGCGCCGATCGGCCCGTCACCCGACCTGGACCGCCCGGCCGGGCCGGCCGCGGTGATCGGCGCCGGCGTCGGCTTCGGACTGAGCGCGCTGCTGATCGACGCGTTCCGCTGGACCCGGTTCGAGCTCCCGCCGCCCGGCACCGCCCGCCGCGTCGGGGAACAGATCTTCGGCTCCTGGGTGCTGCCCTTCGAGGTCATCTCGATCCTGCTGCTGGCCGCCCTGGTCGGCGCCATCGTGTTGTCCCGCCCCGACCTGGGAGCGCGCGGTGGCCCGTCCGAAGCGGAGACCGTCCCGACTCCCGGCCCGGTCGACGAGACCGACGAGGTGCGGGCCCGCCTGGAACGGATCGCCGCCCGGCAGGCCGCGGCCCAGGCCCGGGTCCGCGCCCAGGCGGAGGCCGAGCGCGCGGCGGCCCGGGCCGAGGCGGAAGGCGCGGTCGCGACCGAGGACCCACCCGACCCCCTCAAGGACCGGGCCCGAGAGATCGTCTTCGGCGCCGGCGAGCGCCGGGCCCCGTTGGGCGAGCCGGCCGAGGCCGAGTTCAGCGAGACGGGCCAACGCGTCATCGAGGGAACGAGCCGACCGGCAGAGAGCCAAGCCGAGATCGAGGGCGGTACGGCCGGCGGCCGCCGTGAACAGCGGGAGCTGCCGGGCGAGGGTGGGCGGCGGGCGCTGCCCGGTCGCGACGACGGCGGGGAGGTCGGCGCATAGTGCACGCCGTCATTCCGTACGTCATCGCCGCCCTGCTGTTCGCCCTCGGCGTCTACGGCGTCCTCCGCCGGCGGAACGCGATTCTCGTGCTCATGGCCGTCGAGCTCATGCTCAACGCGGTCAACCTGATCCTCGTCGCGGCCGATGCGTCGATCAAGACGTCGCTGGTCGGCGTGCAGCCCGAGGCCTGGGCCAACGTCGCGCCCGAGCCGAAGTCCGGGGCGATCTTCGCGCTGTTCGTCATCGTGCTGGCCGCCGCCGAGGTCGGCGTCGGGCTGGCCATCGTGCTCCAGTACTACCGGCTGCGCCGGGCGGTCGTCCTCGACGAGGTCGCGCTGCACGAGCACGACCACGAACGGACGCCCTCGTGAACGCCGGAGTGGCCGGGCTGCTGATCCCCGGCGTACCGCTGCTGCTCGGTCTTCTGGGGCTGCTGTCACGCGCGGGGAACCACGACGAGCCCGGACCGAGACGCCTGGCCGCCGCCCTCGGCATCGCCGGCGCCGGTGCCTCACTGATCGTGACGCTCATTCTGCTGCTGACCGCGCACCAACCGATCGACGTCAACAGACGCTGGGTGAGCATCGGCGGCATCGACGTCACGCTCGGTTTCAGCGCCGGCGTGGCGGCCCTGTATGTCGCGGTAGCCGTCTGCGTGGTCGCGCTCTTCGTGCAGATCTACTCGGTGGCGTACCTCCACGACGACCCGCGGTACGCCCCGTACGCGGCGCAGGTCAGCCTGTTCACCGGCGCGATGCTGCTCGTCGTCACCTCCGGTGACCTGATCGGCGTGCTGGTCGGCTGGGAGGTGATGGGCGCGTGCTCGTACCTGCTGATCGGCCACGACCGCAGGCTGCCCGAGGCGCCCGCCGCCGCGATGAAGGCCTTCCTCGTCACCCGGGTGGGCGACGTCGGCTTCCTGCTGGGCGTGGCGCTGCTGATCATCGACGCGGGCACCTCCCGGATCAGCGTGCTGCTGACCCACCAGCCGAGCACCGCCGCGCTGCTGCTGATCCTGGCCGGGGTGGCCGGCAAGAGCGCCCAGTTCCCGCTGCACACCTGGCTGCCCGACGCGATGGCCGGCCCGACGCCGATCTCCGCGCTGATCCACGCCGCCACGATGGTCGCGGCCGGCGTCTACGTGGTCTTCCGGCTCTATCCGCTCTACGAGCAGTCGCCGGTCGCGCTCGCCGTCCTCGGGGTCGCCGCCTCGATCACGATCCTGCTCGGTGCGCTGGCCGCGACCTCGCAGGACGACCTGAAACGCGTGCTGGCCTGGTCCACGGTGAGCCAGATCGGGTACATGACGGGCGCCCTCGCCGTCGGCTCACCCGCGGCCGCGCTGTTCCACCTGCTCACCCACGCCGCGTTCAAGGCGCTGCTGTTCCTCGCCGCCGGCGCGGTGATCCACGCGGTCGGCACCAATTACTTGTCCCGGATGGGTGGCCTGCGCGACCACATGCCGATCACCTTCTGGTCGTTCGTAATCGGGCTGGGCGCGCTCGCGGGGCTGCCGCCGCTGGCCGGCTTCTGGTCCAAGGAGAACGTGCTGGCCGCGGCCGCGCACGCCACCGAGAGCGGGGGAGGGCCGGCGCCGGTCTGGGTCGGCTGGCTGGTCTGGATCACGGCGCTGTTCGCCGTCGCGATCACCGCCTGGTACGCGACACGCCTGCTTCTCTGCGCCTTCCTCGGCGTGTCGCGCGAGCACGGCCCGGACGGCCCGGACTGGGAGATCGGCTTCGACGACGCGCGGTACACCCGCCCGAACACGCCACATGATCCGCCCGGGTTGATGCGGTGGCCGATCCTGCTGCTGGGGATTCCGGCGGCGTTGCTCGGCCTGGCGGCGTACGCACCCGGTTTCCGCTCCGCCCTGGAGCTGGAGGATCCCGACCTGGGCGTGGCGGTCGTGCTGCCGTTGATCCTGCTGGCGCTGGGCGTGGGCACCGCGTGGTGGCTGTGGCAGGCGGTGCCCGGCGTCGACCCGGCCGTCGCGCTGGGCCCGGCCCGCCGCGTCTTCGCCAACGGCTTCTACCTGGACAATCTTCAAGACCGGCTGGTCGTACGGCCGACCCGCGCGATCGCTCGTGCCGTCCTGGCCACCGACGAACGTGTGGTGGACGCGACCGTGGAAGGCACCGGCACCACCACCAGCAACCTCGGCGGCCTGCTCAGCGCCGCGCACCGGATCGCCCTGCCCGGCGCCGCCCTGGTCCTGCTCGCCGGGGTGCTGGTGCTCGGCGCCATCGCCGTCGGAGCCGCCACATGACATCCGCCCTGCTCATCGCGGCGCTGGCGGTGCCCGCCCTGGGCGCCCTCGTGGTCGCGCTGATCCCCGGCGACCGCAACGCCCGGATCGTCGCGACGATCTTCGCGGCCCTCGCCCTGATCGTGGTCGTCCCGTTCGGCTTCGACCGCTCGGGCCGCCCCTGGGCGGAGATCGACCACTCCTGGGTCCCGGCCCTCAACATCGACTTCCACCTGGGGGTCGACGGCGTCTCGTATCCGCTGGTCGTCCTCACCGCGCTGCTGACCCTGCTCTGCTGCGCCTACACGGTCTGGAAGGTTCCCGAGGGCGGCTCCGGCCGTACACTGGCCGCTCTTCTGCTGGTCCTCGAGGTCGGCATCGTCGGCACCTTCCTCGCGCTCGACCTCGTGCTGTTCTTCCTGTTCTTCGAGGTCGTCCTGCTTCCCATGTACGCCGTGATCGCCGGCTGGGGTGGCGACGAACGACGGCAGGCGGCTCGCAAGTTCGTCCTCTACACGATCTTCGGTTCGGTGATCCTGCTGCTCGGCGTGCTGACCGTGGTGGTCGCCGCGGGCACCGGCGACATGATCGGCCTGGCCGGTGGCGCCGGGCTCAGCCGCACCACCCAGTACGCCGCGTTCGCCCTGTTCGCGGTCGCGTTCGCGGTGAAGGCTCCGCTGTGGCCGCTGCACACCTGGCTGCCCGACGCGCACACCCAGGCACCCACGGTCGGCTCGGTCGTCCTCGCCGGGGTGCTGCTCAAGATGGGCACGTACGGGCTGATCCGCATCGGAGTCGGGGTGACTCCCCTGGGTGCGCGGTGGGCCGCACCCGTGCTGGGCATCCTCGCCGCCGCGGCCATCCTGTTCGGCGCGCTGATCTGTCTGCGGCAGACCGAGCTGAAACGGCTGATCGCGTACTCGAGCGTCGGGCACATGGGTTTCGTGCTGCTCGGCATCGCGACCCTGACCGTGACCGGGTTGCAGGCCGCCCTGCTCGGCAACGTCGCCCACGGCCTGATCACCGGCCTGCTGTTCTTCCTGGCCGGCGCGATCAAGGACCGGGCGCACACCGGCGAGCTGGCTTCGCTCGGCGGGCTGCGGGAGTCCGCTCCCCGGCTGGCCGGTCTGCTCGGCTTCGCCGCGATCGCCTCGCTCGGCCTGCCGGGCCTGGCCGGCTTCTGGGGCGAGGCGTTCGCCGTGGTGGCGGCCATGCAGCGCGGCGGCGGTCTGTGGACGACGCTCGGCGTGCTGGCCGCGATCGGCGGGGCGCTGACCGCGGCGTACTTCCTGCGCCTGCTCCGCCGGGTGACGCACGGGCCCGCCACCCCGGTGGTCTCGTCGCTGCGTCCGGCGATAGAAGGGCCCGAGTGGACCGCCTGGGCGCCGTTGGTCGCGCTGGTCCTGGCGGTCGGCCTCGTTCCCGCCCTGGTCCTGTCCGCCACGGCCGACGTTCTGACGGGAGCCCTCCGGTGAGCGCCCAGACGATCGACCATGTGTCGTTGCTGCCCCTGTACGCGGCCGCCGGCACGGCCCTGCTGGTCCTGCTCGCCGACCTGATCGCCGGACGCCGCGCGCTGACGTTCTCCGCGCTGACCGCCGGCGGCGTCGCCACCGCGGTCTGCGCGATCGTTGTCGGCGGCTCCCGGGGCGGCACCTTCTGCGCTCCGGACGGCGGGGCGTGTTCCTGGGTGCCGAGCCCGCTGGCCGCCGTCGCCGCCGTCGTGTTCGCCCTGCTCACGCTGGGCGTGCTGGCCCTGTCGGTGCCGTCGCTGCGGCTCGGCACCGCACCGGCGGGCGAGTTCTGCTTCCTGCTGGCCAGCTCGATGGCCGGCGGTGTGGTGATCGGCTACGCGGGCGATCTGATCACCCTGATCGTGGGCCTGGAGACGTTGACGCTGCCGCTGTACATCCTGGTCGGCCTGCGCCGCTTCGCCCCCGGCGAGCGGGTGAGCACCGCCCCGGCCGCCGCGTCGGTGACGTTCCTGCTGATCAGCGTGATCTCCACGGCGATCGCCCTGCTGGGGATGGCGCTGAACTACGCCGCGACCGGCGCGCTGCACCTGGATCGCCTGGTCGCCGGCTCCGGCGTGACCGCTCCCGTGGCGGCCGCCGGCGTGGGTCTGCTGGTGATCGGCCTGGCCTTCAAGGTCGCCGCGGTTCCTCTGCACGCGTGGGCGCCGCCCACTTACGAGGGTGCGCCGCTGCCGATCGCGCTGTATCTGTCGACCGCCTCCAAGCTCGGCGGGATCGTGGCCCTGGCCGCCATCGTGAGCCGCCTGGACGCCTCGGCGATCACCGCCATCCTGGCCGTGCTGACCATGACCATCGGGAACCTGGTCGCGCTGCGCCAGACCCGCATGGTGCGCCTGCTCGCGTGGTCGTCCATCGCGCAGGCCGGCTACATCCTGGCGGCTCTGGCGCTGGGCGCGTCCGGGGTGGCGGCCGCCGCGGCCTACGCCGTCTTCTTCGTGGTCCTGGAATTCCTGGCCTTCGGCGTGGTCGCCGCGTTGCGGCCGCCGGGCGCGGACGGCGGCGACATCCTGGCCTACCGCGGAGCGGGCCGCCGCTCCCCGTGGCTCGGTGCCGCGATGGTGCTGGCCCTGGCCGGCCTGGCCGGCCTGCCCCCGGGCCTGGCCGGGCTGTTCGCCAAGGTCACGGTGATCGACGTCCTGATCGACCAGGGCTGGGGCTGGCTGGCCGGCGTGGTGGCGCTGAACGCCGTGATCGGCCTCGCCTACTACGTGCGAGTGGCCGCGACCCTGTATTCCGGCCCGCCGCGGGTGGGCATCGCGGTCGCCGACCCGGAGCTGCTGGAGGCGGCCACCCATCCACGCCTGCCGGTGACCCGCCCGGTGGCCGCGGCATTGCTCCTGGCCGCTGCCGTGGCCGTGGCGCTGGGTTTCGCCCCGCAGGCCCTGTTCACCGCTTTGACCTGAGCGTCCGTCCTACCGCGGGGTGCGGGCGATCGTCGCCGTCACCTTGCGCCTCAAGTCCTCCGGCAGCTCGTCAGCCTCCAGCAGCCGCGGCAACGACTCCGGCTCGTTCATGTAGATGCGGAAGGCCTCGTCCACCGTCACCCCGTGAGCCGGGCGGTGCAGGATCTCGATCGGGTCGCCGCCCCGGAGGTGGCCCGCCTTCAGGATCCGGAAGTACGTACCGGTGCGGTTCGCGGCCGTGAAGCGCTTCACCCACCGCGGCAACGCCATTCGCGCCTGGAACGTCGCACAGGGGATGCGGCCGAACGTGGTCTGCAGCTCGACCACGTCGCCGATGCGCCAGACCTCGCCGATGACCGCGCCGCTCACCTCCACGCCGTACGTGGTCAGGTTCTCGCCGAACATGCCGCCCGGCAGCTCGCGGCCCAGTTCGTTCTCCCACCAGTCGAGGTCCTCCCGGGCGTACGCGTAGACCGCCTGGTCGTCACCGCCGTGGTGCTTGACGTCGCCGATGGGGTCGCCGACCAGCCCGCTGTGGAGGCCGGTCCTCTTCGGGCCGGGCGGACGCACCTCCACCGCGTGATCGACCGGGTGTTTGTCGATGCCGGTCATCCGGGTGCCCTTCGCCGGGTTCGGCCGAGGCACGCCCACGTTCACCGAGAGCACTTTGCCGGTCATCACGAGAACTCCACCACCGTTCGATCTTCCACTGGGCGGTAACCCAGCCGCATGTACAGCCGGTTGCTGGTCGGGTTGGTCAGATCGGTGTTGAGGACCACGTCGCGAGCGCCCAGAGCGAGCGCCTCGCGGGTCACGGCGGTGGTCGCGCCGGCGGCATAGCCACGTCCCCGCAGCGCGGGAGGCGTGTAGACGGTCTGGACGCGGATCATGCCGGCGTGGTGGCGCGACCGGGCGGCCAGCGACACCGGCGAGCCGTCGTCCTCCCAGAGCGTGACACCGCCGTACGAAAGCCGGTCGTCAGTGATCGCCGCGGCGTCACCCTCCTCGCGGATCTCGTCGAACATCGCGCCGATCCACTCGGTCACCAACGGGCGGTCTCCGGCGCCGGCGACGCGGGCGCGACCGGGCGGCGGCTCGACCGGCGACGTCAGCGCCCCCAGGCGATAGAGGCGGGTACGGCGGCTGACCGAGGTGCCGGAGCCGGTGCGCTCACGCCAGGCGCCGGCGAACTCCTCCGCCGCGTCGGCCAGCAGATTCACGCCGGGAAGCGGCAGATGGGCAACGGCACGGACCGCGGGGACGACCGCCTCGGCCGGGATCTCACTGAAGATCATCGGACGCGGCGGCGTCTGCAGCAGCACCCCGTCGACGACCCCGTCCGTACGCCAGAAGCCGAAAACCGGACTTCCCTCCCCGTACGCCTGGAGACCGTGCCGCCGCAAGGTATCGACCAGGGTGAGCAGTACGGTGTGCTGAACCGGCCGCGACCGCAGGAAATCGCCCGCGGTCGCCTCGAAATGCTCGACGCTGTCGGTCAACTCCCAGGCCATGGCCTCATCCTCCGGCAGGGGTGGCGGTCGATCCACCGATTAAGCCGCCCAGGCCTTCGCCAGCCGGATCAGGGTGTCCTGCCGGGTCGCCGGGTCGTAGACGGTGCCGGCCAGGATCAACTCGTCCGCCCCGGTCCGCTCGACCAGCTCGTCGAGCCCGGCGACGACCTCCTCCGCCGTCCCCGTGTACTGCGTGCCGGGCAGCGAATCGAGCATCCCCCGCTCGAGATCGCTGAGCGAGGCGGACGCCGCGGTGGCCGGCGACACGATCGGTCCCAGCCGCCCGGTTCGCAGGCTCAGCGCCATGATCCGGCTCGGCCCGGCGAGATAGTGCGCCTCCTCGCTCGTCTCCGCGGCGATCACCGAGGCGCTGACCATGACGTGCGGCTCCGGATGGCGCGGTGACGGCTTGAAGCCCGCCCGGTACAGGCGAAGCGCGTTGTCCACATCGGAGGTCATGGCGAAGTGATAGGCGTAACAGAAGGGCAGGCCGAGGGCGGCGGCGACCTGTGCCCCGTACGTGGAGGAACCCAGCATCCAGATCTCCGGATGCGTCTCGGCGACCGGCGTGGCGGTCAGATGCGCCGCCGGGCCGGGCTCGATCCGTTCGTCGCCGAGCAGCGCCAGCACGGTCTGCAGGTGTTCCGGGAACTGCTCGACGGTCAGGTACGGCGAGACTCCCCGCAGCGCCGCGGCGGTGGCCTGGTCGGTGCCCGGGGCCCGCCCGATGCCGAGGTCGATGCGACCCGGGTAGATCGCCTCGAGCAGCGCGAACTGTTCGGCGACCACGAACGGCATGTGATTGGGCAACATCACGCCGCCCGAGCCGACCCGGATCCGCCGCGTCTGCGCGGCGACGGCGCTGATCAGCACCGGCGGGGCGGTGGAGGCGACGGCCGGCATGTTGTGATGCTCGGCCACCCAGAAACGGAGATATCCGTGCTCGTCCGCCGTGCGGGCGATGTCGAGCGTGCCGCGCAGAGCATCCGCGCTGGAATGCCCCTCCCGGACCGTCGCGAGATCAAGAACGGAGAGCGGTACGCGGTTCACGATTAGACCCTAGCGCGCCGCCGGCCTGGACAAATCGCCC
This sequence comes from uncultured Actinoplanes sp., assembly GCF_934643405.1. GTDB lineage: Bacteria > Actinomycetota > Actinomycetes > Mycobacteriales > Micromonosporaceae > Actinoplanes. Next base: position 34,416 of record NZ_CAKUCL010000020.1, read on the forward strand.
GTAACGGGGACGTCAGCGCCTCTGCTGCTGGCGAATGACCTGCGTCCCGACCGTGGCCGCGGCCAGTGCCGCGCCCGGCACCAGCAGCCAGACCGGCCACGGGTAGACGTAACCGTCCACAGTGGCCGCGACCAGCACGTACACCACCACGTTCACTGCGGCGAGCGCCGCCCAGATGGTCCAGAGCACCAGTACCGCCGTCGGCATCCGCCGTGCCTTGCGGCGCGCCTCCGCCTGCACCTCGGCGGCGCTCAAGCCGGGCTTCGGCAGGTCGGTGACGAGCAGCAACAGCTCCTTGTACGTGCGTGCCGCGTACGCCTCGCGCACCCGGTCGTCGTACTCGTGAAGGGAGAGCCGGCCCTCGTCCAGCGCCGCCTTCAGCTGATCGGCGATCTTCTGCCGGTCGATGTCGGCGGCGCGCAGCGTCTCGACGTCGGTCCTGACTTCCCTCGGCATCGGACTGCTCCTCACCCCGTGACGTGAGGTCAGGTTACCCAGCGGTCCCCTCGCTGGGCAGGGGGTAAAACCCCGAGCCGTCGGCGCGCGCGATCGGCCCGCGCGGGAGCAGCGACACCAGCCCGGCCGCCATCAGCACCGACGCCGCGAAGACGAACGCCCACGGCACCCCGCCCGGCCGGTCGACGATGGCCCCGGCGATCGCGCCGCCCGCCGCGCTGCCCGCGACCGACACGGTCACCACCCAGGTGAACGCCTCGTTCACCATGCCGGCCGGCGCCAGCCGCGACACCAGGTTGTTCCCGACGGTCAGCGCCGGGGCGATCGTCGCGCCGCCGAGCACCAGCGCGATCCCCAGATACAGCGGCGCCGGCATGAAGGCGAGCACGAGGAAACTCACCGACACCGCGGCGAGCAGCAGCCCGAACTGCCGGTGCAGAGCCATCGCCGGGTGCCGGGTGCCGAACCAGATGCCACCGACGGCACTGCCCACACCCCAGATGCCCAGTAGCACGCCGCCGAGCCCGTCGCCGCCGCCGTGCTGTGCCGCATACGCCGGGACGATCACGCCGGACGCGCCGAACGCGATGCCGAGCGACACCACGCAGACCAGCAGCACGGCGAAGCCGGGAGCCCTCAACGGTCCCAGCCCGCGAGTCTTGTCAGACGAGAGATGCGGCCGATGCCGCATCACCGGCAGCCGGGCCACCCACAGCGTGCCCACGAACGTCACCACGGCGGCGCTGAGCAGCGCCGACGCCGGATCGGAGGTGATCACGATCAGCGCGGCCACCAGGATCGGACCGAGCACGAAGACCAGCTCGAACAGCGAGGTCTCGGCGGCCACCGCGGCGTTGCGCAGGGCATGCTGCCCGCTGCCGAGCGCGGTCAGGCCGGTCCAGGCACGGCGGACGGCGGCGGTCAGCGGCGGATATGTGGCGCCGGCCACCGCGGTGAGCGCAAAGATCGACGTCGTGGTTCCGGCGAGGACCAGGCCGGCCAGCGCGAGCGGATGCAGCACCCCGGTCGCGACCAGGATCCGGGACGGGCCGATCCGGTCGGCCAGCCGCCCGGCGATCGGGCTCACCACCGCCCCGGCCAGGGCGTAGATGCCGGCGGCGAGACCCGCCGTCGCGTACCGGCCGGTCTCCTGCTCCACCAGGAGCAGCAGGGCGAGCGGAACCATGCCGATGCCGAGCCGCGCCAGGATGCCGACGCTGAGCAGCGTCCGCCCGCCGGGCAGCTGCCAGACGTCCAGGTAGTGACGCACCTCGGGTCCTCTCACACGCGAAGGGGCCGCCCATGCGGGGCGGCCCCTGATTGCTTTGTCGAACGGTCAGCGGTACTGGATCGCGCTCGCCTGCTCGCGCAGCCGGGCGATGCGCTGCTCCATCGGCGGGTGGGTGGAGAACAGCGACGAGATGCCGCCGCCCCGGAACGGATTCGCGATCATCAGGTGCGCCGCGCTGCTCAGCTGTCCCTGGGCCGGGAGCGGCATGCGCTGCGTACCGTAGCTGATCTTCTCCAGCGCGCTGGCGAGGGCCAGCGGGTCGCCGGTCAGGGCGGCGCCGTCGGCGTCGGCCTGATACTCACGGTTCCGGCTGATCGCGAGCTGGATGATGGTCGCGGCCAGCGGGCCGAGGATCAGCATCAGCAACAGCGACGCCGGGTTCGGGCCGTCGTCGTCGTCCGAGCCGCCGAGCGGCAGGAAGATCGCCAGGTGGGCGAGGCTGGTGATGATGCCGGCCAGGGCGCCCGCGACGCTGGAGATCAGGATGTCCCGGTTGTAGACGTGGGACAGCTCGTGACCGATCACGGCGCGCAGCTCGCGCCGGTCCAGCAGGCGGGTGATGCCCTCGGTCACCGCGACCGCCGCGTGCTGCGGGTTACGGCCGGTCGCGAAGGCGTTGGGCTGAGGCGTCGGCGAGACATACAGCCTCGGCATGGGCTGCCCGGCGGACGTCGCCAGCTCCCGGACGATCTGGTGGAGCGCGGGGAACTGCGCCTCGGTCACCGGCTGGGCGCGCATGGCACGCAGCGCGAGCTTGTCGGAGAAGAAGTACGTGCCGACGTTCATCGCCAGCGAGATGAGCACGGCGAACACGAGGCCGCCGCTGCCACCGAGCCAGTAGCCCAGTGCCAGGATCAACGCGGAGAGCAGACCCAGCAGAGCGGCCGTCTTGAGGCCGTTGTGATGGCTGTGCACTTGAGCTCCTTCGGAATGCGGGCCGGGGAGGCCACGCATCCGATGGAACGTCGGGGTCCGGGGAATTCATCCGTACGGGCCTGTGAGTTGACTGAAAAGGACCAGCCGCGGCACTTGCATCCGGTACCCCGGTACAGGCTTACCGTCGAAACATGTCGTTCGAAGTGCCTGACTCGTGCACGCTCCCGACCGCGGAGCGTCCGCTGCGCCTCGCCGAGTTCGACGAGCTGTTCGCCACCGCCGTGCGCGAGGTGGAGAGCCCGGCCCCCACCCGTGCCCGGCTGCGGCTGGCCGGCGTCGAGGCGGCCCGGGTGCGAGACCTGACCGCGCGCGAGGCCGAGTGCTGCTCGTTCTTCACCTTCACCGTCGCGGAGAGCCCGTTGACACTGGAGATAGAGGTACCGCCTGGCTACGCGTACGTGCTCGACTCCCTCGTGCAGCGGGCGAGGTGAGCCGATGTTGCGTGCCGGGGAGGTGGCCGCCCAGGCCGGGGTGAACGTGCAGACGCTTCGCTACTACGAGCGTCGCGGGCTGCTAGCCGACCCGCCGCGCTCCCACGGCGGGCACCGGCTCTATCCGCCGGACACGGTCGCGCTGCTGCGCGTCATCAAGGCGGCTCAGCGGCTCGGCTTCACACTGGACGAGGTGGCCGGCCTGATCGAGACCGACCGCCGTCATCCCCCCGGCGACCTCCGCCAGAAAGCAATCGACAAGATCGCCGAGATCGACGCGCGGATCGCCGCGCTGACCGCGATCCGCGCGACGCTGACCGAGGTGGCCGACGCCCGCTACGACCGCCTGATCAACTGCACCTGTCCGGAGTGCGCGGTCCCGGCCACCCGGTAATCAGGTTGATGCGGGCGAGCGCCCGGGCGAGCATGGTCGGCATGCGATCCCCGCTGCAGGGCGGGCTCCCACCGGCCGACGCGGTGGCCGGCCCGGTCGTGGAGATCGCCTGCGACGAGTCCGGGTTCTCCGGCACCAACCTGCTCGACCCGGCCACCCCGGTGATCACCCATGCGAGTGTCGACCTCGGCGTGGACGAGGCCGCCGCGCTGATCGGCGAGCTGCGGGTCTCGGCGCACGAGCTCAAGTCCGGCCAGTTCCTGCGCCGCCCGGACGCGGACGCACCCCGCTTCCTGCGGGCGCTGACCGGCCGGGCGCTGGTGCATCTGGTCGACAAGGAGTTCTTCCTCGTCACCCGGATCGTCGACCTGCTGCTGGCCGAGCCCACCTACGCCGCCGGCACCCGGCTGACCCGGCACCACCGTCCACCGGCTCTCGCCCTGTACCGGGCCGGACGCACCGCGGGCAAGGACTGGCACGCCTTCCTGGCGGCCTTCGTCGAACTGGTCCGCACCAAGCGACCGGGTCCGCTCGACCGGCGCGTGCAGCGGTTCTTCCAGACCCGCGACGCGCTCGCCCGGCACGGTCTCGGTCCCGCTGAGCGGGCCGTCCTCGACCGGCTGACCGAGCCGCACGTGCGAGCCGTGGTGACCAGGCTCGACAACGACGACCGATCGATCCCGCCGCCCTTGGAGCCGCTGCTGCCGGCGCTGGCGGAAACCGTCCTGTCGTGGAGCGGCGGCCGGCGGCAGGTGCTGGTGATCCACGACGAGCAGAGCGCCCTCACCGCCGACCGGCTGACCCGCCTGCAGCGGGCACTGACCGATGACGACGGACTCTCCCCGCTGGCCGGCCTGCTGATGGCCGACTCCCGCGACGATCCCCGGGTCCAGGTCGCCGACCTGCTGGCCGGGATGGCCCGCCGGTCACCCGCCCTCGTCGGCGGGGCGCTGCTGTCCCCGACCTCCCTGCGCGACCCCGCCCAGCCGACCGCGGAGACGAGAAAGGCCCCTCACCTTCGTGAGGGGCCTTGCCGTCCCAGTGGTGGCGGGTGAAGGGATTGGGGCGATGAGGATGGCCCGATCGAGCGGCGCAGCCTTAAGCACCGGGCGAAGACGGCGACGCGGCCGGTGCCCGCTCCACCGCCGCTCTGTGCCCTGCTTGACCATCACATCACTGAGTACGGGCCGGGGCCGGACGGCAGGCTGTTCGTCACCCGGCGCGGCCCCGGCGGCCGGTACGTGCCGACGCTCGGCCAGCCCATCCCGAGCAACTCGTACGGCAAGGCATGGCGCGATGCGCGCGAGGCCACCCTCACGCCCGCGCAGGTCCGATCGCCGCTGGCGAGGCGTCCGTATGACCTGCGGCACGCGGCCGTGTCGCTCTGGCTGAACGCGGGCGTTCCCGCAACCCAGGTCGCGGAGTGGGCGGGACACAGTGTCCACGTCCTGATGCGGGTGTACGCGAAGTGCATCTACGGCCAGGACGAAGCATCTCGGCGCCGTGTCGAGGCGGCTCTTAACGCGGCCGGGCGGCAATAGATCGAACGCCGTGCGCAACGGAGCCCGGGCGTCCAGGTGAAGGAATAGGACACGATTCCGCGTGTCGAGTGCCTGTGAACTCTAGTCCGCTATAGCCTCTGCTACCGAAGCTTGGTACGTCAGCGGAGCGACACTGTCAAGCGGTGCTATCCACAGGGTGCCAGGCAGCGCCTGATCATAGAAGCGGGGGCCGTGCCCCAACACGACCCCCGCAGACGATCAGACGCTAGAGGTTCGGCCGCATCATCTGAAACACCAGGGCGAGGGCCTGTGCAATCTGTGCAGCGCCCTCGTTCCCGTTGTGGGAGAAGTAGAGGGAGCTCACTTGGGCCAAACCGACGGCCATCCTCCAGAGGTCGTCAGGAGGTTGTTTGTCGGTCCTCTCGTCCGGCTTCTTCCGATGCTGCGACTGATCGTCTTGTGCCCCGCTGACCATGCTTCCTCGCATGTTGCATCCCGGAAGGGCCGGGTGGCCCACGGAACACCGAAGCGGTGAGCCGCCGGCGTGGCCACCGATCCACGCGGATCGCACGAGCAGCAGTGCGGAACGAACATTAGGGCCTCTTGCCCTGAGCGCCTTGAAGGCGCGCCGGTGCCCAGGCACATTCCAGCGCGGAGTTTGGAACGACGCGATGATCGTGTGGGATGCCGACACGTATGCGACACGATCAGCGAGATCGAGCCGGTCGGAGCGAGATCGAGTGAGACACACGAAAGAGGCCCTCGGTCAGCGTTCTCGCTGGCCAAGGGCCTCTTTGCCTGCCTGTGGCGGGTGAAGGATTCGAACCTTCGTAGCTTTCGCGACGGATTTACAGGGCGTTCCTGCCGGCGCATCGCACATCACGCCTGACCTGCACGCCGCGGCGCTGGTCGCCGCGGCCCTGCAAGCCGCGTCCGGGATTCGAGCGGGTCGGGGGAGGGCTCGGTTCCCCCCGATGCGCCCCCATTGTCTTGTTGGCGAGTTGGGGCACAGGTGGCGCCGAGGCTGGGTGCCACCAAGGTCGTGCTGTTATCGATATCCCACCCCCGGCCGTGCCACGAGGGCTTCGCCTGCCGCGGACCTCGCTTTCCACTCACGCATGGTGACCGCCCGCAAGGAGTCGGATGCGCGTTGCCCTGCGGCAAATGAGGACGTTCGATGGACTGCGAACAGCCGTCAAGGCGGTCACCATGAGGATCGTGACTGCTCAAGGCGAGATTCAGGCCATGCGTCCCCGCATCGATGTCCAGTTCCCAGACGGCAGGGATCTTGGAGGGGCTCATGAGAAGGTCCAAGCCGAGCGTGCAGACGGTGACCCGATCGTGCTAGCAACGAGGGCGTTCTTGCCGATGCGCTTCATCCGCATATTGAGGACGCGACAGTCGTTTACCAGGTTAGCGGCCCCGACGCGAGAGGGCGTAGGTCAAGCGGATGTCTAGCGGATGGGAACGATTGCTCACGAGCGACTTCAGCTCTGGAACATTCGGCAACCTTCTTGCTAATCTCATCTCATCGGCGGCTGTCGAAATCTATGGACAATGGCGCAAGAGACTCGACGAGAAGTCCGTCACCGCGGGGATCTCCAGAGTCCGCGAAGCTGCTCGTTCGCTCCTCGTCGAGGTACGGGAAGAAAAAAGAACAATACCGCCCCCTATTCGCGAGTTCACCGGCCTTCCGGATTCTGCGGACGCTGTCGCCCAGTTCCAGGAATTCATGCAGACGAGAGACTTTGAATTCGTAGTTTCTGATGTAGTGGCCGAATGCATTCTCGAAGGATCCGTTCAAGAGTCCTCGATCCAATATATAACTCTTACCCTGCGCTTGCATGCGCTTCCAGGTCTTCCTGCAGTCTTGATACCAGAGGTCGCCCGAGACCTTGCCGGGATTATTGTGCTCGTGGTCGAACGTTCCACTCGACACGACCCTAGTCATACACGCAATGGGCGCGAGGCTCGCGCGTATCTGACGCAAACAGCCCAAGAGCGTCTCCTCCGCCGTCTCGACGTACTAACACATATCGTCGACACGGAGTCAAAGAACATCACAAACGTCGAAGGAAACCTAGCCAAACTCCGGAAGAGCGTCGCAACTGTCCACTCCACGATGCGCCCACCGAGCGTCGAGACGGCTAAGAAGGTGCCGGTAGATGAACTCTATGTCGGGCCGACGATAACCCTCATCGAGGGCCGCACCCAGTATCGGCTTCCCGACCGTCTCCCCATGCTTTTGGCACAATCGCCGAGGCTGGTTGTCCTCGGCAATCCGGGCGGAGGAAAGACGTCGTTCGTCACCTACCTCTCATACGTGACTTCGACGCTTTCCACTGTTGCCGTCCCCTATGCCACCGTACCGATTGTTTTGCGCGAGCACGCCGCGGAAGTTTCGGCATCGGGCGGTCTCAATCTGTTACGCGCCGCCGTTCGAACAGCCCACGCGAAGTTCCAGGTGCAAATCTCCGAGTTCGAGCTCGAATACCTTTGCCTTCACGGTCGAATCTTGTTCCTCATCGACGGGCTTGACGAACTCTTAGATCTTGAGCAACGAATAATCGTGGCGTCCGCGGTCGAAGCTTTCGCCGCCCTGTACCCAGACTGTCGAGTCATCGTCACAAGTCGCAAGGTGGGCTATGACATGGCGGGGATCGACCGGCGCGCGTTCACGCACGCAACCCTGGCGCCATTCGACAAGCTCCAGGTTAGGGAGTACGTGGAGAAATGGTTTCAACAAGCGGAGGACCTTACCCGCCACATGCGAGAAAGCTTTCTCGACAGCTTCATAGCAGAGTCCGAATCCATACCGGACTTGCGCGAGAACCCCTTGATGCTTTCCCTGTTGTGCGGCCTTTACCGACACCAGCGATTCATTCCGTCCAATCGTCCCGAGCTCTACGAGAAGTGCTCGACCCTACTCTTTGACACCTGGGACCGTAGACGGCGGCTGCGTCCCCGGTTCGAGTTCGACGCCCATGTCAAGCTGGCGATTCAGCATCTGGCTTTGTGGATCTTCACGGACCAGGAGAGGCAGGCCGGCGTCAAAGAACGGGACTTGGTAGTGGAGGCGGCACGCTACTTCCATGAATGGCTGTATGACGACAATGCCGTGGCTATGTCAGCGGCTCAGGACTTCGTCAACTTCTGCCGGAACCGAGCCTGGGTTCTGACCGACACCGGAACGGCCGCAGGCGGGTCTCCACTGTTTCAGTTCACTCACCGCACGTTCTTGGAATACTTCGCCGCTCTCCACCTAAATCATACCCTCTCGGATTCGGAGCTGCTGGAAGTCCTGGTCACACATTGTGCCGACAGCCCATGGCACGTGGTCTCGCAAATTCTCGTTCAACTTGCATGGCAGCGGCGTCAGGGCTTGGCGGACAAGATCGTCCAAGAGATATGTCGGACCGCCTCCGACTTATCGCCCACAGAGCAGGCGGTAGTCGATGCCTTGTGCGTACGAACGATCGAGTCCACTCCGTTGAAGCCTGATACGGTCCGAGCCGTAGTCCAGCGAGCCATGAGTCAGTTCGCTTCGAGACTCCGGACAGCCCCCATCAGGTCGCAGATGCCGGAAGAGCCCGTCCCCGGTCGAGAGTCATTTTGGATAGACAGTTCCAGGCTAGCTGTCGAGAACTACCGGGCAGCGCGACCTGTCGTCGTGAAAGCACTCGCAGATTCTCTTGCGACGAGCCAGATTCCGCTCAGGGAAGCAAGCCATCTGATCGAATTTGGGCTTACCGACGACTGTTCTCCCCAGGAACTACGACAGGCGATACCGTCAGATGCCGTGGTGCTGCTCGAGCAGAATCTGTCACGGCGCGCGCCGGAGGCGTGGATCGAATGCTCCGCGCTCCTTCTTCAGGTATCTTTCAACCCGTCGGGACACCGAGGAATGCTTTTAGGTAATCGATTGTCCCGTGGCATCTCGCCCGTCAAGTCCATGTGGGGCAACAGGGATCTTCCTAATGGAAGCGAGATAGTCTCATGGCTGCTGGTTCACGATCAACTGGGGCCTCGGTCGCCGGCCCTGAGCGCATGCGAGAACCTTTCCCGCAACGCGCTCAGGCACATGAAGGATCCAAGTCTGCGGGGAGGATATTCTCCTCATCCTATCTGGAACGGTCTGCAGCAGGTAGAAGAAACAATCTCGAGTCAGTCGCTGCCAACTTTTCCTCTCTTACTTCTTCTCGCGCTAATTGAAGCTGCTGTCGCTGACTGCGCCACCGAGGACGAAGAGCAAGAGATGGTTTTTCACCTTGTTTCGCAACCGTGGGGTAGATGCACGCTCGTGCCTTATCTGATCGCCACACGTTACCGGCTGAAGTCTCGGGCCTTCTCGTTCGTATTGCGACGTGAAGCAGAAGCGGCAGGAGTGGATAAATGGTCTGGGGGAACCAGGCCGAGTGCCGTTGAGCTAAGTTCCGTGCTAAGGCCATAGCTGTCGCAATTAATTAGCCGGAATCGCGGTGGTAGTCACGGTTGCGGTGGTCGTCCTGTTGGGAAACGCGCAGTCGCGCCGCCCTCTCATCGGCTACTTATCTACTGGTGGCACGAACGCCGCCTGGCAGATGAGCTTACCGACCGTCAGTGGATGGCTCCGATGAGGAGTGCCGGAAGTCAAGAACATGTGGACCTCCTACGAACGTGACAACCGCCGGCCCCGGCTGACCGCCATAGCGCGCTCGATCCGGTCGTTGACGGATTGTTCCTCGCCGTCGATGCAGTTGGCATAGACCTTAAGAAGCACCGCGGCGCTGTGACCCGCGCGCCGGGCCACCTCGGTGGCAGGCACTCCACCGTTGAGCCACAGCGAGACAGCAGCGTGGCGCAGGTCGTAGGGCCGGCGGACTAGCGGCGACGCTGCGAGCGCGTCGCCCAGGGCGTGAACGCGGGCGATCCTCCACACCCGGTCGTAGGTCGAGGATGCCAACGAGCCACCACGAGCACCCCGGAACAGCCGACCGTCACCCGTCGTTCCGTGAGTGTCCAGGTGCTGGCGGAGAAGATCCACCAACGCCGGCGGGATGGGGATCGGCCGGATCTCGCCCTGCCCCCGGTGCTTTAAGCCCCGCACCTCCCGGCCACGCTGGTCAACACCCACCTTTACGGCATCCCAGCGGCGTACGCGCCGGTCATCCATCTTCGCCGAGCTCCCGCTGAGGCAGGTTGGCGGGCACGTACTGACGCTTCGTCGAGATCACGTAGAAGCCGAGCTGTTCCGCTAGGTGGTTGACCATTGGGTGCGCGCGCCGGCAGACCAAGACGGGAAGGAAATCATGGTCGGGGTGCTCGCGCTGTAGGACCGCTGCCTTGTCGAGAAGCTGGTACAGCTCCACGGCGCCCTGATAGATCCAGGAGCGGGTGTTCTTGACCTCGACGGCCACGACGTACTGGCCATTCGGCGTGTGGGTGCGCTGGTCGATCGTGGTAAGGATGCCGCCGTTGTCGAGCGGGCCGCGCAGAACCGTTCCGAGGATCATGCCGGTCTGGCCGGCGGCGGGGTTGAACAAGCGGTATCCGTATGGAGCGGCGGCCGTGAGCGCGGCGTGCACGACGCCCTCGCCGGCCGGCCCGATGACGCCGGTGCCTGAGGCGGCGGAGCCGCTTGACCACGTCATGAAGCGAGTGTGTAGCAGCCGCTTCCGGGCGGCTGCGTCCCCGATAGCCCGCTTGCGGAGGCGTTGCTCGACCGGCACGTAGACGGGAACGGTTCGACCGCCCTGGTCGGCTCACGCGTCACCTGGATGACGTCGCGTGTCACCAAGTTGTGGCGGGCGGTCGTCAGGTGGTGAGGCTGGACGGGGTGCGACAAGGTGGGCCAGGTCGCGTCGGCCAGCCGGGCCTCGATCTCTGGCAGCACGACGGCGTGCTCTTGGGCGAGCAGCTTCTGTATCGCCTGCTCGCCCGTCGCCACCCAGTCACTAGGCACGGCTGCTTACTCTGCCGCATGCTGGACCAGAACCGCGCATCGGTTTTGCGGTTTTAGCCTCCAGCGCCGCCAGATATAGGAGTCCTTTGGGCTCGCCCGGGCGTCTTGGTGCTACGTGCCGCTGTCCTTCGGGAGCGAGGTAGCTGCATCCTTCCGGTGCTCAGGAGCCGACTTGCCGCACGGCGAGCGTCTGTTGCGGCATCGGCCCCCAGGCGCTGCCGACGACCTCGTACCGGGTTCCCTCGAACTCGTAGAACTGCTTGTCGTACTGGCCGGGGTGCTCGAACTCGGTGAGCCGTTCCCCCTGCATGTGCTCCAGCAGCACCGTCACCTTGATCATGATCATGATCATACGACCTGGTCGGCACGCGCAGGCGCACACCGTGTGCGCCTCGGCCGGCGCCGGCCCTACGGCCGACTCTCGTCGTGGAGTACCCGGAGCCAGTCGAACACCCGCCGGCCAGTCCGTGGCCGCCGAGCTATGCCCGTGTACATCTGCGGCGGGAGCCGGAACGCGCGATGAACGGCAACGACGGCCGGCAAGGGCCTGCGCGACGGCACCGCGGAGCCGCCGGAAGAGGTTCCTGCCGATCTTGGCTTCCCCCCAATGCGCCCCCAGATGCTTAGACGCGGTGAACTGCGGTGGGACTCAGCGGGACCAACGACGAAGGCCCCTCCCGGCTATTCCAGCAGGTGAGGGGCCTCGTCGTGCCGGTGGTGGCGGGTGAAGGATTCGAACCTTCGTAGCTTTCGCGACGGATTTACAGTCCGCTCCCATTGGCCGCTCGGGCAACCCGCCTGGGCACACCACTGCGGTCTCCCGCAGCAGCGGACAACAGGATAGCCGGAACCACGATCGCCCCCGCAACCGGGTACGGTCGGCATGTCGGCGGCCGGGTCCCGGTCTCCGCATCCCATAGACGCAAGCCAGTCCGCAGGAGTCTGATCATGGCAGCCAGCCCGTCCTTCGACATCGTGAGCAAGGTCGACAGGCAGGAGGTCGACAACGCGTTCCATCAGGCGGAGAAGGAGCTCGCCACCCGGTTCGACTTCCGGGGCACGGGCACGGTGATCGCCAAGTCGGGGGAGACCGGCGTGTCGATCACGTCGGAGACCGAGGAGCGGGCGACCGCCGCCCTCGACGTGTTCAAGGAGAAGCTCGTCAAGCGGAACATCTCGCTCAAGTCGCTGGACGCGAGCGAGCCGCGGCAGTCGGGCAAGACCTACAAGATCGACTGCACGGTGATCGAGGGCATCGACACGGACAAGGCGAAGGCGATCAGCAAGAAGATCCGCGACGAGGGCCCCAAGGGCGTGCAGGCGCAGATCCAGGGCGACCAGCTGCGGGTCACCGGCAAGAAGAAGGACGACCTGCAGACCGTGATCACCCTCCTCAAGGGTGAAGACTTCGGCGTCGCCCTCCAGTTCACGAATTATCGCTGATCAGGGCCGCCGCGGGCCGCAGACTGGGGCGGTGAGCACCAGTCTGTGGACCATGGCGGTCGGGGCGGTGGCCGGGCTGGCGCTGGCCGGTTACGGCCTGCGGATCCTGGTGACCGGCCGGGCGCCGGGCCCGACCGCCCGATCGTTCCGATGCGTGCGCGACGCCGGCTTCTACCACCTGCTGTTCGGTGTGGCCCTGGCGCTGGTGGTGATCGGCACCGGCCTCGACCGGGGCGCCGCGACCCTCTTCCTGACGCTGCCCGCGATCGTCCTGGCCGGCGTGGCGGTGGTCCGCTTCCGTCCGCGAGGCCGGCGGCCGATGGGGGGAAACGACCCGGGTGGTAAGTAAACAAGCGTGACTATCGAACCTGTGGTCGACCTCGCCTGGGTGCGCGACCAGTCCCGGCCGGTCGTGCTGGCCGACGTCCGCGCCTATCTCGACGGGCGCAGCGGTCGTACGGCGTACGAAAGCGGTCATCTTCCCGGCGCCATCTTCGTGGACCTGGACCGTGATCTGGCCGCCGCGCCCAGCCCCGAGGCCGGTCGTCATCCGCTGCCGTCGCCCGAGGCTTTCGCCGCCCGCATGGGTGAGCTGGGCGTGGCCGAGGACGACATCGTGATCGCCTACGACGACGCCGGGGGAGTGATGGCCGCCCGGCTGGTCTGGATGCTCCGGGCGACCGGTCACGAAGCCGCCCTGCTCGACGGCGGCTTCCAGGCCTACGACGGCGAGCTGGAGACCGGCACGGCCGGCAGACCCCCCACCGCCTTCCCCGTACGCCCATGGCCGGCGGAGAGACTGGCCGGCCTGGACGACGCCACGGACCTCGGCAAAGTGGTGATCGACGCGAGACAGCGCGAGCGGTTCCGCGGCGAGACCGAACCCCTCGACCCCCGGGCCGGCCACATCCCCGGCGCCCGCAACGTCCCCTGCCGGGAGAACGTCGACGCCGCCGGCCGCTTCCTGCCGCCCGAGATCCTGCGCGAGCGCTTCGCGGCGGCCGGCGTCCGGGACGGCGCCGACGTCATCTCGTATTGCGGTTCGGGGGTGACCGCCTGCCACAACCTGCTGGCCCTGGAGCGGGCCGGCTTCGGACCCGGGCGTCTTTATCCCGGTTCGTGGTCGCAGTACAGCAACACCGATCGTCCCGCCGCCACCATCTAGTCGGGCGAGCCGGCCAGCCCCCGCGCCTGATCGGCCTGCTCGACGTCGAACCCTTCGTAGCCGGTGCGCTCGTGCTGGCGCACCTGCTCCTCGATCCACCGGTTGTGCGCTTCCCAGGCGGCCTGTTTGCTGCTGCCCAGCGCCGCCCCGATCTGGGTCCACGACGCCCCGGCCGCGCGGGCCGTCCGCACCATCGCCTGCCGGCCGTACCCGGCCTTGCGGATGACGACCTCGCTCAGCGCGATCATCTCGAGTGCCTCGTCCCGAGTGAGCGGCGTCTCCGGCGGCGTCCGCGAATCGGGCGTGCCGGACATCGCGGCGAGCGCGTCGCGCATCCGGAGCTCGTCGTAACGCGTTGTAGCCGTGGACAGCGTGTGCTGGCGCTCCAGTTCGTCCGGTGAGACTGGCATGCGTGCGAGTTTCGCGTCAGGCTCTCTTGACGTCAAGCGAGCCTGACAATGAGGGCGCGAATCGCCCTCATTTCTCCGGCTAAATCGGGCGGAAAGCTGGCAATTTGTGGGATGGAATTCCGGCCGTAGCTCAACCGTTCGGTCAGGATTTCGGTATGTGCGTCTTCGACGCGCCGGTCAACACTCCCCGTCGCACACCGCGTGTGGCACCATCATGGAACCCCCCACCGGTGAGCGTCACAAATCGCAGGAGTGAGACATGTCCGCAAGGAAGCTGGGTCGCTGGGCCGGCCTGGTTTTCGTGCTCGCCGCCATCCTCGGCGGAGTGGGCGCTCAGCAACACAGTGGCGATCAGGCCACGGCTGTTCAGGTCACGAACCAGATCGTCGACTGGACCTGATCCTTTCCGCCCTGACACCGCGCGTCGCCATGCCACTTCACTGATGGGGGAGCGTAATGGTCGGGCGAGCGACGCAGGGACGATCCGCTGAGTACGCCTGGCTGATCACCGGACCGCTCGCGCTGTTCACGGTCATCGCCTTCGTCGCCTTCTGGGTGGACGAGCCGCGGTGGTATCAGGCGTGGCCGCAGGGCTTGGTGCTGTTCTGCGCCTTCGTGGTCGCCTACATCGGGGTCTTCACCCTGCAGAGCCGCCGCAGCAGCTTCACCGTCTATCTCACCGAGATCCCGCTGGTTCTGGCGTTCTACTACCTGCCACCCACGATGGTCATCGTGATGGTCGGGGCGGCCAGCATCATCATGCAGTTCCGCACCGCCGCGTTGCCGACGAAGAGGTGGTTCAACCTCGCCAAGTCCACCGCCGGAGTCACCGCGGCACTCATCTTCCTGGCCATCGCGCCGGACGTGCACGGTCGTGGTGCGGCCGGCTGGGTGGTGCTCTTCGTCGCGGTCCTGATCAATACACTGGTCGAAGTCCTGGCCCTCACCGCCGTCATGGCCGTGGTGCAGAGTTTCCGCTCGGCCCAGGACGCTCTGCGGGCGGGCCTTCCGATCTTCACGATCGCCAACGTGAACCTCGCCGTCGGCCTGGTCATCCTCGCCGCCCTCACCGAGACGATGTGGGCCGTCGTCCCGCTGGCTGTCCTGTTCGTCGCGCTGGCTCTCGTCCGGCGCTCGTTCACCGAGCTGTTCCGCCAGCACCGCACGCTCGGCGAGGTCTACGAGCTCACCCGGGCGATCCGCAACGAGGGCGCCAACGGCCTGCCGGACGCCCTGCTGGGCCGGGTCCAGGTGCTGATGCGCGCCGAGTACGCGACGATCTGGCTGGCGCCCGCCGGACGGCACCCCGAGGTGCTGCTCACCGCGCAGGTCGCCAACGAGGCGCTGCTCGACCTCTCGCCGGTGCCGATCGCGGTGCGTGAGCGGGCGGTCGCCGAGGCCCGCACCATCGCGGTGGGCGCCCGCTTCCCGGCCACCGAGGATCTTCGTCCCGCTTTGCGCGAGGCCAAGACGAAGGACGCCATCGTGGTCCCGCTCCGGTCCGGGCACACCACGATCGGCACGCTGGAGGTGGTCAACCGGCTCACCGACGGCAGCACCTTCCGCGACGCCGACGTGCAGGTGCTCGAGACGATCGCCGCGCACGCGGCCGTCGCCGTGGAGAACTCGCGCCTGGTCGACCGCCTGCGCTACGACGCGTACCACGATCGGCTGACCACGCTGCCGAACCGGCGGCGGATCACCGACGCGCTGGGCGAGTCGGTCAAGGTCCGGGCCGAGGACGAGGTGGTCGCGGTCCTGCTGTTCGACGTCGACGGCCAGCGCGACGTGAACGAGTCGATGGGTCACGCGGCCGGCGACCGCCTGCTGGCCGAGGTGGCCCAGCGCCTGCGCGGCATCGCCGGCCCGGGCGCCCTGGTGGGCCGGATCGGCGGCGACGAGTTCGTGGTCACCCTGCGGGCCGAGAGCATCGACGCGACCGTCGAGCTGGCCACCGACATGCGCGAACAGCTGCGCGGCCCGATGACGGTGGAGAAGCTCACCCTCGACCTGGACACCGCGGTCGGCGTGGCGGTCTATCCCGATCACGGGTCCGACCCCGAGACGCTGCTGCAACGGGCCGAGCTGGCGGCCAACGCGGCCAAGGTGCTCCCGTACGGCGTACAACTCTTCCACCCCGCCCTGGAGTCGCGCGCCGTGCGCCGCCTGGGCATCGCGGCCGACCTGCGCAAGGCGCTCGACGACGGCGAGCTGGACGTCTACTTCCAGCCCAAGGTCACGCTCGCCGACCGCCACCTGGTCGGCGTCGAGTGCCTGGCCCGCTGGCAGCACGCGGCGCACGGCGAGGTCGCCCCGGAGGACTTCGTCGCGGTCGCCGAGCACACCGGCCAGCTGTCCCGCCTCACCGAGGTGGTGCTCAGCGAGGGCCTGCGCCGCTGCCGGCAGTGGGCCGAGGCGGACCGGCCGCTGTCCATCGCGGTCAACCTCTCGGTGCGGACGCTGCTCGACTCCCGCTTCCCCGACCAGGTGGCCGAGCTGCTCACCCGGTACGAGGTGGCCGCCGCCCAGGTCACCTTCGAGATCTCCGAGCCGGGGATGCTCAACGACATCGAGCGGGTGCTCCCCACGCTGTACCGGCTGCGCGACCTCGGGGTGCGGCTCAGCGTCGACGACTTCGGCACCGGCGCGTCCTCGCTGTCCTACCTGCGGCAGTGGCCGGTGCACGAGGTGAAGATCGACGACAGCTTCGTGCAGGGCATGACGACCGACTCCGGCGACCTGGCGATCGTCCGCGCGGTGATCAGCCTCTCCCGCGAGTTCGGGCTCACCGTGGTCGCCGAGGGTGTGGAGAGCGAGCTGACCCTGGAGCTGCTCGAGGAGATGGGCTGCGAGATCGGCCAGGGCTATCTGTTCAGCCGCCCCCTGCCGTACGAGCGCCTGGAGGCCTGGTTCAACGCGCAGACCGAGCCGGAATCGACTCCCACGGGCGAGGTCCGCCGCCTCCGAGCCGTGATCTGACCTGCGGTTTCGGGTGACCGGGGGATCCGATTTCATCCCCGCGAACGGGCCGTGTAAGCTCTTGTCTGCAAGCGAGAGATCGCGCGCAAGCCCCCTTAGCTCAGTCGGCAGAGCGTCTCCATGGTAAGGAGAAGGTCTACGGTTC
>NZ_CAKUCL010000021.1 GCF_934643405.1 uncultured Actinoplanes sp.
GTCACGGCCAAGGCGACGGCACCCCATGTCGGTCACGGCCAAGGCGACGGCACCCCCATGTCGGTCACGGCCACGGCGACGGCACCCCATGTCGGTCACGGCCAAGGCGACGGCACCCCCATGTCGGTCACGGCCACGGCTCCCCGAATGTCGATCACGGCCCAGGCGATGGCACCTCCATGTCGGCTTGCGCTGATCAGACGCGACACGACGGGCATCCGTCCCGCCCATCCGCCGGATGCGGTTCCGGAACCGGTACCACCGCAGAGAGCGCTCTCCTGTTCCGGAACTTTTAAGGGAAACTTAAGTCGATCGATGCCTTCTTGACCACGACCCCGGTGCGGAGAAACTGTTAACCCACTTTCCGGTTCCCCATCCCCCCACCGTCACCGGGAGATCCCCCATGCACAAACGCGCCCTAATGGCGGCGTTGGTGGCTTTTGTCACCACGGTCGCCACCTTCAGCGCAAGTCCGCCGCCGGCAGATGCCGCCCCCGCCACCTTCGCTCACCCCGGCGTCCTGGTCAGCCGGGGCCAACTCGACTTCGTCAAGAGCAAGGTCAACGCCGGCGCGCAGCCCTGGCTGAACGCCTACAACCAGATGATCGCCAGTAGGTACGCGTCGCTGTCCCGCACGCCGAGACCCCGCGCCACCGTCGAGTGCGGCTCGTACTCCAATCCGAATCTGGGCTGCACCGACGAGCGCGAGGACGCCATCGCGGCCTACACCGATGCCCTCGCCTGGTACATCACGGGCAATGTCGCGTACGCACAAAAAGCAATTGATCTCATGGATGCCTGGTCGGGCACCATCACCAGCCACACCAACAGCAATGCTCCCCTGCAGGCCGGGTGGGCCGGCTCGGTGTGGCCGCGCGCCGCCGAGATCATCAAGTACACGTACCCGAGCTGGCCGAACCAGGCGCGATTCGCCACCATGCTGCGCAACGTGTACCTGCCCGTGGTGATCGACGGCAGCTCCAACAACGGCAACTGGGAGCTGTCCATGATGGAGGCAGCCGTCGGCATCTCGGTCTTCCTGGAGGACAAGGCCACTTACGACCGGGCGATCGCCCGCTTCATGCTGCGGGCGGCGAGCTACATCTACATCGCGGCGGACGGTTCGCAGCCGAAGTATCCGCCGGCCGGCGGGATCGACACCCGCACCGAGCTGATCGGCTACTGGCAGGAGCAGAGCACGTTCGTCGACGGGCTCTCCCAGGAGAGCTGCCGCGACTTCACCCACACCGGCTACGGCATCTCGTCGATCAGCCACGTGGCTGAGACCAGCCACATCCAGGGACAGGATCTCTGGCCGGAGCTGGCCGAACGGGAACGCCAGGCACTGGGCTTCCACACCAGATACGAGAACGGTACGGCCGTGCCCGCCACCATCTGCGGCGGCTCGGTGACCACGGGCCTGGGTCCGGTGACCGAGGTCGCGTTCAACGCGCTGCACAACCGGCTCGGGATCGCGATGACCAACACCCAGCAGTACACCGAGTCGCACCGGCCGCAGGGCACGAACAACCTGTTCGTGGCCTGGGAGACCCTGACCCACGCCGCCAATCCGGCCGGAGAGGACCTTCGATGAGAAGACCACGGAAACTGCTGGCCGGAGCCGTCATGACCGCCGTGATCGGCGCCGTCGGCGTGGCCGGCACGACCAGCGCGTTCGCCGCCTCGTCCGGCACGATCGTGAGCTCGGCCAACGGCAAGTGCCTCGACGTGACCGACGGCTCGACCGCCAACGGCAACCAGCCACAGATGTGGGACTGCACCAGCGGCAACCAGAACCAGGTCTGGACGTTCGCCGACAACGGCTCGGTCCAGGGACGCGGCAAGTGTCTCGACGTCGCGAACAACTCGACGGCCAACGGCGCCGTGGTGCACCTCTGGGACTGCTACGACACCGTCGCCACCCAGAAGTGGACCTTGACCGCGGCGAAAGACTTGGTCAACGTCGCGGCGAACAAGTGCCTCGACATCAAGGACAACAACCTGGCCAACGGCGCGAAGCTCCAGCTGTGGGACTGCTCGGGCGGCGCGAACCAGAAGTGGACGTTCTCGGGAGGCACCACGACCCCGCCCACCAACCCCGGCAACCCCGACCTGGGACCCAACGTCACGATCTTCGACCCGTCGATGTCGCAGGCGACCATCCAGAACAAGCTGACCTCGGTCTTCAATCAACAGGTCCGCAACCAGTTCGGCAACGCCCGGTACGCGCTGCTGTTCAAGCCGGGCAGCTACAACGTCGACGCGAACGTCGGCTTCTTCACCCAGGTCGCCGGGCTGGGCCTCACCCCGGACCAGGTCACCATCAACGGCCACGTGCACGTCGAGGCGGACTGGTGGCCGGACGGCACACAGAACGCGACGCAGAACTTCTGGCGCTCGGCGGAAGGACTGTCGGTGACGCCCGGTGACGGGTTGGATCGGTGGTCCGTCTCGCAGGCGGCGCCGTACCGGAGAATGCATGTGCGCGGAAACCTCGCGCTGAGTGACGGCGGCTGGTCGTCGGGCGGTTTCATCGCCGACTCGAAGATCGACGGGCAGATCCAGTCCGGCTCGCAGCAGCAGTTCCTCACCCGCAACTCGCAGATGGGCAGCTGGAACGGCTCGAACTGGAACCAGGTCTTCGTGGGCAGCCCGGGCGCTCCGGCGCAGAGCTTCCCGAACCCGCCGTTCACCACGATCGGCTCGACGCCGGCGGTCGCCGAGAAGCCTTACCTGTATGTGGACAGCGCCGGCGCGTACCAGGTCTTCGTTCCCGCCCTGCGCAGCAACGTCTCCGGCACCACCTGGGCGAACGGCACCCCGGCCGGCTCATCGCTGCCGATCAGCACCTTCTACGTGGTCAAGAGCGGCGACACCGCGGCGACCATCAACGCGGCCCTGGCAGCCGGCAAGAACCTGCTGGTCACGCCGGGTGTCTATCACCTGAACCAGACGCTGGACGTCACCCGGGCCAACACCGTGATCCTGGGTCTGGGCCTGGCCACCTTCATGCCGGACAACGGCGTGGACGCCATGCACGTCGCTGACGTCGACGGCGTCCGGCTGGCCGGCGTGCTGTTCGACGCGGGCACCACCAACTCGAACATCCTGCTCCAGGTCGGGGCGCCCGGTTCGACCTCCGGTCACGCCACCAACCCGACGATCCTGTCCGACGTCTTCGTGCGCCTCGGCGGGGCGGTCGCCGGCAAGGCCACGGTCAGCGTGCAGATCAACAGCAACAACGTGATCGGCGACCACGCCTGGATCTGGCGGGCGGACCACGGCAACGACGGCACGTACGGCTGGAGTGTCAACACCGGGCGTAACGGCCTGATCGTCAACGGCAGCGACGTGACCTTCTACGGTCTGTTCGTCGAGCACTACCAGCAGTATCAGACGATCTGGAACGGCGAGCGCGGGCGGACGTACTTCTACCAGAACGAGATGCCGTACGACCCGCCGAACCAATCCGCGTACATGAACGGGTCGACCCCCGGCTGGGCGGCGTACAAGGTGGCCGACTCGGTCAACACCCATGAGGCGTACGGGCTGGGCAGCTACTGCTACTTCAACGTCAACAAGTCGGTGGTCAACGCCCGGGCGTTCGAGGTGCCGGTCAAGACGGGCGTGAAGTTCCGTGACATGGTGACGGTCTCGCTGGGTGGCACCGGCACCATCACGCACGTCATCAACAACACCGGCGACACGGTCAACAGCGGGCACCAGGTGACCAGCATCGTCAGCGGTCCGTGAGGTCACCGGCCCGGCCGCCTTTCCGGCGGCCGGGCCATCCGTCCGGTTCCCGATTACCGTCCGTGAGGATGAAGCCCGCCGATCATCACGGCGAACATACTCACGGCATGTCGGCCACCACAGCTAGTGATCGCATCCTCGACGTGCTGCGCCGCAGCGCCCGCCCGCTCGACGACGACCAGCTGTCCGAGCGCGCCGGGATCAACTCGTGGCACGAGGTCAACCGCATCTGCCGGGCTCTGGAACGGTACGGGCGGATCCGTCGCATCGTCGGTCCGGATCAACGCATCGTGAACGAGTTCGTGGCGCCGGCGATGGGTGGCGGCGCGATCGGCTCGCCGGAACCGGCGGCGGTCGGTTCCGTGCTGGGCTCGCCGGAGCCGACGGTGCTGGTGGCCGATCTGCCGGGCATGGTTCCGCTGGCCGCGCGGCCGCCCGCCGGTGGCGGCATGCTGGAGCTGCTCGGCGAGCAACTGGGTGTGACGCTGGCGCCGGTCACGATCACGGCCGAGCCGGGCATCCCCGTGGAGATCGACGGAGCGGATCCCGGCCGTACGGTGCTGGCGGTCTGCTCCGCGCATCGCGGGATCCCGGCGCCGGAGGAAGAGCACCGGATTCTCGCGGACCTGCTCAAGGTGAGCTGGGTGGCCGGGACGATCGCGCCACGGCCACGGATCGTGCTCTGCCTCCGCGATTCACAAGCGTTCTCCCGTACGTGGGTGGCCCGGGCCCTGAGCGATCTCGGCATCACCCTGATGGTCGTCTGACCCTCCCTACGTGAATACGTTTCGGATACATTCCTGGGCGTGAACGCAGACGCCATCGTCGTCGGCGCCGGCCTGGCCGGGCTCGCCGCCGCGCACGAACTGACCCGCGCGGGCAAGAAGGTCGCGCTCGTCGACCAGGAGAACGAGGCCAACCTCGGCGGGCAGGCGTACTGGTCGTTCGGCGGGTTGTTCCTGGTCGGCACCCCGGAGCAGCGCCGCCTGGGGGTCAAGGACTCGGTCGAGCTCGCCTGGAACGACTGGCAGGGCAGCGCGGGATTCGACCGGCTCGAGGACGAGGATTCCTGGGCGGTGCGCTGGGCACGGGCGTACGTGGAATTCGCCGCCGGCGAGAAGCGCGCCTGGCTCTCCTCGCTGGGGATGAGCTGGCTGCCGACCGTCGGGTGGGCGGAGCGCGGCAGTCTGCGGGCGGACGGGCATGGGAATTCGGTGCCGCGCTTCCATGTCACCTGGGGCACGGGTACGGGAGTGGTCGCGCCGTTCGTGCGGTCGATCCGGCAGGCGGCCTCGTCGGGGCTGGTCAGCTTCCATTTCCGGCACCGCGTCGACTCCTTGATCATCGAGGGTGGGACGGTCACGGGCGTACGGGGGAAGGTTTTGGCGCCTTCCGACACCGCACGCGGCGTGTCCTCGAACCGGACGGAGACCGCTGACTTCACGCTGTCCGCGCCCGCGACCATCGTCACGACCGGCGGCATCGGGGCAAACCACGATTTGGTACGGCGTTTCTGGCCCGCCGCCCGGCTCGGCTCGCCGCCGTCGTCCATGGTTACCGGCGTCCCGGCCTATGTTGACGGGCGCATGCTTGACATCCTGGACCAATCGGGCGTGCGGCTCGTGAATCGTGATCGCATGTGGCACTACACCGAAGGCATTCAGAACTGGGACCCGATCTGGCCCGGTCACGGCATCCGCATCCTGCCCGCGCCGTCGTCGATGTGGTTCGACGCGCTCGGCCGGCGCCTGCCCGACCCCTGCCTGCCCGGCTACGACACGATGAGCACTCTGCGGTATCTGCGGAGCACGCCGGACATCGCCCAGTACTCGCACTCCTGGTTCATCCTCACCCAGCGGATCATCAAGAAGGAGTTCGCGTTGTCGGGTTCGGAGCAGAACCCCGACATCACGGCCAAGGACCGGCGGGCGTTCGTGAAGGAGCGCATCCTGGGCAGGTCCGCTCCCGGACCGGTGGAGGCCTTCAAGCGCAACGGCGCCGATTTCGTGGTGGCCTCGACCTTGGACGAGTTGGTGGCCGGCATGAACAAGCTGACCGACACGCCGCTGCTGAACGTGGACGTCGTGCGCCGCCAGATCGAGGCCCGGGACCTGCAGATCGCCAACCCCTACAGCAAGGACGCGCAGATCCAGGGCATCCACAATTCTCGCCGCTACCTGGGCGACAAGATCGGCCGGACGGTCCCTCCGCACCGCATCCTGGATCCGGCCGCGGGCCCGCTGATCGGCATCAAGCTGCACATCCTGACCCGCAAGACGTTGGGCGGCGTCCAGACCGACGTGGACTCCCGGGCCCTGGACGCGAACGGCGCCGCCATCCCCGGCCTGTACGCCGCGGGCGAGGTGGCCGGCTTCGGCGGCGGCGGCGTCCACGGTTACAACGCCTTGGAGGGCACTTTCCTGGGGGGTTGCCTGTTCAGCGGCCGAGCCGCCGGGAGGGCGGCAGCCAAGGCAGCCTGACCCGCCCGGCCGGAGGCTCCCCAGACTCACGCGCCGGGCCGCTTCCGCCCGCCGCAGGCCCCCCAGGATCGCCCCCACGCCACGCCACCCCGGCAGTCCGACCGCTACCGGACCCGCCGCCGCACCCGCCGAGATCCGCTCCGCTGCGGTGTCCGCCTGCCGGCGTCGCCGCCTTCGGGGACTCCCATGAGCCGTCGTCGCCCGTACCGGCCCTCCGCTACGGCAGGGACCAGTGCTGCCTCGCCGAGCCGGCGCAAGGGACGACCAGGACTCGCGTGCCGGGGCGGCGGCCGCCCAGCGGGTCGGTCAGGCAGCCGTTGTTGGACATGTTGATCACCTGCTGGCCCGAGGTGCGCCACTTCGCCGTGGTGCGGCCGTCGCAGGCGACGATGTGGACCGAGAAATCGCCGACCGTCAGGGCACACTTACCGGCAACCCGGAGCGTGCCGTCCGCGGCCAGCGTGAACGTCTGCGCCGCCGTGCCGTTGCAGGTGAAGACCTGGATGTCGTTGTCGTCGGACGGGTCTCCGTCGTCAAGGTCGAGACAGACGCCGTTCTGGCCGCGGATCGCGCCGGTCCGTGTGGCGGGCGCGATGCCCTCCTGACTGCCGGGGGTGCTCGGCGGCGCCGAGGTCTGGCTGCTCCCAGTGCTCGCACTTGCCGAAACCGCCGGGCCGATCTTGGTGGGCAGGGCCGGAGCACTCGGCGAACCGGTCGCCGCCGAGGTCTTCCTGCCGCCGGCCGTCGTTGCCGTCTGGTCAGAAGTGGCCGTCTTCTGCGTCTCGGCACTCGCCGGCGGCCGGGCGCTGGTCGGCCGCGGCCCGGTGACCGCGGGCAGTGGCTCGGCCGGCATCGCCGAGACGGGTGGCGCGATGTCGTCACGCAGGGCCGCGAAGGCCGCCGCACCCGCGCCGACCAGCACAACGACGGCAATCGAGACCAGCACGAGCAGCCTTCGCCGGACGCCGCGCCGCTCGGTCTCCGGGGGCGCAGGCGGGGTTACGGCGGGCGAGTCCTGCGCGCTGTCGGGCACGGACTCCGCGGGGACGTCGGACGCGGCGGCGGCCGGCCAGGTCTGGGTTGACTGCTCGTCAGGCGTCTCGGCGGCACCCACGTCATGCAAAAGGTACGGCCGGACGAGCAAGGGGTCCCGGTCCCTGTCGAAGTCGTCGTCCTTCACGAACTCACCCGCTGCCTCGAGTTGATCGACCGTCAAGGTACCCGGACGCCACCGCGACAGCCGCCCCCCGAACATCCACCTTTCGGCGCGAACCGCCCGCCCGGTCCGGCGACAGCTCGCTGAGCAGGAGAGACCACGTAGGTCGAGTTACCGACACCACAGCCCGTTTCCCCTCGACACGCCGAACCAGACCGATCCTCCCCCGCGGTAGTCGCTCCACCATTCCCCTTCGATGCAATGAACCAACCAGCCGGCCGCAAGACATTCGCCCGGATGACACTCCGGTCGACGCGCTGCCCGCCGGGCGCGGAGAAAGCCACTCAGGGCCTCCCCGCGCCCCGACGCACTAGCTTTTCCAGAACGCCTTCCGGCCGCCGGCCGGCGACTCCCCGGCCGAGGGGCCGGGAATGTCCGCTCGGGCTGAGTCCGGTCCGGAGCCCCCGGCAAACGCGGTCAGCGTCTCCACGGCCGCCGTCCACATGTCGGGCAGCCTGCCGTCCGCAGCCTCCAGCCGGGCCAGCAGGTCGCGCAGTGGCGCGAGTGCCTCGTCGGTCGCGTCGCCGATCAGGACGCGCAGCCTGCTCGCCAGGTCGTCCAGCAGATCGCGGCGCTCCGAGCGGGACAGGTCTTGCGCCTGGCGCAGGCGCTGAACCTCGGTGGCCACCAGTTCTCGCAGCTCCTCCAGCGGTAGCGCCGGAGCGTCGAACGCGACCGCCTTCGACGCTCGTGCCATCGCGCCTCGCGTCGAACCCATCGGCATGCGGGCACGGCCCTGCGGCATCGCCTGAGCGCGTGGCGGAGCGAAGCGCGATGGTGCCCCCGGCGCGGGTGGAGCCGGCGGGACAGCCGACACGCCCGCCAGGTTGAACATCACCGGGACGGCGGCCTCGGCGGGGGCCTCCCACCCGGAGGGCAGCTCGACCGGCTGAGTGACCCGCCGGGACTCGCCGTCCTCATTGACCACCCGGCTGTCGACCGCCACGAAGGCGGTGAACCGGCACAGCACTCCGTAGCGCAGAGAGGTGCCCACGATGCGTTGCTCAAGGCTGCGGTCGCCGGCTGCGTACGCGTCCTCGAGGTCACGCAGCCGGGCGCGGGCCCACTGGGCGATCAACGCGGACTCGTGTCGTTGCTGCACCTCTACCGTGGTGCGAAACTCCTCGTCGTCCCGGGTGCGGCCGGTCACCGTGACGCTGCCCGCGGCGGCGCCCGCGTAACGCCCGCTGATCACCAGCGGGACACCCGGATACAGGCCCGGAAGCCTCGCCGGCGCGCGCTCGTCGTCGATCAGCCGTATCCCGGTCGCGGTGACTCGCAGGTCCGTCACCACGGGCGCACCGATCCGGCGCTGGATCTTCTCCATCGCGTCGTCCAACCGGTCCTCGCTTTCCACCAGCTCGGCCCGACCGGCCCCGATGGCCGCGAGCCGGCCGAGGAAGCCGGCGTTGACCGCGCGGTCGATCCCGATGGTGTGGATGCGGGTGGTGCCGATCAGCGGAGTGACGTTGTGGACGATCTGGTCCTCGTTGCCGACCTGGCCGTCGGTCACCAGCACCAGGACGCGGTCGCGGCCCTCGCTGGCACGCAGCAGCTCGAGGCCCTCCGCGAGCGGGGCGAGGAG
This sequence comes from uncultured Actinoplanes sp., assembly GCF_934643405.1. Lineage (GTDB taxonomy): Bacteria > Actinomycetota > Actinomycetes > Mycobacteriales > Micromonosporaceae > Actinoplanes. The sequence continues at coordinate 9,035 of NZ_CAKUCL010000021.1, forward strand.
CTCGGTGCCACCGCGCGCGTCGGCACGGGAAAGGTGTTCGACCGCGCGGAAACGATGCCGGTCGCTCGCCTCGACCAGGCCCTTGCCGAGGTCGCCGGGGCGGTCGACCTCGTGGTCGAAGGTCAGAACCGCGAAACGGTCGGCGGTGGTGAGCGTGTCGACGATGCGGGCCGCGGCCCGGCGGGCGGCGACCATCTTCCAGCCGCCCATGCTGCCGGAACGGTCCAGGAGCAGCACCACGTCCTTCGGACGCGCTGCGGCGGCGTTCTCCGGCGGCAGGACGACCAGCTGGTAGATGCCCTCCGGCTCGTCGGCGGTCTCGTCGGGCACGGCGATCGCCGTCTCGGTTCCGCCCGCGTATCCGATGCGGAGCACGAAATCGCGGTCGGCGCGCTCACCGGCCGCGATGCTCAGCGTGCCGTCCTTGCCGGTCACCGTGTGCAGGCTGGAGCGCACCTCGCCGAGTGTGAGGCCGGCGGGGTCGATGTCGACGGCGACGGACAGCCGCAGCGGGTTCGGAAACCCGGGCAGCAGCACCGGCGGCGAGATGCGGGACGCGTCCGGTACGGCGTCGGTGTCCGGCATCTGGCCGTCGCCCACACTGGGGCCGGGCAGCGGCGTTCCCGGAACGTAGCGCGGCGCCACCACCAGCGGGAACCGGAAGGTGGCCGATCCGTCCTCGAAGGGCAGCGGCCCGACCAGGCTCAGCTCGATCACCACTCGCTCGCCCGGCAGGATGTTGCCGACGCGCATGGTGAACACGTCGGGCCGTTCCTCCTCGGCGATCGAGGCACGCCGGCCGGCAGCGATCGCTTGGTCGTATGCCTCCCGAGCCGCTCCCCGCTCCTGCAGCTCCGCCTCCACGGTGCGCTGGTCGGCCGTCATGGTCATGCCGGTGACGGCCGCGCGGTCGGGCAGGGGGAAGATGTACGTCGCCTCGAGAGCGACGTCGTGCGCGTTGACGAACTCGGTCACGACCACGGTGCGGGCGGTGAGCCCGCTGATCCGGGCACGCACGTCGAGCCGGTCGAGCGGAAGGTTTCCGCGGTCGGTCTGCAACCGGCCGAAGCCCGAGTCGGGCAGGATGCGGATGCGGCCGAGCTCCTCCGGTCCCATCGGGGTGACGGAAAGGGTCATGTCGAACTCCCATCGGTGAGGCCGCGGGCGGCGAGCAGGGCGAGCAACGGTGCGGCGGCCTCGGCGATGTCGTCGCGGTCGCGATCGGTGAGGGTCTGGGGAACGAGCACGATCACGCCGCCCTCGAGCGCGACGGCCGTGACCTGGCGAACGGTACCGGCGGCGCGCCTCGCATCGCGCGAAGCCGCCCCATCGCCGTGGAACGACGTGCGAGATCCGGCATCCCCCGCCTCTTCCGGCGGGGCGTCGGCCCAGAAACGTTTGTGCCGATCGGACATGTCCGGCGTGAGATCGCCTTGGTCGGCCAGCAGGGACTCGGGCACCTGGGAGACCTCGCCCAGGCGTGCCGGCGACAGCCAGGTGAACTCCATCTGGATCTGCGCGAGGCTTTGTCCCTCGGCCTGACGTCGTTTGATGGCGACAAGCTGCTGAAGGTGCCGCGGACCGTAGAGAGCTGTGCGGCCGCGCATGCCGAGCGGCTTGTCCACCAGACCTATCGTCGTGTACCACCGGATCGCCCGGCGGTCGGGCAGATCGCGGACACGGCCGTTGGGTGCGCCCGGATACTCGGCCGCCAGGGCCTCGCGCACTTTCTCGACCAGTTCATCCATCGTCCACACGCCGACGAGTTTGACACTGTCATCGTGACAGTGTCAATGTGTGCGGCATGAAAGACAGCGACACCGGTCCACCCGTACGACTTGTCAGCCTGTCGCACGTGCAGGACCCGGCCACCACCCACCTCTATCCCGGCGACCCGCCCTTCGAGCTCCAGACCATCGCCACCATCGAGAAGGACGGCTTCTACCTGCGCTATGTCCGGCAGGGCGAGCACACCGGCACTCATTGGGGCGCTCCCGGTCACTTCAACGCGGGCGAGCCGCTGGCCGACGAATTGGATCTGTCCGACCTGTTCCGGCCGGCGGTGAAGATCGATGTCCGGGATCAATGTGCCGCTGACCCCGACTACGAGGTCACGATCGCCGACGTCGAGGCGTGGGAGGAGCAGCACGGGCGCATCCAGCCCGGCACAGTGGTGGTCATCTGGACCGGCTGGGACGCCTTGTGGGGCACCGAGGCGTACGTCAATCGCGGCGCCGACGGCACGATCCACCAGCCCGGATTCGGCGTCGACACGGTTCGCTGGCTGATCGGCACCGGCCGGCTGGGCGATCGTGGGGGCACCGGCACCGACACGTTCGGCCCCGATCCCGGCCGCGACCGGACGTATGCGGTCTCCCACCTGGTGTACCAGCGCCATCGGATCAGCCTGGAGATCCTCGCCAACCTCGCCGAGCTGCCACCCGCCGGCGCCCACATCCTGTGCGGCGGCCAGATCAACCGAGCCGGTTCCGGCTCCCCGGCCCTGATCTACGGCGTACTTCCGCCCGGCTGAGGGACGCCGTTCACCGTCAACCGATAGGGGGCGTATTGCTTGACCTTCTCGGTCGGCTCGTCGTACGCGACGATCGCGACCACCTTCGGATACCCCTTCAGCTGCGCGAACTGCGACACCGGCACCACCTTGGCGCGCTTGTCCGCCAGTCCCACCAGTGTGACGTGCCACGCGTGCACCGGAGCCGGCACGAGCGTGGTCGGCGAGGTCCATCCGTCCAGGGTGGAGCCGTCGCTCAGCACCGACGCTCCCAGCGTGATCCTGCCGATCCGCCACCCACCCTTGTTCACGGCGCCGTCACTGACGTAGCGAAGACCGAGCAGGAGCTTTCTTCCCGCGTACGCCCGCAGGTCGTATCTCGCCGTGACGACCTCACCGCTCGTGCCGGTCAGCCCCTGGCCCAGCAAGCCGGGACGAGTACGGTCCCCGGCCACGGCCCGGTAGGTCCTGCCGCCGTCGGTCGACACTGTCACATAGGCCCAGTCGTAGCTGTCCTCCAGCGCGTACTGGGTCTCCAGCGTCAGCGTCGGATCCTCGGCCGGCACGGCCACCTCGCGGACGGCGTGCGAGTCGAGGCCGAGCCGATTGCCGGAGAAGAGGGTCCGGTCGGCGACCGTCCAGCCGCTGGGCAACGGCGGCAACGTCGTCGCGCCGGCGAACACCACCGATCGCAACGGGGTCGGCAGCGGGACGAAGTCCGCGCCGTTGGGCGCCACGCCCGGCATGTCGTACGCGGACTTGTTGGCCAGGTTCACCGTCGAGCGCAGGCTTGCCGCCGAGACTCGAGCCGCGGGAACTCCTTCGACCGTGCTCCCCGGTTCCTCCACGACCTTGTCCACCAGCGTCATCGTCTGGAAGTCGTGCAGCACGTCGTAGAGCGCCGTGCCGGTGGGCAGCGCCGCCTGCACGGCCGCGAGCCCCTGCCGCGCGCCGTCCCGGTGCAGCGACGAAATCATCTCGGGCCCGAAGCGGTCGCGCAGGTAGAGCATGAGCTGGTACGTGATGCCGTAATCGGCGAGCACCTCGCTGGGCGCCCCCTCCTCCCAGATGTTCAGCGAGTTCTGCGGGCCGCCGCACTGCCGAGCGTTCCTGTTGTATCGGGTCTTGACCGAGCCGAACCCCTGGTAGCAGACCAGGTGGATGTCGTTGCCCGGGTCCCACACGGTCGCGCGGCTGTCGCTGTAGCCGACGAGCTCCTGGGCATAGTCGGCCAGCCCCTCGTTGAGCCAGAGCTCCTCGTCCGGGTCGGCGTAGTACTCCAGCAGGTGCTGCCACTCGTGCGCGAAGGTCCCCTCGTAGAGTCGCGGCCGCGCCGGCCGGCTGGTGCAGACGTCGTCGCTCGGTTCGTCGGCGGGAGCGGCCCCGAGGCGGTGTTTCCAGTCGTACGCGTCGATGGTCATCACGTTGCGATCGACCAGTTCGTTGAGCGTCGACGAGAAGAACCCGGCGGTGTAGGTGACAACCTTCGGGAAGTGGAAGTAGTTGTTGTCGCGGATGTTGTCCACCAGCGTGACCGTCTTGTCCCCGTCGCCGGTGAAGTCCCCCGGCGTCGCCGCGTTCGCCCCGTCCCGGTTCGGTGGCACGCTGAACGCAGCCGTCTCCTTCGGATAGATCACGGTGTCGAACTCCGACACCAGCTGACCGATCTGCGCGTCCGTCACCGTGACCGCGTCCTGCCGGCAGTCTTTGTCGGGGAACGCGAGGTCCTGCGCCACCCAGACTTCGATGTGCCTGCCGACGGCACGGAGAGTGAACTTCTTGCGGTAGTACTTCCCGCTGGTGTCGTCGAGCCCGAGCCACTCCCGCACGGTCCCGATCGCCGGCGTGCCCGCTGCCGCGGCCCGTGACCGCACCCCCGGCCGATACCGCGGGCGTTCCGGCAGCATCCGAGCGTCGAGCGTGAACCGGGTCCGTTCCAGCTCCCGCACGTCCCCGCCATCCGCACCGGTCACCATCGCAGCGGCCGAACCCCGCACGGCCGCGGGCGACACCGCCGGAGCGGCAGCGGCGACCGGCATCCCCGCCCCGGCCACGACGAGAGGAACAAGAGAGGCAATAACGGCGAATATAACAAAGCGGACGCGCTCCATGAAACCGGACGCTACTCGCCGCAGCGCTCCCGGGAGCCCGAACGCCGGCCAGGCACCCCGGGCTCCACACCGCCGCCCCACCTGACACAACGTCGGCGGCGGAGTCCACCCCGCCTGCGGCGAGACAGCGCGCAAGGGCAGCGCGGCACCAAGTGCCAGCGCGGCGCGGCCTGGCTTCGCGGCGCGGTAAGGCTTCGCGGCGCGGTAGGGCTTCGCGGCGCGGTAGGGCTTCGCGGCGCGGTAGGGCTTCGCGGCGCGGCAGGCGGCGCGGCCGGGCTTCGCGGCGCGGTCGGCCCTCGCGGCGCGACAGGGCGGCGCGGCCGGGCTTCGCGGCACGGTTGGCCCTCGCGGCGCGGAGAAGCGGCGCGACACGACGCGGGCCCGGTCCAGCGGGGCCGGCGCGACGCAGACGAGCGCGAGGTGATCCTGGCCCGGCGGGAGCCGGCGCGACGCGGACTCGGCGCCACGCGGACCCGGCGGGACGCGGACCCAGCGGGACGCGGACCCGGCGGGACACGGACCCGGAGCCACACGCGCACTCGGCCGGGCTGCGGACAACGCTGCTATGCGGGAAAGCGTAGACACTGTCTACCGCGACTGGTAGACAGTGTCCATGACCGAGTCGGATCTCGAAGGGCGGCTTGTCGCTGCCGGCGTGGAGCTGCTCGCTGAAGCGGGAACTGACGCGCTCTCGCTTCGTGAGATCGCTCGGCGGGCCGGGGTCTCGCACGGCGCGCCTCGCCGGTACTTCCCCACACATCAGGCGCTGCTCGCTGCCATCGCTCGGGAAGGCTACAAGCGGCTCGGCGACGTGGTCGCGGAGACCATCGGGCGGGCCGGGGACGATCCGCGGGGCGCGGTGCTGGCGCTGGGGCGCCGGTACCTGACGTTCGCACGGGACGAACCGGGGATGTTCGCGCTCATGTTCCGGCACGATCTGCTCACGGGGAACCGCATCGGGCTTCGGCAGAGCAGTACGCCGCTGTTCGGCGTCCTCGTGGACCTGCTGAAGCGCGCCGCGCTGCCGGAACCGGCGGTCACGGCCGCAGCGCTCTGGGCTTCCCTGCACGGGGTTGCTCAGCTCTGGCAATGGGGCACGCTGCAAGTGGTGACCGGCGAAGACGACCCGGAGGCCGTCCTCGCCGCCACCGTCGACGCTCACCTGGGGCGGGGAGGGCGATGATGCTTTCGTCGATGTTGCGGCCGATGCTGCTGCCGCTGAGCCGGATCGCCTTCCGCCCGGAGGTCCACGGCGCGGACAACGTGCCCCGGCGCGGGCCGGTCATCCTCGCCGCGAACCATCTCTCCTTCGTCGACAGCTTCCTCATTCCCCTGATGACGCCCCGGCGGGTGTCGTTCCTGGCGAAACAGGAGTACTTCGAGGGCAACCCGCTGATCCGCACCTTCATGACCGGCATCGATGCGATCCCGGTGCCGCGTGGCAGCTACCGCGCGGCGCAGGAGTCGCTCCAGGTAGCGCTGCGCGTGCTGGAGGCCGGCGGCGCGTTCGGCATCCACCCCGAGGGCAGCCGTTCCCGCGACGGGCGGCTCTACCGGGGACGGACCGGCGTCGCCTGGCTGGCCATCGCCTCGGGAGCACCCGTCGTGCCGGTCGCGCTGCAGGGCACCGAACGGATCCAGCCGGTCGGCGCGCCCTTCCCGAAGCCGGGCAAGGTGACCGTCAAATTCGGCGAACCCATGTGCTTCGCTCCCCCGGCCGACGGGCGGCACGGGCCGGCGCGGCGCAAGGCCACCGATCAGATCATGGCCGCGATCGCCGAGCTGTCCGGGCAGCCGGTGGCCGGGGTTTACAACGAGTTGTCAACCGGGACGCCCTGAGACGACACCTGAGGCGGGCCGATACGTCAGGCATGATCCGCTTCGTTCGCCGCGCGCTCGCCACCACCGCCGCCCTCGGCCTGCTCGTCGCCACCCCGGCACCCGCCCGGGCCGAAGAGGCGGCCACCAGGACCAGGGACGCGGCCACCACGGCCCAGGAGGCAGCCACCAGGACCCGGGAGGCGGCCACCAGGACCCGGGAGGCGGCCACCCGGACCGAGATCACGACGACTGCCAGGCCGTTGCGGATCATGCCGCTCGGCGACTCGATCACCTGGGGAGTCGGCACGCCGCTGCACGACTCCTACCGGACCGACCTCCACCACCGGCTCACCGGGGCCGGGCTCGACGTGGACTTCGTCGGCTCGCAGCACTCCGGCACCGGGCCGGACCGCGACAACGAGGGCCACCCCGGCTGGACCATCGCCCAGATCTCCGACCGGATCGGTGGCTGGCTGGACGCGTACCGGCCCGATGTGATCCTGCTGCACATCGGGACCAACGACATGACCAAGGGACTCCCGAACGCCACCGAGAACATGGCCGCCCTGCTCGGCAAGATCCACGCGGAGGTGCCGGACGCCGAGGTGTTCGTCGCGAAGGTGACCGGCCTCGGTCACGTCGCGGGAGCCGGCGCGCGGGTGGCCCGTACGGTCGCCTTCAACCGGTCTCTCGCAAGCCTCGTCGCCTGGCATGGCCCGCACTTCCACCTGGTCGACCAGAGCCGCGTGCGCGGCATCGCCATCACCGACAGCGTCCACCCCAACGAGCTGGGCTTCGCGCGCATGTCGTGGAACTGGTACCGCGCGCTTCAGCCGATCCTCAACCACTCGCGCCGCGCCTGGCCGGCCGGCACCGACCCCAACCGGGCCAGGAGCTTCTACTTCTGCCTCGGCGACAAGCTTTCCCTTCCCCCGTACGCCGTCGGCTGTCACCGCTGGTATCGCCACTCCACCGCGCGGGTGTGGCAGTTGCCGATCCGGCAGGACGGCCGGATGCGGTGGTACACCGCGCCCTGACCGGGACCAGGGTCGAGCCAGGGACTCACCCTGGCTCGACCGGGCCCCGCCACGAGAGACGGTTCTCCGCACAAGAGGAGGGAGACCGCCGATGAGCACCGACATGACACGTCCCTGCAGTTCGGACCGGCCGTGAAGGCGGTGGGATACATCGTGGTCCCGGACATCGAGGCCACCCGTGATCACCTGGTGAAGGCCGGGGTCGAGGTGGGTGAGTTGTTCCCCCGGGCCGGACGGACCGGACAGCGGGCCGGACCGGGAGCACCGCAGCTACCGCACGCGCGCACCCCTCACCGACCCGGACGGCAATACGTGGCTGCTCCAGGAGGTGACGACCCGGCTGCCCGGGCGGATCGATCCCGGCCCGACCTCGTACACGCCGGAGTCGGACCTGGCGGCGGCGACGCGGCGGCCCTCGGGGGCACACGGCGAGCACGAGAAGCGCACCGGGGAGGAGGATGCCAACTGGCCGGACCGGTACGCCGCCTGCATGGTGGCCGAGCAGAGGAGCAGGACACGTGGACGTCGTTTCCGTAGCGGTGGTCACCAGCCGCATCGAGGCCGAGCTGATCGCCGGCCTGCTGCGCAGCAACGGCCTGAAGGTCGGCGTGTCGGCCGACGACGCCGGCCAGCAGGAGCCGCAGCTCCAGCTCGACGGCGTGCACGTCTGGGTGGCCCGGGAGGACGAGGCCGAGGCGCGGAAGATACTGGCACAACGTTGACGGCGCCGCGCCGGCGGTGGCGGGCGGCCGGACCGCACGTTCCGGGAAACGGCCTGTTCCGGGGCGATCTTCGCCGACGATGAAGGCATGCGTCGGGTGCTGCGCGGCGAAGGGCTCGTGCCCGCAGCCGGAGTCATCGTGTTTCTGCTGGTCTTCGGGCGGTTCGGCGGGGTGGCCGACCCGGCGCCCGAGGCTCGCTGGATCGGCCTGGGCGTGCTGCTCGCGCCGGCGGCCATGGCGTACGTCCACCGGTGGGCCGCGGCCTGGGCGGCGGTGCTCGGCGCCGTCGTCTGGACACCGCTGGGCACCACTTTCGCCACGGTCGCGGCCGTCTGGGCGTACGCAACAGTCGCCGCCGCCGTCGCTCACCGTGACCGGCCCCCGAAGGCCGAACCGCTCCCCCGTCGCCGTCCGCCCGCGCCGCCCGGACTGCCCCACGTCGCGATTCCCGGCGAGGCCGGCGGGTTCGCCCTGCTCCTGACGTCCGCCGTGACCGTGGTCCTGGTCGGCATGCGGCACCTGCCGGTGGCCTGGCTGGCGGCCGCCCTGGCCGGCTTCGGTCTCGGCTGCGCCGTCCTGGCCCGGGCGCTGCGTCACCAGAAGTCGCTGCGCCTGCTCTTCGGCACTGCCCAGCCCGTCCACTCGGTACGCGTGGTGGAGCAGCTCGGCTACGTCCACGTCCTGCTGCCGGCCGCGGACGGGCAGACCGCGCGGGAGTTCGGGTTCTCGGTCGCCGAGCAGGACGAACCGGACGACGAGGACCCGCACACCGTCGCCGGGCTGCTCTACGGCGATCCACGGCCGGGCAGCTGGTGCGCGGTCGAGGCGGAGGGCCGCCTGCACGTCCCGGTGGGCCCGGTGGGTGACGTGATCGTCGTGCCCTACGACGTGGTGCAGGGGCTGCCCCGCGAGATCGAGGACGACGAGGAGCAGCTGGTCGACCCGGCCGCGCTGCGACCCGCCGACCGCACCGCCGGCGCGGCCGTCGCCCGGGAGCACCGCATCGCCCCGCAGCGCGCCTGGGCCGCCACGATCGCGATCGGCCTGGGCTGCGCGCTGTCCGCGGGCGAGCTGGCACACCTGGCCGGCACCGAACCGGTGCCGATCATCGCGGTGGCCGCCGCGGCCGGCTACGAGTTCGGCTGGCGCAGTCAGCTGCGACCCCGTCTGCGCTGGCACGCGGGCGGGATCGCCGCGGTCGGGTTCCGCGGGCGCGACCGGCAGCCCTGGGCGGCCGACAGCGCCGTGGTGCACGACGACGAGGGCACGGTCGTGCTCACCGCGGGCGAGTCGGTGCTGACCGTCCCGGTGCCCGCGCCGTGGCCGTCCCGTGCGGCGCAGCGCAGCGCGGACCAGCTGGTCGCGGCGCTGCGGGACGCGCGGGCCCAGTCGTTCGAGATCAGCCCGGTGCCGCCGCCCCCGGAGATCGACGTGCCGCGCCGACCGGTGACGCTGCTGGTCGCGTGGGCACTGTCGGTGGCGGCGACCACGCTGATCGTGCGGTGAGCGCGAACACATCCCGCGTAACGTACGAACGTGGACCTGAACACCGTTGCCGAAGTGGTCAGCCCGGCCGGGGTGGGTCAGTGGCGCCCGGGCGACGCCTGGCTGGGCGGCGGCACGGCCCTGTTCGCCGAGCCGCGGCCACATCTGACCCGGCTGCTCGACCTGTCCGCCGCGGGCTGGACCGCGCTCACCGAGCGGCCGGACGGCCTGGAGGTGGCCGCCACCTGCACCATCGCCGAGCTGGCCGCCAGCGGGCACGACCTGGTGGAGCGCTGCTGCCACGCGTTCCTGGCCTCGTTCAAGATCTGGAACGTGGCCACGGTCGGTGGCAACCTGTGCGCCGCGCTGCCGGCCGGGCCGATGATCGCGCTCGGCGCCTCGCTGGGCGGGACATGCCTGGTGCTGGGGCCGGCCGGCAGCCGCGAGGTGCCGGTCGACGAGTTCGTGACCGGGGACGGCACGACGGTGCTGGCCGAGGGTGAGCTGCTGCGCTCGATGCACCTGCCGGCCGCCGCGCTGGCCTCGCGCACCGCGTACCGGCAGTCGTCGTTGCACGCGCACGGACGGTCGGGGGTGCTGGTGATCGGCCGCCGGGACGACGACGGACTGACCCTCACCGTCACCGCGGCGACCAGACGTCCGTACGTGCTGAAGTTCCGCCAGGAACCGGACCGGGAGATCGTGCAGGTGGCGCTCGCCGAGCGGATCCCGGACGACGCGTATGTCGACGACGTGCACGGGTTGCCGTCGTGGCGGCGGCACATGACGCGGCTGCACGCGGAGGAGATCCGGCGGGAGCTGAGCACATGAGGGTCAACGGCACCTCCCACGCCGCGGAGCCGCGCCCGGGTCAGTGCCTCCGCACGTACCTGCGGGAACTGGGATTCTTCGGGGTGAAGAAGGGTTGTGACACCGGGGACTGCGGCGCGTGCACGGTGCACGTCGACGGCGTACCGGTGCATTCGTGTCTGTACCCGGCGTTCCGCGCCGCCGACAAGGAGATCACCACGATCGAGGGCCTGGCCGGGCCGGACGGGCTGCACCCGGTTCAGCAGGCGTTTCTCGACGCGCAGGGCTTCCAGTGCGGCTTCTGCACGGCCGGCTACATCATGACGGCCGCCGCGCTCACCGACGACCAGCGCACCGATCTGCCGCGTGCGTTCAAGGGCAACCTCTGCCGGTGTACGGGATACCGGTCGATCGCCGACGCGATGGCGGGCGTGGTCGCCACCGCCCGGCCGTCCCCGGGCGAGGCGGTCGGCGCCGATCTGGGCGCTCCCGCCGGTCCGCAGGTGGTGACCGGAACCGCGCGCTACACCTTCGACGTCGACGTGCCGGGCGCGCTGCACATGAAGGTGCTGCGCTCGCCGCACGCGCACGCCCGGATCACCGCGATCCGCACCGAGGCGGCGCTGGCCGTGCCCGGTGTCGAGGCGGTGTTCACCCACGCCGACGCGCCCGACCGGCTGTTCTCGACCGCGCAGCACGAGAGCGTCACCGAGGATCCGGCCGACACGCGCGTGCTCGACGACGTCGTGCGGTTCGTCGGGCAGCGGGTGGCGGCGGTCGTGGCGACCTCGGAGGGTGCCGCCGAGGAGGGTTGCCGCGCGGTCGCCGTCGAGTACGAGGTCCTGCCCGCCGTGCTGACCGCCGAGGAGGCGCTGCAGCCGGACGCGCCGCGGGTCCATCCGGGCACCGGCGACTCCAACGCGATCGGTGAGCTGCACGCGTCGCTCGGCGACGTGGACCGTGGGTTCGCCGAGGCGGACGAGGTCTACGAGGCCACCTTCCGCACGCCGCGGGTGCAGCACGCGAGCCTGGAGACGCACGGCGCGGTCGGCTGGCTCGACGATCAAGAGCGGCTTGTCGTACGGTCCAGCACCCAGACGCCGTTCCTCACGCGCCGCGCCCTGGCCGCTCTGTTCGGCCTGCCCGCCGACCGGGTGCGGGTGATCGCCGGGCGGGTCGGCGGTGGTTTCGGCGGCAAGCAGGAGATGCTGGTCGAGGACCTGGTGGCCCTGGCCGTGCTGCGGTTGCGCCGGCCGGTCCGGCTGGAGTTCACCCGTGCCGAGCAGTTCACCTCGGCCACCACCCGGCATCCGTTCACCGTCACGCTGAAGGCGGGCGCCCGCGCCGACGGCGTCCTGACCGCGATGCGGCTGCGGGTGGTGTCGGACACCGGGGCGTACGGGAATCATGGTCCTTCGGTGATGTACCACGGCTGCCACGAGTCGCTGGCCGTCTACCGCTGCCCCAGCAAACGCACCGACGCGTACGCGGTCTACACGAACACGGTGCCGGCGGGCGCGTTCCGCGGCTACGGGCTGGGCCAGGTCACGTTCGCGGTCGAGTCGGTCCTCGACGAGCTGGCCCGGCGGCTCGGCATCGACCCGATCGAGCTGCGCGAGCGCAACGTGGTCCGGCCGGGTGAGCCGCTGCTGGCGCCCGGCGACCACGCCGAAGACCTGATCATCGCGAGCTACGGCCTGGATCAGTGCCTGGACCGCGTGCGCGCGGCCTCCCGGGAGGCGAGCGAGGCTCCGGAGGGCTGGCTGACCGGCGAGGGCATGGCGATCGCGATGATCGCGGCCGGTCCACCGGGCGGGCACCACGCCGACGTGACCGCCACCCTGCTGCCGGACGGGCGGTACGAGCTCGCGGTCGGCACCGCCGAGTTCGGCAACGGCAGCACCACCGTGCACTGCCAGATCGCCGCGGACACGCTGCACACGACGGTGGACCGGATCGTGGTGCGGCAGTCGGACACCGACGTGGTCCGGCACGACACCGGCGCGTTCGGCTCGACCGGCGTGGTGGTCGCCGGCAAGGCGGTGCTGCACGCGGCGGCGGGTCTGCGGGCGGCAGTGCTGCAAGCGGCGGGTGGGGCCGAGCCGGCCGAGGCGACGCTCAAGGAGATCGCGGCGCGGTCGCCGGAGCCGCTGCGGGCCGAGGGGCATTGGGGTGGCAGCCCTCGGTCGGTGGCGTTCAACTGCCAGTGGTTCCGGGTGGCGGTCGATCCCCGTACGGGAGAATTGAAGATCTTGCGAAGCGTGCACAGCGCCGACGCGGGCACCGTGATGAACCCGCTTCAGTGCCGCGGGCAGGTCGAGGGCGGCGTCGCGCAGGCGCTCGGCGCGACGCTGGCCGAGCACGTCGACATCGACGGCGAGGGACGGGTGACCACCACCGGCTTCCGGCAATACCATCTCCCCACGTACGCCGATGTGCCGCGCACCGAGGTGTTCTTCGCCCGCACCGACGACGCCATCGGGCCGCTGGGCGCCAAGTCGATGAGCGAGAGCCCGTTCAACCCGGTCGCCCCGGCGCTGGCCAACGCGTTGCGCGACGCCACCGGCGTCCGTTTCACCGACCTGCCGCTGACCCGGGACCGGATCTGGGCCGCCCTGCGGCTCAGCGGGTCAGGGCCGGGAGCGTCACCGTGAACGTGCTGCCCCGGCCCAGCTCGGACCGGGCGGCCACGGTGCCGCCGTGCCCGGTGACGATGTCGCGGACGATGGCCAGGCCCAGCCCGCTGCCCTGAACCGCCTGGTCCATCGCGTTGGTGGCCCGGCTGAACGGCTTGAAGAGGCCGGGCACGTCGGCCGCCGGGATGCCGATCCCGGTGTCGGTGATCGTCACGACCACGTGCCCGTCGCCGGTGGTGAGCCGGCACTCGAAGCGTCCACCCGCCGGCGTGAACTTGATCGCGTTCTCCATCAGGTACCGCATCGCCAGCCTGAGCTGGGTGCCGTCGCCGCGCACCCAGGCCGGCTGGGTGTCCAGATGATGGCGCAGGTCCTTGGCCCGCGCCGCGGCGTCCAGGTCGTGGTGCAGCCCGGCGGCGAGCTCGGCCAGGTCGACCGGCAGCGCCTCGGGGTCGTGCCGCGCCGCCGAACGGTCCAGCAGCAGCAGGTCGCCGACGGTCTCCTGCAACCGGTGCGCGTTGCGCAGCACCACGGACAGGCCGCGCTTCTGCGCCGGGCTCAGCCCGTCGTCCTCGAGGATCGTCTCGGTGTAGCCGAGGATGCTGGTCAGCGGCGTGCGCAGCTCGTGCGTCACGGTCGAGACGAAGGCGTCCTTCTGCTCGTCGAGCATGCGCAGCTCGCCGATCAGCCGGTCCTGCTGGCGGCGCAGCCGCTCCTGGCGCACCGCGTGCTCGACCTCGTCGGCCAGCGCGACCAGCAGGTGCCGCTCCTCGGCGGTCCAGTCCGGCCGATCCTGCCGGACGAGGCGGAACAGCCCGGCGTCGCCGATCGGCACCACCATCGCGGCGCCCGGGCGGGCGGGGGCGATCTCCCCGCCGGTGCCGGTCGCCGGCCAGGAGACGCTCAGCTCGGTGTCGCCGTCGACGGCGATCCGCACGTGCACGGCGTCGGCGCCGAGGGCCATCCCGGTCAGCTCGGCGATCCGCTCGCCGGTCAGCGCCAGCTCCTGGTCGGCCTTCAGCTCGGCCGCGACGGCCTGGACCAGGTGGCCGCGGGCCGACCGGGCCTGCTCGGCGGCGATCAGCTGCTCGGTGCGCTGAGCCAGGTCGTTGACGCTGTCCGCGACCGCGCGCATCTCACCCGGCCCGGCCGGCGTCACCCGGGCGGCGAGCTCGCCGCGGCCCAGCCGGCGCAGTGTGCCGCGGATGTGCTCGAGCGGCGCCATCACGTGCTTCTCGTGCATCAGCGCCACCGTCAGCCCGGCCAGCAGGATCAGCCCGGCCAGCGCGGCGAACAGCAGATCCACCCGGCGGGAGTCGCGGTTCGCGCGCACCTCGGCCCGCCGCTGCTCGGCCTCGATCGCGGCGCCGACGTTCGCGTTCGCCGCCCGGATGTCGTCGAACATCTCCCGGCCGCGCGTCACCCGTGCGGTGTTCGTGTCCGGAACGCCGGAATTCACGATCGGGATCGCGTACGAGTACAGCCAGTCGGCGGTCGCCGAACGCTCGATGGCCAGGAGCCGTCGCACCTCGTCGTTGTGCACCGCGGTCCAGAGCCCCTCGAGGGACGCGTAGGCGCCGGCGCGGCCACTGACGTACGGCCCGAGGAAGGCCTTGTCCCCGGTCAGCTGGAAGCCCCGCACCCCGGTCTCCGCGTCCGTCATGTTCTGCAGCACGTCGCGGTTGAGCTGCTGCGTCCGCTCGATCGCCCGGGCGGCGCGCAGGTGCTCGGCGCGCAGCCGGTCCCCGGTGATCAGCTGGACGACGACGAGCGACACGAACAGGGTGAGCAGCACGGCGAATCCGGCGGTCACCCGATGCCTGACCCTCATCGGCCGGCCGCCGCCCGGCTCGTGTCCGATTCCGCCCCGGGCCGGGCGCCGGCCGGGCCGTACTCGTGCGGCGCGGCCGGCCGGCGCTGCTCCTGGGCGGTGGTCATGGGCCTACAGTCGGCTGTCGCCGGCCCGGGTTGAGCCCTTCGGGTCACTCGCCCCAGGCGACGGCGTCGCTGGGGGCCGGGAAGTCGGGGTATTCGTCGTCGCCGACCGCGACCCGCAGCGTCCGGGCCACGGCGGTCACCACCTGGGTCTCGACCGCGCTGCCCACATGATCGGACGGGTTGACCGGGTCGGCGGCGATGCCCGCCGCGGCCATGGTCGGGGTGAAGCCGACGAACGTCTCGGTCGTGTTGTCCTCGGTGCTGCCGGTCTTGCCGGCCACCGCACGGTCGCCGAAGATGCCGGCCACCTGCTGGGCGGTGCCGCCGTTGCACCGGCCGAAGTGCCCGTGCTGACCGACCGGGCAGCGTGCGGCGTCCGCCGCGGCGTGCGCGACGTCGGCCGGGAGCACCTGCCGGCAACCGGACGGGACGGCCACCCGGGCGCCGTTCGGGCCGGTGATCGACTGCACCGGCACCGGCGCGCAGTAGGTGCCGCCGGACGCCACGGTCGCGTACGCCGAGGCCAGCTCCAGCGGGGTCGTGTCGATCACGCCGAGGGTGAACGAGCCCCACGTGTCCGCGCCGGTCGCGGCCTGCTTGGCGTCGCTCGGGGCGGCGAAGCTGATGCCCAGCTTCTTCGCCTCGGCCACCACCGCGGCGGGGCCGACCTGTTCCTCCAGGTGCACGAAGTACGTGTTCACCGAGCGACCGAAGCCGTCCCACATGGTGCGGTGCCCGTCCATGTATCCGGGGTTCGCGTTGGCGGGGCAATACTTGCCGCCGCAGTTGTCCGGCCCGCCGTCCGGCCACTTGGTCACCAGCTTGGCCGGCGAGTCGAAACCGGTGTTCAGCGGCATGCCGGCCTCCAGGGCGGCGAGCATCGTGAACATCTTGAACGTCGAGCCGGACGGGTACCCGTACACCCCGCCGCCCCCGCTGACCAGCGGGTTCACCGTGTCCTGAGCCGACTTGCCGTTGGCGTAGTGGCGGTTGACCGCCAGCGCCAGCACCTTGCCGCTGCCCGGCTGGACCACCGCGATCGGCAGGGTCTTCTTGTTCTTGAGCGAGTAGACCGCGCGCGACTGCTTGGCCGCGGCCTCCTGCACCTTCGGGTCCAGCGTGGTGACCACCGAGTAGCCGCCGCGGTGCAGGGCCTGCTCCCGCAGCTGCGGGGTGGCGCCGAACTGGGGCTGCTGAACCCACCAGCGCTGGACGTAGTCGCAGAAGAAGCCCCAGCCGTCGCCGGTGCCGGTCGAGTCGACGCAGCCGTTGGGCTGGGTCTTGCCGGAGAAGGTGAGCTTCTCGGCGACGGCCTTGTCGTGCCGGGCCTGGTCGATCATGCCGGCCTTCAGCATCGCGTTCAGCACGTACAGCTGGCGCTCGCGGGCCTTGGCCTTGTCGCCGCCGATCGGGTTGTCCGCCTCCGGGTTCTGCACGATGCCCGCGATCAGGGCGGACTGGGCCAGGTCGAGACGCGCCGGCGTGGTGCCGAAGATGCGCCGGCTCGCGGCCTCCACGCCGTACGCGCCGTCGCCGAAGTAGATGATGTTCAGGTAGTTCTCGAGGATCTGCTGCTTGGTGACGCGCTGCTCAAGCTCGATCGCGTACTGCACCTCACGCAGCTTGCGCGACGGGGTATCGGCGGTGGCCGCGGCGCGCTCGGCCGGTGTGAGGCTCGGGTCGTCCTTCAGCACGTTGCGCACGACCTGCATGGTCAGCGTCGAGGCGCCCTGACTGGCGCCGCCCTGGCTCGCGTCGGTGACCAGCGCCCGCGCCGCGCCCTTGAGGTCGACCCCGCCGTGCTGGAAGAACCGGACGTCCTCGGCCGCGACGATCGCGTCGCGCATGGACGGCGAGATGTCGGCGAGCGCGACGTCGTGCCGGTCCTCGTCGAAGAACGAGGTGATCAGCGTCTTGCCGTCGTTCGCGTAGATCCGGGTCACCTGGGCGGCCGGCGGGTGCAGCAGCTGCGCGGGAAGCTCGGCGCGTTGCTTGCCGGTCCACTTCGCACCGGCCGCGAGCATCGCGCCGAGCGGGATGGCCGCCACCGCGACCAGCACGCCGATGAGCACCAGTACGCCGCTGAGCCGGGCCAGAGCTGGTGCTTTCCCGGAGCGGTAGATCATCGGCGGGGTCCCCTCGGATCGGTGATCAGGTGGTCGCCTCAAGTCGTTAACACCCGTTCCTGGGAGTCCCCTGAGTTTTGTTACCGATCCGTAACATTCTCGGCCGCATATACGTGTGGTTACCGTCACTCCTCAGTCGAGCCATCGATCTGTCCTGATTGGCGCGAGATCTTCCACCGCGCGTCACACAGAGTTAACAAGATCCAGGGACGTGTGTTACTGACTGGTAGCCAGCCCCCTTGTAACCGCTGAGCAGCAGCGGCAACATTTCCGGCACGTTCAACGACGGCATCGACGGACCTCACTGCTGGACGGCTTGACCGACAGGGTCGCCCGTCGATGCGAGCCCCAATGGCGGTGTGGCCTGCAAGCCGTCTTCCACCACAGAGGAGGATCCGTGAAGGATGCGCAAGGCGCTCCGGCGTACGGGCGCACCAACTGGCGCCGCTTCGCCATAGCGGCGGCCATTCCGGCCGTGGCAGCCGTCGGTGTCATGACCGGCGTCGCGCAGGGAGCCATCCCGGCCAACTTCGTCGTCTCGGGCACACCGTTCAAGCTCTCGGCGGACCGGCTGGAAGGTGAGGGCTTCACCCAGTACAGCGGTTCGGTCCAGGCCGCGGCCAACGGCGACAAGGGGTTGGACGGCCGCAAGATGCTGGCGGTCTCGGGCATCGCGTCGGCCGATATCTACAACCTCTGCCAGACGGTGTCGGTCGGACCGGTCGTGCTTCGCATCGAGGCCGGCAAGGACGAGAACAACCCGGTGCACGCCGACGACCTGCTGATCGGCATGACCGAGCTCAGCGGTGATGCGACGTTCAAGAACATCGACATCGGCGTGGACGCGGCCCACCTGTCGAAGGACAAGTCGGACACCCAGCCGGCGGACAACAAGAAGCACGGCGACTCGGGCGGTTTCGGCCAGGAGGCCGACCACGTGACCATCACGGGCCTCAAGCAGACCGCCTACTCGACCTCCGCTACCACGTTCAAGCTGTCCGGCATGAGCCTGAAGTTGTTCTGGCTCGACGGTAAGCCCTGTTTCTGATCTGCTCGGCGGGGCTCGCGGGAACCACCCGCGAGCCCTGTTCCATGTTCTGCGCTCCCGCAACACTTTCCTTGGAGGACTCGTGGCGACCGACGACGGATTCTGGGCGAAGTTCCGCCGCTGGCGGCGGCAGCGCCCGTTCTGGGGCGCCCTGCTGCTGGTGCTGTCGGGCATCGAGTACTACGTGAGCGGCAACCTGACGATCGGCGGCTTCGAGATCCACCTGGGTCCGACCGGATTCCTGTCCTACCTGATCCCGCTCATCGTTCTGCTCTGCGGCCTGCTGAGCATGTTCAGCCCGGCGCAGCGCCTCTTCTACGGGATCATCGCCCTGGTCACCGCGCTGTACTCGCTCATCGGCCTGAACCTGGGCGGCTTCTTCGCCGGCATGCTCCTCGCCCTCATCGGCGGGGCGCTGGTCGTCGCGTGGGGTCCGCCGCGAGTGCGGCCGGATGACACACCGCAGGCGACACCCGACGACGACTCCGGGGACGACGCCGGCGTCCCGCCGTCCATCGAGGAGGTGGATGCGCCGACCGAGCGGATCGACATCGCCGGGCACGACGACCGGCCCACCGACGAGCTGCGCCCGGCGATCGTGCCGGGCATGCAGCCGCAGGAGCCGCCCCACCGGGCCGGGCCGGGACGCACTCCGAAGGCCCTGGCGGTCGCGCTGGTCGCGCTGGCGATCACGGCGAGCTTCCTGGTGGCCGGCAGCACACTGCCGGCCCGGGCCGAGGTCGAGTGCCCCGAGGGACTGCCTTCCCGTTCCAGTACGCCGTCCTCCTCCCGGTCGTCGTCCACCGCGACCTCCTCGGCCGCGACCTCCTCGGCCGTCGCGAAGCCGTCGTCCTCGACCGGCGCCCTGCCCGGCAAGGTCGTCACGACGTCGAAGGCCGCGTCCCAGCCCGCCGCGGCCTCGTCGTCGCCCGCGACCGACGACGACGGCAATCCCATCGTCGACGGGTTGCACGACATCGTCGACGGCGTTGGCAATCTGCTCGGGATCGGTGACGAGGAGTCACCTTCGCCGAGCACGTCGCCGACCCCGTCGGAGTCGTCGTCCGCCGAGCCGTCACCGGGCACTTCGCCGACCACGACGGCGAATCCGGGTGACGAGCCGACGAAGCCGGCAGATCCCTCGTCGACCGCGGATCCGACCACGCCGGCGACCACGCCGGCATCCGCCACTCCGAAGCCCGGCGACTCGGAGATCCCGTGCCTCGGGGCCCGGCTCTACGGCAAGGCCGCCGATGCCGACGGCCTGCCGTACGTCGCGGGCGAGCCCGGTCAGCTCACGGTGAAGAAGCTGACGATGCGGAAGTCGACGTACGAGGGCACGGTGGATCTGCCCACGGCGACGCACGGCACGTACAAGGCGCTGCAGTTCAACATGGAGAAGGCCATCAACGAGGGCTTCGTGCTGACCATCGACGAACCGAGCGGCGGCCAGACGGTGATCGTCAGCGACACCCTCACCACGACCGGGAATGTGCGCTTCTACACGTCGCAGTTCAAGGGCAAGCTGTTCGGCGTCATCCCGGTGACCTTCACGCCGGAACGCCCGCCGCCGTTGACCATCGACCCTCTCATCTTCACGGACGTGACGCTCGACCTGTCCTACGTCCGCTGCGACGAACTCACCGGCGACCCCCTGAAAATCACCGAGAAGCCCTGACGGCACCACCGCCAAGCCCGCGCCCGCCCACCACCGTTCGCTCGCGGGCCGGGCCCCCGCCCGCCGTCCTCAGGCCGTTTCCCCACACCGTCTTCTCACGCCGCCGCCCCCACGCCGCTTCCCTGCGCCGCTTCCCCGCGACGCCTGCTCGCGCCGTTGTGCGCAGCCGCATACCGGCGCCGCTGTCGTCTCGGGCGGCTTTCCATCGCGCCGCTGTCTTTCCGCACCGCCTGCCCGCGTGGCTGGTCCTCAGGCCTCTTCCGGCGCCGCCTTTCTCACGCCGCGCGGCGCTCGCGCCAGCCGGCCACGACGCGGTCGGGATCGAGGGACGGCAGCAGCACCGGCGGGCCGTCCATCAGGCCGACCCGCGCCTTCGTGATCCGCTCGTTCAGGCCGGCGACCCGGTCCCGTACCTCGATCTCGGTCCGCAACCGGTCGACGATGTCGTCGAGATCCTCGACCTCGCGCCGCAGCGCCAGCGTCGGCGGGATCACCCCGGCCGTGGCGCCCTCGCGCCGCAGCCAGTCCTTGACCCACCAATCGTCCTCATACTCCTGGCCATGGTCCCGCAACGGCTTGCCGGTGCCCGGAAGATTGTCGAACTCGCCGCGCTCGGCCGCTTCCCGCAGCTGCCGGTCGACCGAGGACTCGTACCAGTGGGGCATGCCCCAATTTTACTGCGGTCGAGGGAGGCGCCCTCCCCTCCCACTTCAACATATATCGGACCCCGGGGCTTGCGGCAAGACCCGGGTGACGCCTCAGAATTCGAGGCCGTGAGCAGGCCGAATGCCCCTGCTCGGAGGGGATCTTCCGATGCGAGTGATGCTGTCCACGATCGGCTCGCGCGGCGACGTCCAGCCTCTGGTCGCGCTCGCGCTCGCACTGCGGGCGCTGGGCCAGGACGTCCGCCTGTGCGTACCACCCGACTTCCAGGAGGGGATCGAGTCCCTGGGTTTCCCGGTGACGCCGATCGGGCCGCCGCTGCGTCCGGCGGCAGCCCCGAACCCGCCGGGCAGGCCGACGCCCGCGCGGATGCGTGAGCTGGCCGAGGCTTCGGTCCACGCCCAGTTCGACACGTTGCTGGCCGCCACCCGCGGCTGCGACCTGCTGGTGGGCGCCACCGCCCTCCAGATTGCCGCCCCTTCGGTCGCCGAGGCCCTGACCATCCCGTACGTCTTCACCGCCTACTGCCCCATCGTCCTCCCCTCCGCACACCACGCGCCGCCGCCCACGCCGGGCGCCCCGGAGCCATCCCCCGGCGTCGCTTTCGCCGACCTGTGGGCGCAGAACGCCCAGCAGGTCAACGGCCTCTTCGGCGCGGCGTTGAACGCACGCCGGGCGTCACTGGGCCTGGGTGCGATCACTTCCGTACGGGACCACGTGCTCACCGAAACGCCATGGCTGGCCTGTGATCCCGTGCTGGGCCCGTGGCCCGGTGATGCCATGCCAGGCCCGCAGGCCGGCGGCGAAGCGGTGCCCGATCGGGTGTTCCAGCCCGGAGCCTGGGTCGTGCCCGATGATCGCCCCCTCTCGCCCGAGATCACTGCCTTTCTCGACGCCGGCGCCCCTCCCGTGTACTTCGGCCTGGGCAGCATGCGAGACCCCGGCGGAGCGAGCCGCGCGATGATCGAGGCGGCCCGCTCGTCGGGCCGGCGTGTGATCCTCTCCCGCGGCTGGGCCGGCCTGGACCCGATCGACGACGCCCCCGACTGCCTGACCATCGGCGAGGTCAACCAGCAGGCACTCTTCCCCCGGATGGCCGCGGTCGTCCACCACGGCGGCGCCGGAACCACGACAGCAACGGCCCTCTCCGGCGCGCCGCAGGTGATCGTGCCGCAGAGTTACGACCAGTACTACTGGGCATCTCGCGTCCAGTCCCTGGGCGTCGGCACCGGGCACCCGACAGCCGCACCCACCGCCGCGTCGCTGACCGCTGCGCTGTCTCGCGCGCTGCGCCCTGACGTGGCCGCGGCCGCGTCCGCCCTGGCGCCGGCCATCCGCCGCGACGGTGCCGCCGTGGCCGCCCAGCACCTGGTTTCCGTCGCCGCGGCGGCATGACACTTCGCGGAGGCACCGCGCCGCTCAGCCCATCACGGGCGGGCTCGACCATTTCTTCCCTCCGCTGCCCAGTTCACTGTCCAATGTCTCCTGAGCGACGCGCATCGAATGCTGGTAGCGCGGCTCGCTCATCCTGGTGACCATCTCGTCGGGCGGCACGTCCTCCACGTGCTGGACCACCCACCAGATGTTCCCGAGCGGGTCGCGCACCCGGCCGCCGCGGTCGCCCCAGGCGCTGTCGTCGAGCGGCGTCACGATCGAGGCGCCGGCGCCGACCGCACGCCGGAACGCGGCCTCCACGTCGTCGACGAAGACGCGCAGCATGCTGAAGGTGTCGGGCCAGTCCGGCTGCGCGTCGAAGGCCAGCAGCGTCGAATCGCCGACCCGGATCTCGGCGTGGCCGACGCCGCCGTCCTCGGTGGGGATGCAGGCGAGCTGCTCGCCGTCGAACACGGTGGAGATGAAGCCGAGCAGGCGTCTGGTGTCCCGGGTGACCAGCCACGGCTGGACGGTCTCGCTCATCGCCGACCTCCTGACGATCGCGGGGATGGTTTCCGGCGTCAGCATGGCAGCGGGGTCCGACAGTTTTCGGTTCCGAGCCCGAGGGGCCGATTTCTGTCGCACCCACGGCGTAGGTTGGGCGAAGCTGAGCCTCGAGGGAAGGACGAGACGCATGTGCCGCAACATCCACCAGCTGCACAACTTCGAACCCCCGGCGACCCACGACGAGATCCACGCGGCCGCTCTGCAGTACGTGCGCAAGGTGGCCGGCGCGACGCGCCCGTCCCAGGCGAACCAGGAGGCGTTCGACCGGGCGGTGGCCGCGGTGGCGGCGGCGACGGCCGAGCTGCTGGGCGAGCTGGTGACGACGGCGCCGCCGAAGAACCGCGAGGTGGAGGCCGCGAAGGCACGGGCAAGGGCAGAGAAGCGCTACGCGTCGTAGCCCCCGCAAACAGTGACGCGCAGCGGCCCCGCCGCGCGGTCCGCTCCGCTGCAGCGGTGACGCGAAACGCCATGCCACGCCGTCTGCTCACAGCCCGCCCGTGCAGCGGTGGCGTGTAGCGGCGACGCCGCGCCGTCCAGTCGCCGCGCTCCCCTGCGGCGGTGACGCGTGGCGGCCAGGTGGCGCCGTCCACTCGCCGCCCGCCGCGACCGGGCCTGCCGCCACCGCTCATCGCGCCCATTCCGGCGAGCTCGACCAGCTCAGCCGACAGAGGCACGCAGCGGTCACAGACAGCGCGGCCGGGCCTGCGGTCCGCCGGCGTCCGCCACGGCGAAGCATGCGGTCAGGAAGGGGGCTCCGGGTCCGGCGCTGCGGGGGTCCAGCATGTGCGGAGGGCCGGTCAGGTCGCTACCTGCACCGAGGAAGGCAGCGGCCGGGTCGGCGCGGCCGGCAGGCGCACGTCGACCCGCAAGCCTGGGCCGGCGTCGGAGAGGGTGACCGTGCCGCCGTGGCGGCGGACCAGTTCCAGGACTATCGCCAGTCCCAGCCCGGAGCCGCCGGCGTCTCGCGCCCGGGCGTCGTCCAGACGGGTGAAACGATCGAACACGCGCTGGCGGTCCTCGGCGGGGATGCCCGGACCGTCGTCGGTCACGGTGATCAGGGCCCGGCTGGGCTCCGCGCTGACCCGGACGGCGACCCGCGAGCGGGCGTGCCGCACCGCGTTGTCCAGCAGGTTGGCGACCACCCGGCCGAGGGCGTCGGGTTCGCCGGTCACCGGCAGCGGGGTCGCCGGGCGCTCGACCTCCACCTCGGGATAGCGGGACGCCACGTCGCTGGTCAGCGCGCCCAGGTCGAACTCCTCCACGCGGCTGCGGGACGTCGCGCCGTCGTCGGAACGCGCCAGCAGGAGCAGGTCGTCGACCAGCCGGCTCAGGCGGTCGACGTCGGTGAGCAGGTCGGCGGAGAGGGCCGGCCAGTCGGTGTCCGGCAGCCGCTGCGCCACCTCCAGCTCGGTGCGCATGTTCGTGAGCGGGCTGCGCAGCTCGTGCGCGGCGTCGGCGACGAACGCGCGCTGCCGGGCCCGGGCCGCGTCGAGCCGGTGCAGCATGCCGTTCAGGGTGACGGCCAGGCGGTGGATCTCGTCGTGGGACCCGGGGACCGGCAGGCGGCCCTCGCGCGTACCCCCGGTGATCTCCTCGGCACCGGCCCGCAGCGCCTCCACCGGTTGCATCGCGGCGCCCAGCACCCGCCACAGCACCGCCGCGAGCAGGGCGACCAGCAGCGGGAACGCGATCAGCAGGGTGATGCGCAGGATGTGGACGCCCTGGTTCAGGTCGTCGGTCGAGCGAGCGACCAGGACGCGTACGGGGGCCGTCGGTGGCCCCGCGGTCACCATCGCGACCCGGGCCGCGCCGTCCATCCCGATGCGGCTGCCGGGGATCTCCCGGAAACTCCCGCTCGTCATGCCGCGCAGCTCGTCCTCGTACAGCATCGGGACGAGGCGGTCGGCGCCGGCCGAGATCGCCGTGACCCGGCCCTGCGCGTCGACGACCTGCACCTGGATGGACGCGTTGGCCGGGATGGGGTCGCTGAGCGAGCGCTGGTCGATCAGCTTGGCGACGCCGCGCGCGGTGTCCATCGCCTCGGCGTTGACCGCGCGCAGCAACCCGAAGTTGAGCACGCCGACCAGCAGGACCCCGCCGGCCGCGAGGCCCACGGTGAGCACCAGGACCGAGACGACGAGCAGCCGGCCGCGCAGGCTGATGCGGCTGGACACTATGCCGCCGCCAGCCGGTAGCCCGCGCCGCGGACCGTCTCGAGCCGGTCCCGGCCGATCTTGCGGCGGAGGTAACCCACGTAGACCTCGACCGCGTTGGGTGCGGTCTCCACCGCGGCGTCCCAGACGTGGTCGAGCAGCTCGATCTTGCTGACCACCTCGCCGGGGCGACGCATCAGGTATTCGAGCAGGGCGAACTCGCGGGCGGTCAGGACCACCTCGTCGCCGCGGACGGTGACGCGCCGCTCGGCCGGATCGAGCTCCAGGTCGCCGAACGTCAGCACGGGCGGCCGCTCGTGCGCGCCACGGCGGAGCAGGGCGCGCAGCCGGGCGAGGAGTACGACGTACGAAAATGGTTTGGTCAGGTAATCGTCCGCACCGCAGTCCAGGCCGTCGGCCTGGTCGTACTCGCCGTCCTTGGCCGACAGCATGAGCACCGGCACCCAGTTCCGCTCCGCCCGCAGCTGCCGCACCACGCGGTAACCGCTGAGCCTGGGCAGCATCACATCCAGGATCATCGCGTCGTAACCGCCGTGCCGGGCCAGCTCGAGCCCGTCCTGACCGTCCCCGGCCACGTCCACGGCGAAGCCCTCGGCCTGCAGACCACGCTGCAGCGCCGACGCCAGCCGCGCCTCGTCCTCCACCACCAGCAACCGCACCCCATTACCTTGGCACGGAAGGGTCCTCCCCTAGGGGCGGCTCTCAGCCCGGTCACAGCGCGCATGGCGCACTCTTGTCGGCAGGAACGGAGGTGGACATCGTGTCCGTGTTCAGGTCTAGGCCAGCACTTCGCTGGCTCGTCCCGTCCGCCGCGGCGGTCGTCATCATCGGGGGTGGCGCAGCGGCCGGCACGATCGTCGCGAGCGCGGACCCCTCGCTGCCGGATCGCAGCGCGGCTCAGCTGCTCGTCGACATTCAGAACGCGAAGGTAGACGGCCTGTCCGGCACCGTCGTGCAGAGTGCCGATCTCGGTCTGCCAGCGATCGCGGGGGTCACCGGGGGGCAAGGCGATGCCGATCTCACCCGTCTGGTGGCGGGCAGCAACACCGCCCGGGTGTGGTACGCGGGTGAGGACAAGGTGCGGCTGGCCCTGATGGGCACGCTCGGCGAGACCGACGTGATCCGCAACGGGCCGGACGTGTGGATGTGGAGCAGCAGCAAGAAGGAAGCGACGCACCTGAAGCTGCCGGCCGACGCCGCCAAGAAGCCGGCGGCGCTGCACAGCGGTGTGCCGTCGACCCCGCAGGAGGCGGCCGACGCGGCGCTCCAGGCGATCGACCCGACCACCGTGGTCAGCACGACCGGTGCGGCGAAGGTCGCCGGACGCGACGCGTACGAGCTGGTGCTGAGCCCGCGGGACACGGCGTCGCTGATCGGGCAGGTGCGCCTGGCGATCGACGCGCAGAAGCACATCCCGCTGCGCGTGGACGTGTATGCCAAGAACGCGAACAACCCGGCCGTCCGGGTCGCGTTCCAGCAGATCAGCTTCGCGACGCCGGACGCTCAGCAGTTCGTCTTCAACGCCCCGCCCGGCACGAAGGTGAACGAGCCGTCGGCCAAGGACATCGAGAAGCAGCACCAGCAGATGGAGAAGAAGGCGGCCGAGCACAAGCCGGCGGTGTCCTCCGAGCCGAAGGTGACCGGCAAGGGCTGGACGTCGGTGATCGAGGCGCAGCTGCCGAAGGCCAAGGCCGGGGACAAGGAAGCCGGACAGCTCGACGCCATCGCCGGGATGCTGCCGAAGGTCAGCGGCACCTGGGGCAGCGGGCACCTGCTCGCCGGATCCCTGTTCAGCGTGCTGCTGACCGACGACAACCGGGTCTTCGCCGGTGCGGTCACCCCGGAGACGCTGTACCAGGCGGCCGCGAAGAAGTAGACAAGTCACGCCGATAGTTCTAGAACTCTCCGCCGAGACATGCAATACTTCGGCGGAGAGTTCTCTGGCATCTGGAGGTCGGCGTGCTGCAATCCATGACGGAACCGGTCCACGGCCGCTTCGGCGAGTTCGGCGGCCGGTTCGTCCCCGAGTCGCTGGTGCCGGCCTGTGCCGCCCTCGATGACGCGTTCCACGAGGCGTGGTCCGATCCCGCCTTCCGTGAGGAGCTCGACGAGCTGCTGAGCGTCTACGCCGGACGGCCCACCCCGCTCACCCCGGCCCGCAACCTGTCGGCCCGGCTCGGCATCACCCTGCTGCTCAAGCGGGAGGATCTGGCGCACACCGGGTCCCACAAGATCAACAACGTGCTGGGGCAGGCGTTGCTGGCCCGCCGGATGGGCAAGACCAGGCTCGTCGCCGAGACGGGGGCCGGCCAGCACGGCGTCGCCACCGCGACGGCCGCCGCGCTGCTCGGGCTGGACGCCACCGTCTACATGGGCGAGCGCGACATCGAGCGGCAGCGGCTCAACGTCTTCCGGATGACCACGCTGGGTGCCGAGGTCGTTCCGGTGACCACCGGCAGCCGCACCTTGAAGGACGCCACCAACGAGGCGATGCGGGCCTGGGTGGCCGACGTGGGCCGGTCACATTTCCTGCTCGGGTCGGTCGGCGGCCCGCATCCCTATCCGTGGATGGTCCGCGAGTTCCAGCGGGTGATCGGCGAAGAGGCACGCGCGCAGAGCGCCCGGGTGCCGGATGTCGTGGTGGCCTGCGTGGGTGGTGGGTCGAACGCTGCCGGCACGTTCGCGGGGTTCGCCGACACCGCCGCACGGCTGGTGGGCGTCGAGGCGTATGGAGGCGCGGCGGTCAACCGAGGCTCGCCGGGCGTGGTGCACGGCGCCCGGTCGCTGGTGCTGCAGGACGAGGACGGCCAGGTCGCCGAGGCCGAGTCGATCGCGGCCGGCCTGGACTATCCCGGGGTCGGGCCCGAGCACGCCCACCTGGCCACGATCGGCCGCGCCGAGTACCGCACGGTGACCGACGACGAGGTGGTCGCGGCGGTGGGCCGCCTGGCCCGCGCCGAGGGGATCATCTGCGCGCTGGAGTCGGCGCACGCGGTGGCCTGGGTGCTGCGCGCCGCCGGCACACCCGACCTGCCGAGCGGCTCCACCGTGGTGCTCACCCTCTCCGGCCGGGGCGACAAGGACATGGCGACGCTGGCCGGGGGTGCGGCATGAGCAAGCTCCTCATTCCGTACGTGACCGGTGGCGTCACCGAGGACTGGACGTCTCACCTGCTCGCCTTCCAGGACGCCGGCGCCGACGCCATCGAGGTGGGGCTGCCCTTCTCCGATCCGGTGCTCGACGGTGTGACGATCCAACGCGCCTCCGACCAGGCGCTGGCACGCGGCGTCACCATCGCGTCGATCCTCGCCGACCTGCGACGGATCCGCGATCGGGTGCACGTGCCGCTGATCGCGTTCACCTACGCGAACCTGGTGTTCCGGCACGGGCCGGCGGCCTTCTGCCGGCGGCTGGCCGAGTCGGGCATCGGCGGCCTCATCGTGCCCGACCTCCCGGTCGACGAGGCGCAGGACGTCCGCGCCGCGGCCGTCGAGGCCGGGATCGAGCTGACCCTGCTGGCCGCCCCGGTCACGCCGGACGATCGGCTCGCCCAGATCGCCGCGCAGAGCAGCGGGTTCGTCTATGCGGTGAGCCGGATGGGCACCACCGGGGAACGGGAGACGCTCACCGAGACGGCCGGCCGGCTCGCCGCGAGGGTGCGGGCGCACACCGGGCTGCCGGTGGTGATCGGCTTCGGCATCTCCGGGCCCGACCAGGCGGCCGCGGCGGGACGCGCCGGGGACGGGGTCGCGGTGGGTTCGGCCCTGATGCGTAGGGTGCTGGACGGAGCCACGCCGGATGACCTGCGGCACGAGGTCGCGGCGTTGCGAGCCGCCCTCGACCAGGAGGTTTCCGCTGACCGCGCCGCGTACGCCGAAGTATCAGGTGATCGCCCGTGACCTGAGCACAAAGATCCGTGACGGGGACCTGCCGCCCGGGTCGGCGCTGCCGCCGCAGAAGGAGCTCAGCGCCAGCTACGGGGTCACGCTGGCGACGCTGCGTCAAGCGTTGCGCCAGCTCGAGGTGGACGGCCTGTTGTCGCAGCAGCCCGGCCGGGGGACCTTCGTGGCGGAGCCGCGGGCGGCGTACCGGCTGGATTCGTTGCGGGGCTTCGCCGAAGACCTGCGCGCCCAGGGCCAGACCGTCAGCACGCAGATTCTCGACCAGGATCTCGTGTGGCCGCCGCCGGAGGTGTCCGCCCTGCTCGGCAACGCCCACCACATCCTGCGGCTGGAGCGGGTGCGGCTGGTCGCGGGCCGGCCGGCCGTGCACCAGCTGTCCTGGGTGCGGGAGCCCGAGCTGGCCCGGGTCGACCTGAGCGGCACGTCGCTTTACGCGGCGCTCGCCGATGCGGGCGTGGTGGTGCACCGGGCGACCGAAGTGATCCGGCCCGGCGTGCTGGACGCCCGGACCGGGGGCTTCCTGCTGCAGCCGGAGGGGACGCCGGTGTTCGTCTCCGACCGCATCACCTACGGCCTGGACGACACCGCACTGGTGCTCGACCGCGCCACGATCCTCGGGAGCGCCCTGGAGATCCGCACCGAACGCGCCGTCGGAGGCCTGTCCATGGAATGGAGCCGGCCGGTTCGCTGATCTTTCGCGAAGATCGTGAGGGCGCTCACTTCTTTCTCCATGCCCGTTGTTGCAAGCTGTAGGCAATAACGAAAGCAGCGAGAGAAGGTGGGGGCCTCGATGGCGCAACCGCTGGGCCGGCGGGACTGGACGTCCCTCGGCGGGATGGCCGCGTTCGTCCTGTTCCTGCACGTCGTCGGATGGGGGCTGCTGCTGTTCGTCATCGTGCCGGCGCATTACCAGATCGGTGCGGCGGGCGTCTACGGCGTCGGGCTGGGGGTCACCGCGTACACGCTGGGCATGCGCCACGCGTTCGACGCCGACCACATCGCCGCGATCGACAACACCACGCGGAAGCTGATGGGGTCGCCCCGGCGGCCGCTGTCGGTCGGATTCTGGTTCTCGCTGGGGCATTCGAGCGTCGTGTTCGGGCTGTGCCTGCTGCTCGGCTTCGGGGTGCGCTCGCTCGCCGGGCAGGTGGAGAGCGAGTCGTCGACGCTGCAGCACATCACCGGCCTGATCGGGGTCAGCGTCTCCGGCGTGTTCCTGTACCTGATCGGCATCGTGAACCTGGTGCTGCTGTTCGGCATCATCCGGGTGTTCCGGCGGATGCGGCAGGGCTCGTTCGACGAGGCCGAGCTCGAGCAGCACCTGAACAAGCGTGGCCTGATCAACCGGGTGCTGTCGCGCACCACGAAGGCGATCACGAAGCCGTGGCAGATGTACCCGATCGGGCTGCTCTTCGGGCTGGGCTTCGACACCGCCACCGAGATCTCGCTGCTGGTGCTGGCCGGCGGCGCCGCCGCGTTCAGCCTTCCCTGGTACGCGATCCTGACGTTGCCGGTGCTGTTCGCGGCCGGGATGAGCCTGCTGGACTCGATCGACGGCGCCTTCATGAACTTCGCGTACGGATGGGCGTTCGCCCGGCCGGTCCGCAAGGTGTACTACAACCTGACCATCACCGGCCTGTCGGTCGCCGTCGCCCTGATCATCGGAACGATCGAGCTGGTCTCGATCCTGACCGACCGCCTCGACATCACGCGCGGTCCGCTGGCCGCGATCGGCGGTCTCGATCTGAACTACGTGGGCTTCGTGATCGTCGGCCTGTTCGTCGTGACGTGGGCGGTGGCGCTGCTGGTGTGGCGGTTCGCGCGCATCGAGGAGAAGTGGAACGCGGGACTGGCGTCCGCGCCACGCGAGGCACTCCGTACGAGTGACGCTGCTTGATAATGGAAATCGTTTCCAACAGGATGGGTCATGTCGGTCCCTCCTGTTGAAAGGAAACGCATGTCTCTGAACGTCTCACCGGATCTGCTGGCCGTCGCCGAGCGCGGCGAAGTGTCCGACGACGAGTTCGTCGCCTGTGTCCGGGAGTCCCTTCCGTACGCCTGGGAGGTCGTCAGCACCGTGATGGGCTCGCTGCGCGACGACAGCGACTTCGCCGAGCACGAGGTGCCGCCGCCGTCCGAGGCGGAGCGCGGCCAGTTGCTGCGTGCCCTGGCCAGCGACGCGATCCGTGGCGGCCTGGAGCGGCACTTCGGCGCGAAGCTCGCGTTCCAGAACTGCCACCGCGTCGCCGCGTTCCGCTTCGACGCGGTCGGCGGCGAGCGTCACCAGCGCTTCGTGTCGCCGCGAGGCCAGCTGCTGAACCAGTCGCCGGAGCTGCGCAACTGCTGACGCGGACCGGGTGAAGGGATGATGCCCGCCGGCGGCCGTACGGCGGTACGGCACGAACGACGTCAGGGTGTCGGCGGCGTCAAGAGCCGTTCGGCGGGCATCACCGGCCGGGAAAGGGTGATGCCCACCGGCACCGGTCGGCGGACGCCACCGGCGCGGAAAGGGTCATGCCCACCGGCGCGGAAAGGGTCATGCCCACCGGCGCGGAAAGGGTCATGCCCACCGGCACCGGTCGGCGGACGCCACCGGCCGGGAAGGGTCATGCCCACCGGCACCGGTCGGCGGACGCCACCGGCCGGGAAAGGGTGATGCGACGCCGGCAGTACGGGGCGGACGACGTCGCGGTGGGCGGTGCCGGGCAGCGCCCGGCGGGCGGAGTCACCCCTTCGGGGCGCGTGGCCGCTTCCTGGTGGTCGGCCACCGCCGACGGAGTTCGCCGGCGACGTCGCGCCCCGCGCCGCGCATCTCCGCCACGCCGAGTGCCGCCATAACCGGCGCCGCGGCCAGCGCGACCACCGCGGGATACCACAGGCCGGTCGCCGCGTGCGCGATCAAGGCGCCCACCGCCACCGCGACCGTGGCCAGCGAGGCGATCGAGGCCCGGCGCATCGGCGCGGGCAGCAGGCCGAGACACCGCCACGGCAGCGCGCCGGCCGGGACCAGGACCCGCAGCGCGAAGCCGGCCAGCACCGCGGCCAGGACCGCTGCGACGAGGCGGGAGTAGAACCCGGCGACCACCAGCCCGCAGACCACGACACCACCCACGGCCAGCCCGCGGCGCAGACCGCTCAGGAGGCCCCGGATCGGCCACGTCATGGCGATCACGTCCGGCCGGGCGGGATTGTCGCGGGCCAGGGAGCTGAGCCCGCGCATCGACCGGCGCACCCGCAGCCGCTCGGCATCGAGCATGGCGATCAGCCAGCGGCCGTAGGCGTTGTCCGGCGCGATGGCCAGCGCCGCCTGCGCCGCCTCCACCGCCGCGGCGTGATCACCGGCGTCCCGGGCCACGTCGGCGACCGTCAGCAGCGCCTCGACCGATTGCGGCGCCAGCGACAACCCTCGCGCCGCGGCGGCGCGGGCCGGGGTGAACTCGCTCGCCGCGGCCAGCGCCCGGGCCAGCACCAGATGCCCGGTGGCGGCTTGCGGGTCGAGGTCCACGGCGGCCCGGGCGGCCGCGACCGCGTCCCGCGCGCGGACCAGCAGGATCAGGCATTCCGCCCGCTCCAGGTGACCGTCGGGCAGGTGCGGGCCGGCGGCCACCGCGGCGTCCGCGGCCGCCAACGCCGGCACGTAGGAGCGCCGCGCCCGCAGGATCGAGGCCAGCAACGCCAGCAGCGGCGCGTCGTGCGGCGCGGTGGCCAGTCCGGCGCGGGCGGCCCGTTCGGCGTCCTCGTACCGGCCCAGCGCTGCCAGGTGCTGGGCGGCGTGGAACGTCATCGCATCTTGCGCTTCTTCAGGTACGCGGCCAGGTCGTCGTACTCGCCGCTCTCGTTGGCGAACATCGCGACGTTGCGAGCGGTCGCGAACCAGCCGTCGGTGGAGGGACGCACCTCCCGTACGGCGGCGAGCATGTCCTGCTGGGAGATCATGCGAATCTCGCCCGAGGCGATGGAGTCGCGCATCGCGAACTCGGCCGCCGTCTCGCACACGTGCGCGAGGTCGGCGCCCGAGTAGTGGTCGGTCACGTCCGCGATCCGGCCGAGGTCGATGCCGGCGACCGGCCGGTCGCGCAGGTGGTACTGGAGGATCGCGGCGCGCGCCGGGCGGTCCGGCGGGAGCACCAGGACCGTACGGTCGAGCCGCCCGGGCCGGCGCAGCGCCGAGTCGATGTCCCAGGGCGCGTTCGTGGCGGCCAGCACGAAGACGCCGTCGTTGTTGCCGTCGACCCCGTCCAGCTCGGTGAGCAGCTGATTCACCACGGTGCGCATCGAGGACGAGTTCAGCTGGCTACGCTTGTGCCCCAGCGCGTCGATCTCGTCGAGGAACAGCACGCACGGCGCGTGCCCGCGGGCCGACTCGAACAGGTCGTGCAGGTTGCGTTCGGAGCTGCCCACCCACATGTTCAGCACGTCGGTGATGGACAGCGAGATGAACGACGCGCCCATCTCCCCCGCGACCGCGCGCGCCAGGAACGTCTTGCCGCAGCCGGGCGGGCCGTAGAGGAGCAGGCCACCGCGCAGGCTCTTGCCGAACAGCGTGCGCAGCTTGGGGTTGCGCAGCGGCCCGAGGAACGAGATCTCCAGACGCTTCTTGACCTCTTCCATGCCGCCGACGTCCGCCAACGTCACGGACGAGGTCTCGATGTCGAAGACGCGGTCTTGCATGCCCCGTACGGGATCCGGTTCGTCGCCCGCCGAGGCGAAGCGAGGCGGCACGATGTCGCCGAGATCCTCCTCGAAGGCTGCCCAGTCGACGGAGGCCGGGGCGGACGGTGCGGAAGGGCCGAGTGCGGAGGTCATCAACCTCTGCGCGACCTCGTTGCCCGGCTCGCGGGCCAGCACCTGGGCCGCGTGCCCGATCGCCTCGCCGCCCCGGCCGGCGCCGACCAGCAGCTCGGCGAGATGCAGCCGGAGCGGAAGGTCGTCGGGCCGGGCCTCGACCGCGGCGGTCAAGCTGTCGATCAGCGGCGAGTCGCTCATGAGAAGAAATTATGCCCGCGTTGCCCGAGCGCTCGATCATGGGCAGCCGGCCTGGGGGTCGTGGTCTCCGGTGGAAACGCCGGCGAGCAGCACAAACGAAAAGGCCGCCGGGGCGAACCCCGACGGCCTTTCCGCGATCAGAGATCAGCCTGGACGGCGATAGGACACGATTTCGCCCGGCGAATCCATCTTGGCCATCCGCACATGGTCACCCGTGTGCGGCGCGTGCACCATCAGGCCACCACCGATGTAGATGGCGACGTGGTGCACGGGCCTTCCGTAGAAGAGCAGGTCACCCGGTTTCAGACTGCTCCGGCTGACCGACCTCCCTTCGCCGATCTGGTCTCCGGTGAAGTGCTCGAGATGCACCCCCACGGAGGCCCAGGCGACCTTCGTCAGACCCGAGCAGTCGTACGATCCCGGTCCCTCGGAACCGAAGACGTACGGCGAGCCGACCAGGTCGCACGCCTTCTGCGCGGCCCGGCCACCCCGGTCGTTGGTGTACGTGACCGGGCACGGGCCGAGCCGCAGCGGCCCGTCGTTGACATCGGCCGATCCGTACGCCTGGATCCGGAGCTTCTGAAGGTCGTTGATCTTCTTCTCGATCGCCTTCTTCTTCTGACTCAGGTCGGCATCGCGGGCGGCGATGGACTTGGTCAGAACGTCAAGGTCCGCCTTGGTGGCGGCGTACTTGTCGCGAAGTGCGGCAACGCCGGCGATCTGGAGCTGCTGGTGCTTGGCCAGCTGATCGAGGTACATCAGCTTGTCGGTCAGCCCGGTGGGCGAACCGCTCACCAGCATGGCGTTGAACGCGTTCGGCGCGCCCTGCATGTAGGCGTCCGTGGCCAGGCCTCGCACCTGGGACAGGGCGACGTTCACCTGTACCTCGAGCGGGGTGATCTGGGCGTTCAACTTCTTCTGCTGAGCCTGGTTCTTGAGCAGCTTGTTATGCGTGTCGTTGTACTGCTCAATGACGGGCTCGAGTTCGTTCCACTGCTTGTCGATCTGTGCCTCGACGCTGGACGGCGAGGGTACGGCGAACGCGACGGCCGGTCCGGTGAGAACGATCCCGACCGCGGCGATTGCGCAGGCCAGACTGCGCAGAACTGCGGCGCGACGCGCCCCAATCCGTTTCACGTTAGGTGCGTTGTCCTTTCTTCCGTCAGGCCGCCGACCGGGTTAGCTGACGGGTTCGGACGGGAAGCGCGCCCGGCCGCCGTACTGCGCGGCTTCACCCCAACTACTCGGGTCCCCGGTTCGCCCGCACGCGGCGATTAGGCGGAGGTCCGTCAGATCGGCCGGGTTGGACGACGGGGGGCTGCCGGACCGGGGAACACCGTACTCCCGATCAAGGCGATAACTGAAGCCGACGCGAAGGGGAAACTGCTTGCATGCCGCAGATCACGGACGGTCACTGAAAAGGCCACGCGTTGAGCGCTTTGTCGAGCCATGGGACGACCAATATGACGGTGGGTAACACCAGGATCGCTATCGCGAGAGCCCCCGCGAGGGTGGTCCGGCCGACGGACGCGGTGTGCGACAACGACAGCCGGTCGACCCGCCGGCGGCGCGCGTCACCCGTCGGCGCGACATCCCCGGCCGCCGGGGACGCGACCTCCTCGGCCAGCGGGAGGGCGTCGCCCAGCCGTTGCAGCGCGGCCCGCAGCGGCGCCGGCCCGGTGCGCCGCAGCGCGCCGTCGTCGGCCACCATCTCCAGCAGCAGGTGCACGGCGTCGAGCGGCTTGCGGCTGCGCAGCGGGCGGGGCACGGCCCGGTAGAAGGCGGTGAACGACTCCATCACCACGTCGTGCCGGTGCCGCAGGTGGATCTGCTCGTGCGCGACGACCGCGTCGACCTGCGCGCGGTCGAGCACCTCGAGCGCCCCGCCACTGAGGACGACCCGCGGCTCGCGGCCGGGCACGCAGTAGGCCAGCGGCAGGGCGCCGTCCAGCACGCGCAGGTGCTCGGGGCCGATCTCGCGGCTCTTCTCGGCGCGGTCGAGCAGGTCGACCAGCGTCCGGTGGCGTTCCCTTCTCGCCCTGGACCGGCGGCTCACGCCGTACAGGGAGACGAGCAGGCGCAGGACGACCAGGGCGGCCACCGCCAGAGCCCCGACGAGCGCCGCGGCGGTGACCGGTTTGCCGGAGCCGAAGGCCCGGGTGAGCTCCTCCGGCGCGGCGAGCACGACGCCGAGCGCGGAGAGCACCGAGGCCAGCGTGATGGCCTGCCAGAGCAGGATCGCGGCGATCGGGGCGCGGTCGGGCCAGTGGGCCTTCGCGAGGGGACCCGGCACGACGAGCGAGAGGATCAGCCCGTACGCCCCGAGCAGCAGCGCGGTCATCTCACGTTCTTCGACGCGGCCTCGATCACGGCCGCCAGCGCGTCCGGCGGTAGTTGCCCGACGAAGTACGCCAGGGCGGCGTCCTGGTCGGGACTGGAGCTGAGCGCGTCGAGCATGACGGCGGCGGTCATCTCCTCGCGGGTCTGCGCCGGGGCGTAGCGATAGGCGCGGTCCTCCTTCTCGCGGGTGACCACGCCCTTCTTCGCGAGCCGGTCGAGCACGGTCATCACGGTGGTGTACGCCAGGTCGCGATCGCGGTTCAGCCGCTCGTGCACCTGCCGGACGGTCAGCGACTCGCCCGACTCCCACAACTGCGTCATGACCTCGCGTTCGAGGTCCCCCAGAGCCATGTGACCCACTCTACTGCACGGCGTCGTACTACGCCGCGTAGTATCTACTACAGAGCGTCGTATTACATCCCCGGGGGCAAGTATGGACGTGCTCGACCTGACCCGCCTGCAATTCGCGGTGGTCACGATCTACCACTACTTCTTCGTGCCGATGTCGATCGCGCTGGCGGCCGTCGCGGCCGGTCTGCAGATCGCCTGGCTGCGCACGAAGAAGGAGCAATACCTGCATCTGACCAAGTTCGTCGGCAAGCTGCTGATCGTCACCTTCGCGGTGGGTGTGGTGACCGGCCTGGTGCAGGAGTTCCAGTTCGGCATGGCGTGGAGCGGCTTCGCCAAGTTCTACGGCGACGTCTTCGGGCCGACGCTGGCCATCGAGGGCATGCTCGCCTTCTTCCTGGAGGCCACGTTCCTCGGGCTGTGGTACTTCGGCTGGGACCGCCTTCCGCGCCTGCTGCACACGGCCACCATCGTCATCGTCGCCGCCGGCACGATGGCCTCGGCCTTCATCATCCTGGCCGGCAACTCCTTCATGCAGAACCCGGTTGCGTACGCCGTGGATCCCACCACCGGACGCGCCCGGCTCACCTCGTTCACCGAGCTGCTGACCAACAAGGTGAACCTGGCGGCGTTCCCGCACACGCTGTCCGGGGCGGCGATGGTGGGTGGGGCGCTGCTGCTGGGCATCGCCGTGTGGCGGCTCGCCGCGGACCCGTCCTTCCGGGTGCTGGCCCGCCTCGGCGCCTGGATCACGGTGGCCGGCGGGGCGATGACCGCGCTCACCGGCGACCACCTCGGCAAGGTCATCACCGAGGTGCAGCCGATGAAGATGGCCGCGGCCGAGGCGCTCTACGAGACCACCAAGGGAGCGCCGTTCTCGGTCTTCACGAGCGGGCCGCCGCTGCCCTCGTTCTCGCTGGACATCCCCTGGCTGCTGTCCATCCTGGCCAAGGGCAACCCGACGGCCACCGTCCAGGGCATCGACGATCTCCAGGCGCAGTACGCGGCGACGTACGGACCCGGCTCCTACGTCCCGATGATCCCGGTCGCCTTCTGGACCTTCCGCGCGATGATCGGCATCGGCGTCTTCGCGGCGGTCGTCGCCGGCTTCTACCTCTGGCGCACCCGCAAGGGCGGCACCGCGCCGCGCTGGCTGACCCGGTGGCTGCCGCTGATCCCGCTGCTGCCCACCGCCGCGAACTCGCTCGGCTGGATCTTCACCGAGACCGCGCGGCAGCCGTGGATCGCGTTCGGCATCTCCAAGGTCGCCGACGGCATCTCCCCCGGGCTGACCTCCGGCGAGGTGATCGCGTCGCTGGCCGGCTTCACCGTCGTCTACGGCGTGCTGGCCGTGGTGTGGCTTCGCCTGGTCCGTCACCTCAGCGCCCAGCCGCTCGCGCCGGCGCCCTCGCCGTCGGCCTCCCCCGAACCCGCTCCCGTCTACTGAGGGGCTTTGATGATCACCTTCTGGTTCTCGGTCGTCGTTCTCGCCTGGGTGCTGTTCTTCGTGCTGGAGGGCTTCGACTTCGGCGTCGGCCTGCTCGGCCCCCTGATCGGCCGCGACGACCACGAGCGCGGCGCGGCGGTCCGCACGATCGGCCCGTTCTGGGACGGCAACGAGGTGTGGCTGGTCGCCGCGATCGGCGCGACCTTCGCGGCCTTCCCCGGCTGGTATGCCGCATTGCTCTCCGGCCTTTACCTCCCGGTCGCGGGTCTGCTTCTCCTGCTTGCCGTACGGGGTGTGGCGCTGGAGTTCCGCGGCAAGGGCGACGGGGTCCGGTGGCGTCGCCGGGCCGACCTGGCGCTGGCGGTGAGCTCGGCCGGGATCGTGATGATCTGGGGCGCGCTGCTCGCGGTCTTCGTCCGCGGCCTGGCCCTGGACCCGGACGGCTCGGTGATCGGCGGCGGCCTCACCCGGACCCTGTCCCCGGTGGCCTCGTGGACGGCGGCGCTCGGCGCCGTGGCCGCGCTGTTCGCCGCGGCCCTGCTGGGCGCGACCTTCCTGTCGCTGCGCACGACCGGCCCGGTGCGGCGGCGGGCGCGGGCGCTGGCCCGCGGGCTCGGCATCGGCGGCTCGGTGGTTCTGCTGGTGGCGGGGATCGCGCTGACCAGCAAGGTGGTGCTGGCCGCCGCGGTCGTCACCTTCGCCGTCGCGACGCTGGCCCGGATGGGCCGCGAGGGCTGGGCGTTCGGGGCGACCGCGCTCGGGGTGGCCGGCGCGGTGGTGGCGGTGTTCACGGCCAACGGCTCGGTGGTGTTGCCCAGCACCCTCGACCCGGCCTGGTCGCTGACCATGACCGGCGCCGCGGCGACCCCGTCGGCGCTGCGCCTGCTCACCGGGGTCGGCCTGGTCGTGCTGCCCGGCGTCGTGGCGTACCAGGTCTTCTCGTACTGGATCTTCCGCCGGCGGGTGGCCAGCGAGCGGGTGCCGTCGTGAGCCGGGGGCCGGTGGATCCGCGGCTGCTGCGTCACGCCCGCAGCAGCCGTGGCGGCGTCGCCCTGCTGGCGCTGCTGGGCGCCGGCCAGGCGGGCGCGACGCTGGCCGTGGCCGTGGCCCTCACCGCGATCGTGGTGGGCCGGCACGGCTGGGCGGTCGCGCTCCTGGCCGGCGCCTTCGCCGCCCGGGCCGGGCTGTCGTGGGCCGAGCAGGTGGTCGCCCGGCGCACCGCCGCCCGGGTCACCGGCGAGCTGCGCGGCAAGATGCTGCGCGCGGTCGTGCGGCGCGGGCCGGCCTGGGTGGCGAGTTTCGGCTCGGGCCGGTTGACCGCGACGCTGACGTCCGGGTTGGACGCGCTGCGGCCGTGGTTCGGCGGATACCTACCGTCGCTGATCCTGGGCGTGACGCTGCCCCCGGCGGTGGTGATCGCGATCGCCCTGGTGGACCCGGCGTCGGCGGTGATCACACTGGTCACGCTGCCGTTGATCCCGGTGCTGGGCGCGCTGATCGGCTGGGCGACGC
This sequence comes from uncultured Actinoplanes sp., assembly GCF_934643405.1. Lineage (GTDB taxonomy): Bacteria > Actinomycetota > Actinomycetes > Mycobacteriales > Micromonosporaceae > Actinoplanes. Next base: position 48,272 of record NZ_CAKUCL010000021.1, read on the forward strand.
AGGCCCGGGCGAAGCAGCGGTGGGCGGCGGACGCCCGCCTGGCCGGCCACTTCCTCGACGTGGTGCGGGGCCTGCCGACGCTGCGGATCTTCGGCCGGGCGGCCCGCCAGACGACGACCATCGCCGAGCTGACCGACCGGCACCGGTCGGCGACGCTGCGCGTGCTGCGCGTGGCGTTCCTCTCGTCGACCGCGCTGGACCTGGTCGGGACGTTGTCGGTCGGCCTGATCGCGGTCGAGGCCGGCTTGCGGGTCGCGGCCGGCGACCTCGGCCTAGGCCCGGCGCTGCTGGTCATCCTGCTGGCCCCGGAGGCATACCGCCCGCTGCGCGAGATGGCCGCGAGATATCACGCCGCGGCGGACGCCGGCGCGGTGATCGCCGACGTGGCGGAAATCCTCGCACCCGTGCCCGTCTCCACGGTGCCCTCACCGGCAAGCACGGGGGCGGGCGTCAGCGCGTCCGGGCTTCGTGCGCGCTACCCGGGGGCGACGGCCGACGCCCTGCGGTTGCCCGAGCTGGCGGTGCGCGGCGGGGAGATCGTGGCGCTGCGCGGGCCCTCGGGCGCGGGCAAGACCACCGCGCTGCGAGTCCTCGCCGGCATCCAGCCGGCCGCCGGCGGCTCGTTCTCGGCGCACGCGCCGCACTACCTGCCGCAGAACCCGACACTGCCGCACGCCCGCATCGTCGCCGACCTCTTCGCGCCGGACACACCGGCCGCCGAGATCGAGGAGTCCCTGCGGACGGTCGGCCTCGGCACGGACCTGAGCGCCACGACACCGCTGGGCGAGCGCGGCGCGGGTGTCTCGGCCGGTCAGCGGCACCGGCTGGCGCTCGCCGCCCTGCTGCACCGCGCCGGCCGCGAGCCGGCGACCCTGCTGCTCGACGAGCCGACCGCCCACCTGGACGCCGCCACCGAGAAGCTGGTCATCACCCGCCTGCGCACGGCCGCCGAGTCGGGCAGCGCGGTCCTGGTCGTCGCCCACCGCCCGGCGCTGCTGGCCGCCGCCGACCGCGTCGTCCGGATCACCCCTCCCCCGGCCGCGACCGCGGCGCCCGCGAGCGGCACCGGCCCGTTCGCCGGCACCGCCTTCCCGAGCGCCGCCTCGGGACCTGTGCGCCGGTCCCGCCTCGCCCGGCCGTGGGTGGCCGTTGCCCTCGGCAGCGCCTCCGCGCTGGCCGGCATCGTGCTCACCGGCGCCGCCGCCTGGCTCCTGGTCCGCGCCGCGAGCCTGCCACCGGTGCTCACCCTCTCCACAGCGGTCGTGCTGGTGCGCGGCAGCGCCGTCGCGCGGCCGCTGCTGCGCTATCTCGAGCGGCTCGTCTCGCACGACGTCGCCTTCTCGCGGCTGGGAACCCGGCGGGCCCGGATTTACGCAGCGCTCGTCCCGAGGGTGCCGGGCGCACGGCTGCGGCGGCGCGGTGACCTGCTGACCCGCGTGGTCGACGACGTGGACGCGCAGGTGGACGGGCTGCTGCGCGGACGCCTCCCGCTGCTCGCCACGGCGGTGACGGCCGGCATCGCGGTGCCGGCGGCCCTGGTGCTCGCACCCTCGGCGGCGCCCGCGCTCGGCGCCGGGCTGATCCTCGCGGCCGGCGTGGCCCCGGCGCTCGCCGCGCGGCAGGCACGTCGGGAGGACGCCGCCACCG
>NZ_CAKUCL010000022.1 GCF_934643405.1 uncultured Actinoplanes sp.
GCCGAGGGCACTGCTCAGGCATTGCTGGCCGCCGCCTTCGCCCGGCCGCCCGCCGAGCTGGGCCGCTTCGCCCCCGCGGTGAGCGAGGCCGCGGCGGCCGGTGACGCCGTCGCGCTCGGCATCACCTCGGCGGCGGCCGCCAAGCTGCTGCGCGCCTTCGACACGGTCGAGCCGGGAGAGGCGCAGGCGGTGGTCCTGGCCGGATCGGTGCTGCTCTCCCCCGGGCCGGTCGCCCGCGCGGTCCGCGACGGCCTGCTCCACCGAGGGGCCATGCCGCCGCGCGCGGCGGAGGACGGCGCGGCGGGAGCGGCGGCCCTGGCCCTGGCCCGGCTCACCGGCGCCCCGGTGACCCCGGAGGTCCACGCCGAGCTGACCGGTCATGCGCCCCGCCGCGGATAGAGAAGGTATCGCCGGCGGCGCGCGTCGAACGCGGCCAGCTCATCGTGCCAGGCGCCGACGACCTCGTCCGGCGAGGCGCCCGCGTCGATCATCGTGCGCAGCCGCGGCGACCCGGTCAGCAGGTCTATCCAGAAGGGACGCGCGCCGCCGTCGTCGCGCCATGCGAAGGCCGGTTCCTTGCGTGCCTCGACCAGCATGGCCACCGCCGTGCGGATGGGGTCGAAGGCGACCCGATCAGTGACCTTGACCTCGATGCCGGCACACGCCCGGCCGGCGAACTTGTGGAAGGTCGGCGTGAAGTATGCCTCGCGGAACTCGACATCCGGCAGGCCGCGCGCGGCCACCCGGTCGCACCAGTGGTAGTCAAAATCCGGGCCGCCGATCAGCTCGAACGGCCGGGTCGTGCCGCGCCCCTCGGACAGCGACGCCACACCCTCGAACATGCCGGTGCCCGGGTAGACGATCGCCGTGTCCGCCGTGGGCATGTTCGGGCTGGGCAGCACCCACGGCAGGTCGGTGTCGCCGGCCCGCAGGCGCCCGGTCCAGCCCTGACAGGCGATCACCTCCAGCGGGACCGCCCGGCCGGCCTCCGCGGGCAGCAGCTCGCCGTTGTAGAAGCGGGCCAGTTCGCCCACCGTCATGCCGTGCTGCTGCACGATCTCCTTGCGGCCCACGCCGGACGTGTAGCCGGGGGTCATCATCGGCCCGTACGCCGTACCACCGACCGGGTTCGGCCGGTCCAGCACCACATAGCGCAGGCCGAGACGGGCGGCCGCCACCATCGAGTCGTAGAGCGTCCAGATGTAGGTGTAGAACCGCGCGCCCACGTCCTGGATGTCGAACACGATCGTGCGCACCCCGGCCGCCTCGAACATGGACGCCCACGTCGCCTGGGTCGCGCGGTACGCGTCGTACACGGTGAGGCCGGTGCGCGCGTCGATGCCGGTGCCCTCGCTGCCGCCGGCCTGCGCCGACCCGCGGAAGCCGTGCTCGGGACCGAAGACACCGCCGATCGTCACCCCGTCGGCGTGCATGCGGTCGACCAGGTGGCGGTATCGCCGGTCGACGCCGGTCGGGTTGGAGATCACTCCGATCCGCTCGCCGCGCAGCGCGTCCCAGCCCGACGCGGCGAGCCGGTCCATGCCGGTGCGCACCGGGACGCGCGGGAGCAGGCCCGGCTTGTGCCCCGCCAGACCGATGGCCGCCGCCGGGGTCGCCGCGAGGAGCACCCGGCGCTTCACCGGACACTCCCGGGCAGCCGTTTCGTGACAAGCGCCGGCGCGCTGGCCCCCCGAACGGTCAGCGAGTCGGCGACGGGACGCGTTCGCATGGTGCCTGAACGTACGCGGGTCGCCGGTTTCTGGCAATAACCTTCGGACCCCTTGAAAGTCATGAAGGAAACCTCCATCCTCGAAACCCAGACATGGAAGGGCGTTGATGATGTTGGAGTGGGTGATGGCACTGATCATGACCTTCTCCGTGCCCGCGATCACCCCGGGCGATCTGGAGTTCCGGCACGACGTCCTGCGTCCGGGCACGGCCTGGCAGGCCGGACTGCTGCCCGGCAAGGTCGCCGAGATGCGCGGGGTCGCGGAGTCCTATCTGGTGCCGACCGCCGACCACCCGGACCACCCGGCGTATGCGGGGGCGGTCGTCCTCGCCGCGCGCAACGGCATCGTGGTGAGCCGGTTCGCCGTCGGCGACGCAGTCCGGTACGCGTCGCCCACCGAGGAACTCCCACCCGGCCGGCGCATCCCGGCCCGGGTCGGCACCATCTACGACCTCGCCTCCATCTCGAAGCTGTTCACCACGATCGTGCTGCTGCAACAGGTCGATGCCGGCAGGCTCGACCTGGACGCGCCGGTCGCGACGTACGTCCCCGAGTTCGCGGCCGGCGGCAAGGCCGCGATCACCGCGCGGCACCTGCTCACGCACACCTCGGGACTGCCCGCCTTCCTGCCGTTCTGGAGCAGCGAGCCCACCCCGCAGACGCGGCTGGCCGCGGCGCTGGCCACCCCGGTCGTGGCGGGGACGACGCCGGGCGCGCAGTACGTCTACTCCGACATCGGCCTGATCGCGCTCGGCGTGCTGGTCGAGCGGCTCACCGGGAAGGGGCTGGCCCAGGCGGTCCACGACGGGATCACCGGGCCGCTCGCGATGCGCGACACCGGGTACAACCCCGCACCGGAGACGAGGGACCGGATCGCGGCCACCGAGTACGAGGGATACGCGGGCCGGGGCCTGGTCTGGGGCGAGGTGCACGACGAGAACGCCTGGGCCCTGGGCGGCGCCGCCGGGCACGCGGGTGTCTTCTCGACGGCGGACGACCTGGCCGTGCTCTGCCAGACGCTGCTGAACGGCGGCACCTACCGAGGCGCGCGCATCCTGTCGGCCGCCATGGTCCGCCAGGCGCTGGTGAACCACAACGCGGCCCTGGAGGACCGCTTCCCGGACAGCGACCGTGGTCTCGGCTTCGAGCTGGGCAAGCACTCCTACATGGACGCCATGGCGTCGCCGGTCACCTTCGGGCACACCGGCTTCACCGGGACGTCCGTGGTGATCGACCCGATCGCGCACTCGTTCCTGGTCGTGCTCAGCAACCGTGTCCACCCCGACCGGAACTGGGGCACGAACACCGTCGCGAGGCGCGCGCTCGCCCGCACGTTCGCCGACGCGCTGCCGGTCGGCCGGGGCTGGCGCGCCGACCGGCGGGACGGCTCGACCGTGACGCTGACCGCCGCGCTGCCGCGGCCCGCGCTCTCCGGGGCGACGGCTTCCTTCCCGCTCTGGTACGACACCGAGCCGCGCTACGACACGCTGCACGCCGACACCTCGATCGACGGCGGCGTCACCTGGCGCCCGTTGCCGATGAGCCTGCGCGCCGGCCGGGACGCGTTCACCAGCGACGGCAGTCTCACCGGCTACGGCGGCCGGCACTGGTGGCGGGTCACCGCCGTGGTCCCGCCCGGCACCACCCACCTGCGCTGGCGGTACACGACCGACGCCAGTGCCCAGGGACGCGGCGTCTATCTCGGCCGCGTCCGTGTCACCGGCTCCGGCACGCCGGCCATCACCACCGACGGCTGGACCCTCTCGAATTCATGACCCATACGCGGAGGCAAGACATGGCACATGCGATCAGCCGGCGCGGACTGCTTCAGGGCGCCGCGGCGGTCGGCGCCGCGGTCGGCACGGGTGCGCTCAGCGGATGCGCGACCGGCGGCGGCAGCGGCGACGAGAGCGCCAAGGGCGACACCAGTGCCGCCAACCCGCTGGGCGTGAAACAGGACGCGCCGCTGGAGGTGGTGATCTTCAACGGCGGCTTCGGCGAGGACTACGCCAAGGCGCACGAGGCGATGTACGCCGAACGGCACCCCAAGGCGCAGATCAAGCACTCGGCCACCCAGCAGATCGCCGAGACGTTGCAGCCCCGGTTCGTGGCCGGTGACCCGCCGGACGTCATCGACAACTCCGGCAGCAGCCAGATCGACTTCAACGGGCTGGTGTCGCAGGGCGCGCTGACCGATCTGAGCGACCTGCTGAACGCGCCGAGCCTGGACGTGCCGGGCAAGACCGTCAGGGAGACGCTGCTGCCGGGCATCGTGGACGTCGGCTCGTACGACGGGAAGGTGCTGGTGCTCAACTACGCCTACTCGGCGTACGGCATCTGGTATTCGCAGAAGCTCTTCGAGGCCCGCGGCTGGGAGTACCCGAAGACCTGGGACGCGATGATCGCCCTCTGCAGGCAGATCAAGGCGAGCGGCATCTCCCCCTGGACCTACCAGGGCAAGCACTCCCGGTACATGAGCTGGCCGATCCTGGCCGCGGCCGCGAAGCTGGGCGGCGTCGAGGTGCTCAAGGCGATCGACAACCTGGAACCGAACGCGTGGAAGCACGATGCGGTGCGGACCGCCGCCGACGCGTACTACCAGCTCGTGGCGGACAAGTTCCTGCAGCCGGGGGCCGCCGGCATGGATCACATCCAGTCGCAGACCGAGTGGTGCCGGGGCAAGGCGGCGTTCATCTCCTGCGGGTCGTGGCTGGAGAACGAGCAGAAGGCGGTCACACCGCCGGACTTCCGGATGACGGTCGCTCCCACCCCGAGCCTCACCACCGGTGACAAGCTGCCGTTCGAGGCGTTCCGCGGCACCGGCAGCGAGCCGTTCATCGTGCCGGCCAAGGCGAAGAACGTTCGCGGCGGCCTGGAATACCTGCGGGTGATGCTCTCCAAGAGGGGCGCGGCCGACTTCACCCGCAAGGTCGCGAGCCTCACCGCGGTGGCCGGCGCGAGCGACGGCATCGAGCTGCCGCCCGGGCTCACCTCGGTCACCAAGATGATCGACGCGGCCGGGCAGAACACGTTCAACTGGCTCTACAACTCGTTCTATCGCAAGCTCGAACGCACACTGGTGGACGCGGCCTGCGCCGACATGTTCGCCGGTCGCATCAACGCGGCCCAGTGGGTCGACAAGTGCCAGCAGGCCGCCGACTCGATCGCGAAGGACTCGTCGATCAAGAAGTACAAGCGGGTCTGACGGTGCGCGGCAAGCGGTTGTTCATCGCCGCCTTCCTGATCCCGCCGCTGCTGCTGTACGGCATCTTCGTGGTGTCGCCGTACGCGCAGGCGTTCCAGATCTCCGGCACCGACTGGGGCGGGCTCACCCCCGACTTCGAGTACGTCGGCCTGGACAACTTCCGGCGGCTGCTCGGCGACGGATACTTCTGGAACGCGTTGCGGCACAACGGTCTGCTGCTGGTCCTGCTGCCGGTGGCGACGATCCTGCTCGGCCTGTTCTTCGCCTCGATGATCAGTGTCGGGGGCCGTCGCGACCGGGTGGGGGTGCACGGCGTACGGGGAGCTGGCTTCTATCGTGTCGTGTACTTCTTCCCGCAGGTGCTCTCGGTGGCGATCATCGGGGTGCTGTGGAAGGAGATGTACGCGCCGAACAGCGGCCTGATCAACGGCGCGCTCCGCGGGATCGGGCTGGACGGGCTGGCCAGGCCGTGGCTGGGCGATCCGCGGTTCTCGTTCTGGTGCATCGCGATGGTGCTGCTGTGGAGCAACGTCGGCTTCTACGTGGTGCTGTTCAGCGCGGCCATGCAGTCGATTCCGCGGGACATCTACGAGGCGGCGCTGCTCGACGGCGCCGGGCGGGCCGTCACCCTGTTCCGGGTGACCGTGCCGCTGATCTGGGACACCATCCAGGTCGCCTGGGTGTACCTGGCCATCATCGCGATCGACGGCTTCGCGGTGACGCAGATCGTCACCGACGGCGGTCCCGGCTTCTCCTCCGACGTGGTGGGGCTACGGCTCTACAAGACGGCGTTCACCGACGCGCAGTTCGGTTACGCGTCGGCGATCGGAGTGGCGATGTTCTTCCTCACGCTGTCGGTGGCCGCGGTCTTCCTCCGGGTGACCCGGCGTGAGCGGGTGGAGCTGTAGATGGCGGTGATGACCACGACCCGGCGCACCGAGACCACGGTGACCGCCGCGGAGCCACGCTCGGGCCGCAGCCCGGTGCTGTCCCACGCGTTCCTGATCGGCTGGGCGCTGCTGACCACGCTGCCGCTGGCCTGGGCGGTGCTGAGCTCGTTCAAGAGCGACACCGAGATCCTCACCGACCCGTGGGGGCTGCCGTCCTCGCTGCGCTTCGAGAACTGGGCCCGCGCCTGGGGTGAGGCCCACATCGGACGGTACTTCCTGAACAGCGCGATCGTCGTCACCGGCGCGCTGGTGCTGACCATGCTGTTCGGCTCGATGGCCGCGTACGTGCTGGCCCGTTATCAGTTCCGCGGCCGGCGCATCGTCTACTTCGCCTTCGTCGGCGGCATGATGTTCCCGGTCTTCCTCGCGCTGGTGCCGCTGTTCTTCGTGGTGCGCAATCTCGGCCTGCTCGGCACGCTGGGCGGCCTCATCTTCGTGTACGCGGCGTACTCGCTGCCGTTCACGGTCTTCTTCCTGACCGCGTTCTTCCGCACCCTGCCCACCTCGGTCGCGGAGGCCGCCATGGTGGACGGGTGCGGCCATTTCCGGCTGTTCTTCCGGGTGATGCTGCCGATGGCCCGGCCGGGTCTGGTCAGCGTCGGGATCTTCAACTTCCTGTTCCAGTGGAACCAGTACGTGCTGCCGATCGTGCTCATGCAGGGCGAGGGCGCCGAGCGGAAATGGGTGCTGGCCCAGGGATTGACCGCGCTGGCGGTGAACGAGGGCTATCGCGGCGACTTCTCCGGCCTGTTCGCCGGCATGACGATCGCGATGCTGCCCGTGCTGATCGGATACCTGGCGTTCCATCGGCAGGTGCAGAGCGGGCTCGCGGCGGGTCAGATGCGCTGACCGTCGATCGCCCGGCCCAGCACCCCCGCCGCACGCGGGAAGGCCGCCGGGTCCGGGCCGGAATAGGTGAGGCGCACGTACGGGCCGGACGGCTCGGACGGGAACCACATCGTCCCGCCCGCGACCAGCACGCCCTCGTCCTCGCACGCCCGGACCACCCGGTCGACGTCGGTGCCGTCCGGCAGCCGCAGCCACAGGTGCAGACCGCCGGCCGGGACCGCGGTCACCTCCGCGGCGGGGGCGTGCCGGCGCAGACTGTCGAGCATCAGGTCGCGGCGGGCCCGCAGTTCGCGGCGCAGCGAACGCAGGTGGCTCTGCCAGGCCGGCTGGGTGACGACGTCCAGCGCGGCCGACTGCAGGACGCCGCTGACGTAGAGGGACTCCACGGTGCGGTCGGCCAGGATGCGGTCGCGGATCGGGCCGCGGGCGATCACCGCGGCGACGCGCAGCGCGGGCGACACACTCTTGGTGAGCGACCGCAGGTAGACGACGTGGCCGGTGTCGTCGCGGGCGGCGATCGGGCTGACCTCCGCGTCGATGCCGAAGTCGTGCGCCCAGTCGTCCTCGATCAGGAAGGCGCCGTGGTCCCGGGCGATCGCCAGGGTGCGGCCGGCGTCCCAGCGCGCGCCGGTCGGGTTGGCGAAGTGCGGCTGCGCGTAGAAGGCGCGGGCCCCGGTCTCGGCGAACGCCCGGGCCACCTCGCCGGGGTCGGGACCGCCGGGACCCGAGGCCACCGGGACCAGGTGGGCGCCGGCCCGGCGGGCGGCGAGGATGGCACCCCAGTAGGTGGGCGACTCGATCAGCAGCGGACGGCTGCGCAGCGCGCGGAAGATCGAGATCAGGCCGCTCTGACTGCCCGGGGTGATGACCACGTCGGCGGCGGTGGCGGTGCCGAGTTGTGCGGCGAACCAGGCCTGAAGCTCCGGGTGGCCGGCCGGCGGCGTACGGGAGATGTCGCCTCTGGAGGCCCGGGCCAGGGCCGCCCGGACGAGACGCTCGGGCAGCAGCGTGCGATCCGGGTATCCCGAGTGGAGCGCGACGACGTCGTTCGGCACCATCCGGAGCGTGCCGTCCACCGGTGCGTCCATCGGCCCGAGCGCGGCGATCTGCCAGCCGTGATCGCTGGGCCGCTTCGCGCGCGTGGCCGGGGCGAAGGTGCCGACGCCGGGGCGCGCCTCGATCAGCCCCTGGCCGGCCAGCGCGCGAAGCGCCTTCTGCACGGTGACCGGGCTGGCGTTGTGCGCCGCCACCAACTGCCTCGTGGTGGGCAGCCGAGCGCCCGGGGCCGCCGTGGCCAGCCACTCCGTGATCGCTTGGACGATCCGCGCACTGCTATCGTCTGACATGAAGCAAGAGAGTAGCGCTATCGCCGACTCCCGCACCGCGCTATCCGGCCTGGGCTGGGGTCTCATCGGTGTCCTGGCGTTCTCGTTCACCGTTCCGTTCACTCGGGTCGCCGTCGGCGGCCTGGACCCGCTGTTCATCGCCGCCGGCCGGGCCGTGGTGGCCGCGCTGCTGGCCGGCATCGCCCTGGTCGTGACCGGCCAGCCGTTGCCGCGCGGCCGGCAGTGGCCGCGGCTGATCGTCGTCGCCCTCGGCGTGGTGTTCGGCTTCCCGTTGCTGACCACCTACGCCTTGACGACCGTCCCCGCCAGTCACGGCGCCGTGGTCATCGCGTTGCTGCCCGCGGCCACCGCGGTCCTGGCCGTGCTGCGCGGCCGCGAACACCCGCCGGTCGCGTTCTGGGCGACCGCCGCGGTGGGCGCGGGCGTGGCCGTCCTGTTCGCCTCGGTGCAGGGCGGCGGCCTCGGCCACTTCCACCGCTCCGACCTGTTCCTGTTCGGCGCCGTCCTGGCCGCCGCGGTCGGTTACGCCGAAGGCGGGCTGCTCTCCCGCACGCTGGGTTCGTGGCAGACCATCTCGTGGGCGTTGATCGTCAGCGCTCCGCCGATGACCGTCCTGACGGTGGTGTCGCTCTCGCGCGGCGTCCCGGCGGCGACGCCCGCCGAGTGGGGGTCCTTCGCCTATCTCGCCGCGGTGAGCATGTTCCTGGGTTTCGTCGCCTGGTACCGCGGCCTGGCGATCGGCCCGATGTCCCGGGTGAGCCAGATCCAGCTGATCCAGCCGGTCTTCACGATCGGGTGGGCCACGGTGCTGCTGTCGGAGCCGTTGACCTGGACCACCGCCGTGGCCGCCGCGGCCGTGATCGCCAGCGCGGCGGCGGCCGTGCGAACCCGCTGAGGCGCCGGATTTCCGGAAGAATCCTCCCGGCGCCGTCGGATCCGGGTGGCGCTGTTCGTGGCTGAGACGAAGAGGGGCCCGGGAGGCAAGCCACGACGAACGGGAGAGGAACCGCGATGCAATATCTGTTCTCCGTGATCGACACCAGGACCAACTCGGCCACCCCGGACGAGATGGACGCCATCGACGCGTTCAACGAGGGCCTCCAGGCCGGCGGGCACTGGGTGTTCGCCGGCGGCCTCACCTCGCCCGGCACGGCCACCGTGGTCGACAACCGGGGCGACGAGCCGCTGTTCAGCGACGGGCCGTTCGTGGAGTCGAAGGAGTACCTCGCCGGCTTCTGGGTCATCGAGGCGCCGGACCTCGACGTGGCGCTCAAGCTGGCCTCCGCGGGATCGAAGGCCTGCAATCGCAAGGTCGAGGTGCGGCCGTTCCTGTGAGCGTCGTCGATGTGCCGGAGGCGATCACCCGGGCCCACCACGAGGAGTGGGCGCGGGTGGTCGCCGCCCTGACCAGACGTTTCGGTGACCTCGACACCGCCGAGGAGGCGGCGGCCGAGGCGTTCGCGACCGCCGTGGAGCGATGGCCGGCCGACGGCGTGCCGCCCAACCCCGGCGCCTGGCTGACCACCACCGCGAACCGCAAGGCCATCGACCGGATCCGGCGGGAGAGCAAGCGCGACGACAAACAGAGGGAGGCTCAGATGTGGTACGACGAACCGCCCGAGCTTCCCGGCGTCATCGACGACGAGCGGCTACGGCTGATCTTCACCTGCTGTCACCCGGCGCTCGCGATGGAGGCCCGGGTGGCGCTGACGCTGCGCCTGGTCGGCGGGCTGACCGTGCCCGAGATCGCCCGCGCCTTCCTGGTGCAGGAGAACACCGTCGGGCAGCGGATCACCCGGGCGAAGGCCAAGATCAAGGCGAATCGGATCCCGTATCGGGTGCCGGCCGCGGAGGACCTTCCGGCCCGCGTCTCGGGCGTGCTGTCCGTGCTGTTCCTCGTCTTCAACGAGGGCTACCTGGCCACCGGGGCCGGCACCGATCCGGTGCGGCACGACCTGACCGCCGAGGCGATCCGGCTCACCCGGCTGATCCGTGCCCTGCTGCCGCAGGACGGGGAGGTGGCCGGGCTGCTGGCGCTGATGCTGCTCACCGAGGCGCGCCGCGCGGCCCGTGTCTCGGCGACCGGCGAACTGGTCACCCTGGACGAGCAGGACCGTGGAGCGTGGGACCCGGCGCTGATCGCCGAGGGCCACCGGCTGGTGCGCGAGCGGCTGGCCGCCGGGGTGGCGCCGGGTCGCTATCAGATCCTGGCCGCGATCAACGCCGTACACACCTCGGCCCGCGACGTGCGTGACACCGACTGGTCGCAGGTCGTCGCGCTCTACGACCAGCTCGTCCGCCTCGACCCCTCGCCGATCGTCGCACTGAACCGGGCCATCGCGGTCGCCGAGCTCGACGGCCCGGAGGTGGCGCTGGCCGCGATCGACCGTCTCGAGGAGAAGCTGGCCGGCTACCACGCGTACCACGCGGCTCGCGCCGCGCTGCTGCGCCGGCTGGGCCGCGGCCGGCAGTCGCGCGCGGCCTACGACAAGGCCATCGAGCTGGCCGGCAACACGGCCGAGACCGCCTACCTGACCCGGCGCCGCGACCAGCTGCGGTAGCGCCGGCCGGCTCAGACGGTGAGCACCACCTTGCCGCGGACGTGGCCCTCCTCGACCACCCGCTGCGCCTCCGCCGCCTGCGCCAACGGGATCTCCCGGGCCACCTCCACCCGCAGCCGCCCGCGCGTCGCCAGCTCACCCAGGCGGGTCAGCATCGCGCCGTCCGGGCGGACGAAGACGTAACGGCCGCCCCGGTCCTTCACGGCCGGGTCGACCACCGACACGACCCGCGCCGGATGCCGCACCAGCGACGGCGACTGCTTCAGCGCATCCCCGCCGATGAGGTCGACCGCCGCGTCCACCCGGCCGTCGCCGCCGACCAGACTCGCCAGGCGCGACGGCAGGTCGTCGCCGTACTCGATCGGCTCGGCGCCGAGGCTGCGCAGGAAGTCGTGGTTGCCGGCCGACGCCGTGCCGATCACGCGGGTCGCGCCGAGCGCCCGGGCCAGCTGCACCGCCAGATGCCCCACCCCACCGGCCGCCGCGTGCACCAGGACCACGTCGCCGTGGCTCACGTCGCCCGCCATCAGCGCCTGCAACGCCGTCAGCCCCGCGAGCGGCAGACCACCGGCCTCGGTGAAGGTCAACGCCGGCGTCTTGGGCGCGGTCACCGTCTCGGTCACGCTGACCAGCTCCGCGTACGTTCCCGCCTGCACCGTGTCCTTGCGGGCGTACGCCATGACCTCGTCGCCCGGCGCGAAGCGGGTCACCGCCGGACCGACGTCCTCGACCACGCCGGCGACGTCCCAGCCCGGGATCAGCGGGAACTGGTGCGGGAAGGCGCCGGCCAGGAAGCCGGCCCGGATCTTCGCGTCGACCGGGTTCACCCCGGCGGCCTTCACCCGGATCCGGACCGTGTCCGGGCCGACCGGCGGGTCGGGCAGTTCCACCAGCTTCAGCACGTTCGCGTCGCCGTGCTCGTCCAGCGCTATCGCCTTCATGGGGTGTTCGCTACCCGGGCGCCCGCGGGATCATGCCGGGATGTCGGTCACCACGCTCACCTACGCCGAGTTCGCCGCCCGCGAGGCACACACCGAATCTCCCACGTACGAGCGTCTGTCGCGCGCCGTCTCCCGCGATGATCGCCTTCTCGCCCTCCTGGACACGCTGCCCGAGCCCAGACGCCAGCCGAATCTGCTGTTCGCCGTCGTGCGCCTGCTCGGCGGCCCGCTCGACGACACCGGTTGGATCGTGGCGAACTGGGACCGGATCGAACCGCACCTGCGGTCCCGGGCGACCCAGACGAACGAGGCCGGCCGCTGTGCGCTGCTGCTGCCGGTGCTGGCCGCCCTGCCGCAACCGCTGGCGCTGCTCGAGGTGGGCGCGTCCGCGGGCCTGAACCTGTTCCCGGACCGCTATTCGTACCGCTACGGCGATCACCAGCTGGGCAACGGCGAGCCGCTGCTGTCCTGCGACGCGTCCGGCCTCGTCCCGCCGACGACCCGGCCGCACGTGGTCTGGCGGGCCGGGATCGACCTCAACCCGCTCGACGTCACGGACCCGGCCGACCGGGCCTGGCTGGAGGCGCTGATCTGGCCGGAACACGATCACCGCCGGGCCCGGCTACGCGCGGCGACCCGCATCGCGGCCGCCGATCCGCCGCTGCTGCTGCGCGGCGACCTGGTCGACGACCTTCCGGCTCTCGCCGCCCGGGCGCCCACGGGCGCCACGCTGGTCGTCTTCCACACCTCGGTGCTCTATCAGGTGCCGGCTGCGCGGCGGCAGGCCTTCGTCTCCCTCGTACGCGACATGCCCGCCCACTGGATCTCGAACGAGAACGCCGGCGTGATCGGTCATCCCGGTCTCCCCCGCGCGCCGGACGAGAAGCTGCACAACGTGCTGGCGCTCGACGGCCGCCCGCTGGCCTGGACCCGCCCGCACGGGCAGGCGATGACCTGGTTCGGCTGAGCGGCGGCCCCGCGGCCGTCGCAGCCGAGGCGACGATGAGGCCGCCCGGCGGGCAGGCGGCCGTCGCAGCTCAGGCGAAGATCGGGCCGACCGGCGGGTAGGCGGCGGTCAGCAGGCTGCGCAACGCCGAGAGCGACGGCGCGGGCTGCTGCGGCGTGGAGTGGAAGCCGCTGTCGAGGGTCATCGGCTTTCCCCAGGCCAGCAGGTGCTCGACGGTCGGGCTCTGCGGCGCGGCGACGAGCCGCGAATACCACTCGGTGCGTCCGTACGCGACATCCCCGCCGATGAGGACCAGCTGGACCCAGGAGGGATCGGCGAGAGTGACGTTCTCGTACGGGTCGGTGTGGTGCCGTTCGAGGACGAGAATGTCCGCGGCCCGGCCGGATCTGAGCGAGCCGAGGTGATCGGTGAGCCCGGCGACGTGCGCGGCACCGCCGGTGGTCATGTGCACCAGCTCGGCCGCGGGCAGGTCGAGCCCCTGCCGGGCGAGCACCCGCCGGGCGACCTTGAGCTCGGTGAGCAGGCTGGTGGAACCGGACGGCAGCCAGTCGGCGCCGAGCGCTACCGGCATGCCGGCGCCGATCGCCTCGGCGGCCAGCGTGGTGTCGCCGTAGAGGCGCAGGTTCGACTGCGGCGACCAGACCAGCTTGCAGCCGGCGTCGGCGAGCTGATGGATCTGGTCGGCGGTGCACGCGCTGGCGTGGATGACCACCGTGCCGGGCGTGGCGGCGCCGTACTCCAGGAAGCGCCGGAACTCGCTCTCGCTGCGGTGATCGCCGCGGACGCCCTCGCACAGATGCAGGTAGAAGGCGTCGATCTCGTTGCCGCCGATGGCGGTGAGGATCTTCTGCAGGCGCGGGTAGTCGCGGCTGCTCGTCGACGACGGCAGGTCGATCATCGCGCGGGCCCGGTGCTGGCCGAAGATCCAGAGATCCACGTTGCGCACCAGCGGTTCGTTGTCCGGGCTCTGCGTGGCGCCGGTGGCTCCCTGGATCGCGGTGACGCCGCCGGTCAGGGCACGGATCTCGGCGTACCGGAGCTGGGTCTTGGGCGGCACCTTGGTGAGCAGGACGTTCTGCGGGTCCCGGACGAGCTGGTGATAGATCTCGCTGGACCGCCACTGGTAGCGGTTGCCGAACCGGCGCGGCGGCTCCCAGGCGGCGAACACATTGAACTCGGGGTGACCGTGCAGGTCGATCAGCCCCGGAAGGATGACGCCTCCGGTGTCCACGATGTCGGCCACCCCGGCCGGGGCATCGCGCCGCACGTCGGCGATCGTGTCGCCCTCGACCACCACGTAGCCGTCGTCCCACGCGGCGTCCGGGGTGATCACCGCCCCGCGCAGGGCGAACGCCTCACCCGCCGCCGCGGCCGCGGTCAGCCCGCGTGTCCGGGCGGCCCGCAGCGGCTGCACTTCCTCCAGGACGTTGCGGCTGTACGCGCGGTCGAACAGCTCCGAAGGCCACATAGTCGCAGCTTATTCGGCCTTTTCTCGCCCTTCTGTCACCCGAGCGACACCGTGGGTGTCGGCCAGGAGTTAGGCATGGACCATGCATCAGTTCTGCCCCGGATACGACCGGGCGCCCTTCACCGCCCTGGCCGAGGACTATCCCGGCGCCGACGTGTACCCGCCGAAGGACTTCCGGGTCGAATGGGGCCCGATCTTCCACCGCGGCCGCCTCGACGGCACGGCCCGCGTCCTGGTCGTCGGCCAGGACCCGGCGACTCACGAGGCCATCACCCGCCGCATCCTGGTCGGCGAGGCCGGGCAGCGCGTGCAGGGCCTGCTGGCCCGGCTCGGCATCACCACCAGCTACGTCATGGTGAACACCTTTGTGTACAGCGTGTACGGCCAGGGCGGCAGCCGCCACGCCCACGACCCGAAGATCGCCGAGTACCGGCACCGGTGGCTGAACGCCCTGCTCACCCCGGACGGTCCGATCACGGCGGTGATCGCTCTGGGCGCGCTGGCCAAGACCGCGTACAAGGATTGGGCGGACACCCGGCCGCAGGTCGCCGCCCGGCTGCACCTGGCGTCGGTCAAGCACCCGACGTACCCGGAGAGCGCTTCGGCGGCCGGCGCGACCACCCTGGCGCGCGCGACCGCCGCGCTCCTCGCCGACTGGAACGCCCACCTGCCGGCGCTGCGGGCCCACGTCGAACCGGACCACCCGGTCCCGGAGCAGCCGTACGGCGACCATTGGCGGGACGGCGACCTGCGTCCGATCCCCGAGGCGGATCTGCCCGCGGGGAGCCCGCCGTGGTGGACGTCGCTGACCGGGTGGGCGCAGCGCACCGGCACCAACGCCCAGACCAAGCGCGCCACCATCACCGTCACGATCCCGGAGCAGGACCGCCTCTGGCCCCCGGTCTGACCCGCCCGGCTCTGGGATCGGCTCCGCGAGTGCACCCGGTACGGCGAACTGGACGCGCTCGCCGCTCGACGCGGCAGGCGACGGTGGTCGTCGTCCTCAGACCGCGGCGGGCAGGTGCGACGACGTGAACGCGCGCCCGTCGTCGGTGACCACCGCCGACTCGTATCCGTCGGCCGCCCGCTTGGCGAGCCAGGCCAGACCGTTCTCCCCCATCGCCAGGGCCGCGGTCGCGTAGGCGTCGGCGATCGACAGGTCGGGCCCGACCACGGTCACCGAGCGCAGACCCCGCGCGGGCGTCCGGGTCAGCGGATTGATGATGTGCTCGCCGCGCTCGTACGTCCCGGACGTCGCGATCGCCCCGTCGTGCATCGCCAGCACCCAGCTGACCCGGTCGGCCTCCCACGGGTGCCGGATGCCGACCCGCCACGGGCCGCCGCCGGGATGCGAGCCGCGCATCCGGATGTCGCCCGCCGCGTTGATGTAGTGGCTGGTCGAACCCCGCTCGTACAGCCGCTGCGACGCCACCTCGACGGACCAGCCCTTGACGTAACCGGACGGGTCGAGCGGGCCGGCCGCGTACGCGTCGAAATAGCCGCCGGTCTCCCGCCAGAGGTCGGCGCAGACGTCGAGCACGTGCCGCAGATCGGGCGAGCAGTCCTCGATCCGGATCTCCCGCCGGCGCAGCCGCATGACCTCGCTGTCCGGTTTGTAGGTGCTGAACCGCTCGTCCACCTCGTGCAGCCAGTCGCACACCTCGCCGATCAGCTCGCGCAGCTCGGCGGCGGGGCGGTCGTCGGCCAGCTCGATGCTGACCGGCATCCCCATCACTTGCTCGACGTGGCGCACGAGGCGGAACCCTACTACGCCTTCGCGGCGTCCAGTGCCGACTGGAGGGAGTTGCGGTACGCCTCGGTGGTGAGGCTGGCGCCGGAGACCGCGTCCAGGTCCTTCGCGCTCTTCGCGCCGACCGTCTCCTGCTTGAGCTTGGCGATCGCCGGCGGATTGATCGTGCCGCTGTCCTGCGCCACCGGGTAGGTCGCGTCGGCCGCGCTCACCTGCCCGCCCTCCACCTTGATCTGCACCTGGATCGCGCCGTACGCGTATTTCGCCGGGTCGCCCTTGTAGACGCCGTCCTTGAACGGGCCCTTCGGCGCCGCGGGTTTCTTCGAGACCGGCTTCTTCGGCGCCGGCGGGGCAGCCGACGGCTTGCTGTCCGCGAGGTCGAGCGACGGCGGTGCGGCGGCCGGTGCGGCCGGCGGCTGCACGCTCAGTCGCACCCCCACGATCAGGGCGGCGCCGGTCAGGGTGCCGATGGCGGCTGCGGTACTACGTCGCATCGCGGAATCTCCCGGAAATGATCAGAACTCGAAGGGGTCGAGGTGCAGCTGGCTGTCCGGAACGTCGAGCTCGCGCAGCGTGGTCACGGCCGCCGCGACGAGTCCGGGCGGCCCGCACAGGTAGACGTCGCGGCGGCTCACGTCCGGCACGAGGCCGAGCAGGCCGCTCGGGGTGAACAGCCGGCGTGGTCCCGGATCGGTGCGGGCGCCGACGATGTAGCGGACCCAGGCGTCCCGGCTCTCGGCCAGGTCCTCCAGCTCGCCGCGGAAGACCAGTTCCTCCGGGCGGCTCGCGCGGTAGATGACGATGGTGTCCGGCGGCATGTCCTCCAGCAGGGCGCGGATCGGCGCGATGCCGCTGCCGCCGGCGATCAGAAGAGCCCTCCTCCGCGTACGGCGTTGTGCCGTGAACACTCCGAAGGGGCCCTCCGCCCAGACCGGCGTGCCGGGCGTCATCGTCGCCAGCCGTTGCGTGTGCCCGCCGACGGCCGTCACGGTCAGGCGCAGCCACTGCGAGTTCGGCGCGGCGGACAGCGAGAACGGGTGCGACTGCCACCAGCCGTTGCGGGTCAGGAACCGCCACCGCATGAACTGGCCGGCCTGCGCGGGCAGCTTCTCCAGGTGCTTGCCGTCGATGTAGATGGAGACCGTGTTCGCACCCTCGGACACCACCTCGGCGACCTCGAAGCGGTGCCGCGCGTTGAGCCACACCGGCTCGACCAGGCGCCCCCAGACCAACGCGGAGATCACCAGGGCGGTCAGTGCGGGCCAGAACACCGAGGCGAAGCGGCCGCTCAGATCGGCGCCGGTCGCGACCTGGTGCCCGTAACCCAGCAGCAGGACGAGATAGCTGGTCAGGTGGATCAAGTGCCAGAGTTCGTACGGCAGGCGAGCCCGCGCCGCCCGGATGGAGATCAGGGCGATCACCACCAGGATGATCGTGGCGGCGACGGCGCTGAGCATCTCGGGCAGCGTCGTGATCATCGTCCAGGCCTGGCCGACCACGCCGGCGTTCGCGGTGAGCGCGTACCCGTAGACGATGAACACGATGTGCGCGACCACCGCGACGACCAGCGTGGTGCCGAGCCAGCGATGCCAGCGCAGCAGGTCGCGAGCGCCGACCCACTCCTCCAGCCAGGAGACGCGGCTCATCATGAGCAGCTGGACGAAGAGCAGGTAGCCGCCGATCAGCCCGGTGATCCGGCCGGCCGCCATCATCAGGGTGGCGGGGTCGTTGACCGCGCCGGCCTGGGTGTCGAACAGCCAGAGCGAGACGCTGGTGGCCAGCCCGGAGAAGAACAGCAGCACGGTCAGCAGGCGGTTGCCGGAGACGGCCTCGGCCGGCGGCCGGTCGTCCGGGATCGGCGGCTGCGCCGGCCCGGTCGCCTTCCACCCGGTCGGATCGGTCTGCGACTCGACGAGGATGTCGGAGCGCCGGTACGGATCATCGCGCTGCGGGTCGTCCGTCAGCCAGTTCCCCAGCGCCTCGCCGGGCGTGGCGGGTGCCGGCTCGGCGGCCCAGTCGCTGGGCGCGGGCACGTCCCCGGCCCACCGGGCGGCCGGCCGCTCGTCGTCGTCCTCGTCCCGGTACTCGTACTCGTCGTCGTAGCGGGTGGCGGCCGGACGCAGGTCGTCGAAGCGGGGGTCGGCACCCCGCCGGTCGGCGCGGCGGTCGTCCCACGGGTCCTCCTCCGCGGGCGCCGCACGCAGGCCGGCGAAGTACTGCTCGTCCTCGTCGTAGCGCTGGTCCTGGGAGCCTTGGAACACCGGCGGTCCCTGCGCCATCGTCCTCACCCGTCCCGATCGTGCTGCGGCGCCGTCCACCCCCTGCGGCCGGCGTGACGACCCGGTCTCGGGGAGTCGTCTGGCTGTTGTACGCATCCCGTCGAGGCATCGCTCAACCGAAGGCGAAAATCTTCCGCCCCGGCCCACCGGGTAGCGTTCCGCTGTGCGCCCCGACAACCCCGACCTGGTCACGGTGGTCGGCATAGGCGCCGGCGGATGGGACGACCTCTCCCGTACGGCGTCCGAAGCGCTCCGATCGGCCGAGGTGGTCCTCGGCAGCGAGCGACAGCTGGCCCTGCTACCACCGTCCATGACGGCGACCCGGATCCCGTGGCCCTCGCCCCTGCTCCCCGCCCTGCCGGAACTTCTCGCGAAATATCGGGCAGCAGGGCCGGACGCGGCGCCGGCCGCCGCCGGGGCGGGGGGCCGGGTCGCTGTTCTGGCCAGCGGGGACCCGATGTTTCACGGCATCGGCGTGACCCTCGTCCGGCTGCTCGGCGCGGACAACGTCCATGTCGTCCCGCACCCGTCGTCTGCCTCCCTGGCCGCCGCGCGCCTGGGCTGGGCGCTGGCCACCACGGACATCCTCAGCCTGGTCACCGGCGAGGTCGCCGCGCTGCGCCGCCTGGTCAACCCGGGCCGCCGCGTGCTGATCCTCTCCCGCGACGCCGGCAGCCCCGCCGAGGTGGCCGCCGAGCTCGTGGCGGCCGGCTTCCCCGGCGCGCGGCTGACCGTGCTGGCCCGGCTCGGCGGCCCGGACGAACGGATCACCACCGGCACGGCCGCGGACTGGACGATCGAGCCCGGCGACCCGCTCAACGTGATCGGCGTGGACTGCGGGGACGGCCCGGCGACCTCTCTGGTGCCGGGGCTGCCCGACGAGGCGTACGAGACCGACGGCCAGCTCACCAAGCGTGAGGTCCGCGCCGTCACCCTGGCCGCGCTCGCCCCGACCCCGGGCGCGCTGCTCTGGGACGTCGGTGGCGGCTCCGGCAGCATCGGCATCGAGTGGATGCGCAGCCACCCGACCTGCCGCGCGATCGCCATCGAATCGGACCCCGGCCGGGCCGCGACCATCCGGGCGAACGCCGCCCGGCTCGGCGTGCCCGCTCTGAAGGTGGTCGAGGGCCGCGCCCCGCAGGCGCTGGCCGGCCTGCCCGCACCGGGGACGATCTTCATCGGCGGGGGCCTGACCCGCGACGGCGTGCTCGACGCGTGCCTGGCCGCGCTCGCGCCGGGCGGCCGGTTGGTGGCGAACGCGGTCACGCTCGAGTCGGAGGCCGCGCTGGCCACGGCGTACGGGAGATTCGGTGGCGAGTTGAGCAGGATCTCGGTGAGCCGGGGCTCGCCGGTGGGTGGCTTCACGGGATGGAGAACGATGATGCCGGTGACCATCTGGTCGGTGACCCGGTGACGGTCCACTTCATCGGCGCCGGACCGGGCGCCGCCGACCTGATCACCGTGCGTGGGCAGCGCCTGCTCGCCGCCGCGCCCGTCTGCCTGTACGCGGGCAGCCTCGTCCCCGCCGAACTGCTCGGCAGCTGCCCGGACGACTGCCGGCTCGTCGACACCGCCGCGATGACGCTCGACGAGATCATCGCCGAGCTGGTCGCGGCGCACGAGGCCGGGCTGGACGTGGCCCGGCTGCACTCCGGGGACCCGTCGGTGTTCAGTGCCGTGGCGGAGCAGATGCGTCGCCTGGACGCGGCCGGTGTCCCGTACGACATCGTCCCCGGCGTGCCGGCCTTCGCCGCCGCCGCCGCGTCGCTGCACCGCGAGTTCACCGTGCCCGGCGTGGCCCAGACGGTGATCCTGACCCGCACCGCCGAGCGCGCGACCGCGATGCCCGCGGGCGAGGATCTCGCGACGCTGGGCCGCAGCCGGTCCACGATGGTGCTGCACCTGGCCGTGCAGCGGATCGACGCGGTGGTCGCCGAGCTGGTCGGCAACTACGGCGAGGACTGCCCGGTCGCGGTGGTGGCGCGGGCCAGCCGGCCGGACGAGCTGATCGTGCGCGGCACGCTGGCCGACATCGCCGCGAAGGTCGCCGAGGCCGGGATCAGGCGCACCGCGGTGATCGTGGTCGGGGCCGCGCTGACCGCCTCGCAGTTCCAGGACAGCCACCTCTACTCCGCGGACCGATGCCGTCCGTCCTGATCCTCGGCGGCACCGCGGAGGCGCGGTCGCTCGCCGGATCGCTGCCCGGCTTCACGGTGATCAGTTCGCTGGCCGGGCGCACCACCTCGCCGCTGCTGCCGCCCGGCGAGGTGCGCGTCGGTGGTTTCGGCGGTGCCGGGGGTCTCGCTTCCTTCCTGCGTACGCGGCGGATCGACCTGCTGGTGGACGCGACTCACCCGTTCGCCGCGAGGATCAGCGCCAACGCCGTCGCGGCGTCGGCCGCCGCCGGGGTGCCGCTGCTCGTGCTGCGCCGGCCCGGCTGGCTGCCCGGGGAGGGGGACGACTGGCGTCGCGTCGCGGATCTCGCGCACGCCGCCGCCCTGCTGCCCGCGCTGGGCGAACGAGTCTTCCTGACCACCGGGCGGCAGGAGATCGCGGCGTTCGCCGGGGTGGATCGGTGCTGGTTCCTGGCCCGCTCGGTGGAACCGCCGGAGCCGCCCATCCCGCGCCGGCTGGAGGTGCTGCTCGACCGGGGACCGTTCACCCTCGACGGTGAGCGGCGGCTGCTCGCCGGGCACCGGATCGAGGTGCTGGTCAGCAAGGACAGCGGCGGCCCGAGGGCAAAACTGGACGCGGCGCGCGAACGTGGCATCCCGGTCGTGCTGGTGGACCGGCCGCCCGTTCCCCGAGGTGTCAAGACGGCCGCGACCGTGGATGAGGCCGTGACGATGGTGCGAAACGGTGCAACGCTCGGTTCATGACTCGTCGCCATCTGTACGCGGACCTGGCCGCCGTACGGGTGCTGGTGTCCGACGGGCTCGGGGAGATGCAACGGGCGGTCGGTGATCTCGACGACCGGTGGCTGAACTCGGCCCGCAACCGGCTGCGTGACCTGGATGCGACGCTCGTGGCCGCGGCCGGCGGGTTGCACCCGCTGACCCGCACCGCGACCGAGGTCGTGGCCGGCTTCCTGGTCGCCTGGGGAACGGCGGCCACGGTGACCGCGATCGGCTTCTCCCCCGCGGGGGTGATCGTGACGACGGTGCTGGTCCAGTTGCTCGCGCTGGCCGGCGTCTACGTCGCGCTGAACCGGGTCGCCGCCCGGCTGAACGCGCGGCGGCTGGAGCGCGCGGCCCGCCCGGTGCGGCCGTTCCGGGTCACCACACACCTGCCGGGCCGGCTGGTGGCCGTACCGGAACCGCTGTTCGCGGCCCGGGTGCGGCTCGTCTCGGCCGCGCTGCGCCAGGCCGGTTCGAAGAACTGGCGCACGCCGTGGCTGGCCCGCATGGCGGTCGCCGACCGCTCGGTGATCCGGATCGCCCAGGCCGACCGCCAGCTCTGCCAGGCCATCGACCTGCTGGAGATCTATCTGAGCAGCCGGGCCGAGGAGGCGGCATGAGACGCGGCGTGAGCGACGACGTCTTCGGCGGGACCTTCGCGGACCGGCTGGAGGGTGCCGCCCGGCGGGTGGAAGCCGCGGCGCTGGACGCGCAGTGCCGGGACTGGACGGCCGAGCGCGCCGACCGGGTCGGCCACGCCCGGCTCTGGCAGGTGCACCACGAGCTGCGGCGGGCGCGGGCGCATCCGGTCGCCGGCACCGACGACATGGCCTGGTCGGTGGCGGCCGTCCTGGCCTGGATCGGCGTCCCGGTGGTGATTCTGCTGCTGGCCGGCCGCCCGGCCGCTCCGCTGACGCTGGCCGCGGCGCTCGCGGCCGGGCTGATCGGCTCCGGGATGGTGCTGACCGCCTCGCGCCTGATCCGGGACCGGCGGGCGCGGCGCCTGCCGACCGGTCCGGCGCCGATCGACGACCCCGGCTTCTACGCCGACGTGAGCCGGAACATCGAGGCGTGTGCGGCGGAGGCGCGCGGCCGGGATCGGTCGCGCAGCGCCTCCGCCGCCGATCTCGCGCAGGCGATGACCTGGCTGGGCGCCGCCCGCGACGAGCTCACGACCCGGACTTCACCAGCAGATCGATGATCTCGGCGGTGGTGCCGGTCTCGCCGAGCCGCGGGAAGATCCGCTCGATCGAGTTGCGGTGGGTCTCGGCGTCGACGTCGCTCATCGCGTCCACCGCGAGCGTCACGTGGTAGCCGTGCTCCAACGCGGCGCGGGCGGTCGACTCGACGCCGATGCTGGTCGCGATGCCGGTCAGCACGATCTGGGTGATGCCTCGGCGGCGCAGCTGCAGGTCGAGGTCGGTGCCGAAGAAGGCACCCCAGTTCCGCTTGGTCACGATGATGTCGCCCTCGGCGACGAGCTCGGGCACGAGCTGGTCCCAGCCTTCCGGCCGGGCCTGCGGGGCGCGTGGCCCGCCGTCGATGCGACCGGGCACCTGGTCGGCGCCGTCCGCCCGGCCGGTGACCCGGACCAGGACGACCGGCAGGCCGCGCTCGCGGAAGGCGTCGGCGAGCTCGACGGTACGGGCTACCACGTCGGCTGCGGCGTGCGGTTCGACGGGTGCGGCCACGATGCCGGCCTGGAGGTCGATGACGACCAGGGCGGTCTTCGGGTCGAGGGTGGTGACGGTCATGCGGGTGTACCTTCCGGGGTTGGTTGCTTGCCGATCCGCGAGAGGGACCGGTCGGACAGGGTCACCGCGAGCAGGAGCGCCGCGACGACGATCAGGAACCAGGCGAGTCCGTGCAGGCCGGCGGTGTCGGCACCGTTCTTGAAGAAGGCGCCGGTCGCGGCCGAGGAGACCATGGCGCCCAGGTAGACGAAGGTGCGGAGAAGCCCGGCCGAGGCACCCATCAGATCGGGGTGGGCCTGGTAATAGACGGCGTTCTGGTTGGCCAGGCTGTTCAGGCCCTGCGGCAGGCCCAGGATCACCGAGATCAGCACCGGGAACCAGATCGCGCTGTGCGAGCCGAGGAACAGCAGCAGCGAGCAGGCGACCAGCTGGCTCAGCGCGCCGACCAGCAGCTTGCCGCGGAACTCCCGGCGCCGGCCGGTAAGGGCGGACACCCCGATGGCGATGGCGGACATCGGCAGCAGGACCAGGCCGGCGTGCGACGGGCCCAGGCCGCGACCCGCCTCCAGCCACTGGGTGTAGCCGTACAGGAAGGCGTAACCGATGGTCTGCGCGAGCCAGGTGCGGATGTAGGTGGCGATCAGCGGCGCGTTCCCGCCGAAGACGCGCAGGTCCAGGAAAGGATCGGCGGCGCGCAGCTCGCGCAGCACGAAGCCGGCGGCGAGCAGGACCATCAGCCCGAGCAGCCAGAGGTGGCGGACGGCCGGACCCATCAGGAACAGCATGAGCGAGGTGAGCGTGCCGGCGAACAGGGTGATGCCGAGGACGTCCAACGGCGTACGAACGCTCGGTTCCTCCGGCTTGGGCAGGCGCTTGGCACCGAGGACGACGCACGCGACGGCCAGCGGGATGTTGACCGCGAAGATCGAGCGCCAGCCGCCGGCCACGATGAGCAGGCCGCCGAGGGTCGGGCCGATGACGACGATGGTCTGCGCCGCGACCGAGAGCGCGGTGAGCACACCTCCGGGACTGTCCACACCGGTGCGCCGGGACTCGCTGCGGATCAGGTACATCGCCGCCGGGTATCCGGCGCAGGTACCCAGGCCGAGCAGCACGCGCGAGGCGATCAGCACGCCGAGATCCGGGGCGAGCAGGCCCATGACGCCGGCGATCCCGACCATCGAGGTGGCGATCAGGTAGAGGCGGCGCGGACCGTACCGGTCGACGAGCCGGCCGACGACCGGCTGACCGGTGGCGGTGGCCACGTAGAGCGCGGAGACCAGCCAGGCGGTGTCGGCGGGCAGCACGTGGAAGGCAACCCCGATCGGCACCAGCGCCACCGCGATCATCGACGAGTTGATCGGGTTGAGGATCGCGCCGAGGATCATCGGAGCGATGAGCCGGCGGTTGAACGAGAGTTCTGGTTCTGTCGACGTCTGCGTCACTTCTCGACCAATGTGTCCAGCAAGGACAGCGCCTCGAGGATCGTCTGCCGCTGCCCCTCGGTGAAATCCTCGGCGAACGCGCGGGCCAGCCACTCCTCGCGCGCCCGGCGTGAGCCGGCGATCCTCTCCCGGCCGGCCTTGGTGAGCGAGACGAGCTGACGCCGGCCGTCCGCCGGGTCCGGCGTGCGCTGGATCAGCCCGTGCTCCTGGATCGCGGCCAGGATCGCGGCCATCGACTGCGGGCGCACCCGCTCGGCGGCGGCCAGGTCGCTGGCCGAGGCGGGCCCGCTCTTCTCGATGCGGCTGAGCACCGAGGTCTGCGACGGGGTCAGGTCACCGAAGCCGGCCACCTCGCGCAGCCGGCGGCGCAGGCGGCTGAAGACCACCCGGAGCTCGCTCGCCGCGCGGACCGCCGACTCGGGAACCTGTGTCATACAGTCAACCGTAATGTCTTCAGTTGAAACTGACCAGTTTTACCTGACGAGCCTTTGATCGCTGAACTTTTGCGCCGCCCAACCGTTGAAGGCGAGAGAAACGATCAAGGAGGACCATTGACGACCGCAGTCATCGTCGGCGGCACGGGCGGCCTGGGACGATTCATCGCGCAGCGCTACGCCGACCGGGGCGACCGGGTGGTGGTGACCGGCCGGGACGCGGGCCGGGCCGAGACGGTGGCCAAGGAGATCGGCGGCGACGCGCTCGGCCTCGCCGTCGACCTGAGCCGGCCGGCCGGAATCTCCGCCGCCCTCGCCCCGGTGAGTGAGGTGGACCACCTCATCGTCACGGCGATCCACCAGAGCCACAACACCCTCGCGGACTTCAAGATCGACGATGCGGTCGCCTCGGCGACGATCAAGGTGGTGGGCTACGCCGAGGTGGTGCGGGCGTTGCGCGACCGGTTCACCCCGGCGGCGTCGATCGTGCTGTACGGCGGGATCGCCATGGCCCGGCCCTACCCCGGCTCCACCGTCGTGACCACCACCAACGCGGCGGTCAGTGGCCTCGTCCGCACGCTGGCCAAGGAGATCGCACCACACCGGGTCAACGCGATCCACCCGGCGCTGGTCGGCGACAGCCCGCGCTGGCGGGACACCGATCTGAGCGCCGTGCGGCAGCGCACCCCCACCGGTCACACGGTGACCATGGCCGAGGTCGCCGACGCCACCGACTTCCTGCTCCGCAACACCGGCATGAACGGCCAGGACCTGTTCGTCGACGGCGGGGTCCTACTGGCCTAGCAGCCACCGGTGGGGCGCGACGAGCTGACGGGCCTTCGGCGGACCCCACGAGCCCGGACGGTAGGACTGCGGCTTCGGCGGGTTCTCCAGCAGCGGGTCGATCGCCTTCCACGCGGCGCTCAGACCGTCCGGGCGGGTGAACAGCGCGCGGTCGCCGATCAGCACGTCGTGGATCAGCCGGGAGTAGGGCGGCAGCGGGTCCGCCTCGGGCAGCTGGGCCAGCGGCACGGCCACCGAGCCGGGCTCCACCTCCAGCGCGGCGCCCGGCCGCTTGGCCAGGAACGACAGGTCGATCTCGCCGTCGCCGGCCAGCGAGAAGGACAGCACGTTGGACTGCGGCGGCAGCTTGGGCAACGGCCGCGACGGCGTCTTGAGCACGATGCTGACCCGCTGGTGGCTCTCGGCCAGCCGCTTGCCGGTGCGCAGCAGGAACGGCACACCCCGCCAGCGCGGATTGTCGATCCAGAGCTTCGCCGCGACGTACGTGTCGGTGACCGACCCGCGGCGCACTCCCTTGATCTGCTTGTACCCGGCGAACTGGCCCAGCACCGCCTCGGCCGGGTCGATGGGCCGGAAGGACCGGATCACCTTCTCCCGGGCGGCCTGCAGATCCGCCGCGTCGAGGCTGGCCGGGGGCTCCATCGCGACCTCGGCGGCGACCTGGAACAGGTGGGTGACCATCATGTCCAGCACCGCGCCGGTGGCGTCGTAGAACTGGGCGCGGTCGGCCACGTCCAGCGTCTCCGGCACGTCGATCTGCACGCTCTCGATGTACTCGCCGCTCCACATGGCGGCGAACACCTCGTTGGCGAACCGCGTCACGTGCAGTTGCTGGGTCGCTTCCTTGCCCAGGAAGTGGTCGATCCGGTAGACCTGCGACTCGTCGAGCGCGTGGTGCACGAGCCGGTTGAGTTTGCGGAACGATCCGGGCGACGTGCCGAACGGCTTCTCGTAGACGACGCGTGCCCTTTCCGCCAGGTCGTGCGTGGCGAGCGCCTGGGTGATCTCGCCGAACGCGACCGGCGGGATCGCCAGGTAGTGGATCAGCTGCGGATTGCCGCCCATCTCCTTGCGGACCTCGTCGATCACGTCGAGCAGGCTGCCCGGGCTGTCGGTGTTGAAGCCGCCACCGGCGAAGCGCAGCCGGGAGGCGAACTCGCGCCACGGGCCCTTGGACGGCGCCGGGCCGAACTCGGTGAGCGCCTCGTGCACGCGCTGCCGGAAGTTCTCGTGCGAGACGTCGCCGCGGCCGTTGCCGACCAGGATCCACTCGTCCGGCAGCAGTCCCTCGATCGCCAGGGTGTAGAAGGCCGGGATGACCATCCGCCGGGACAGGTCGCCGGTCGCGCCGAACAGCACGAACACCACCGGGCTGGAAGTCGTCGCCATGCCCCGGATTCTGCCCCGGTGGGGCAACGCTCACACCGGCTGTGACCGGAACAACCCGCGATACGCCTGAGGCGTGGTGCTGAGCCGCTGACCGAAATGGTGCCGCAGGGTGGCGGCGCTGCCGAAACCGGCCCGTACGGCGATCGCGTCCACGCTCAGGTCGCTGTCCTCCAGCAGCCGGCGGGCGAGCAGCAGCCGCTGGTTGGTGAGCCAGTCGTGCGGGGTCGCGCCGGTCTCACCGCGGAACTTGCGGGCGAACGTGCGCGGTGCCATGTGCGCCAGCGCGGCCATGGTCTCCACCGAGTGCGGCTGGTCCAGGGTCTCGATCACCCGGATCAGCACCGGCTGGAGCTTCTCGCACTCGATCACCGGCAGCGGCGCCTCGACGTACTGCGCCTGGCCGCCGTCGCGGTGCGGCGGCACCACCATCCGCCGCGCGATCATGGTGGCCGCGGCCGAGCCCTGCTCCTGCCGGATCAGGTGCAGGCCGGCGTCGATGCTCGCGGCGGTGCCGGCGCTCGTGAGGATCTTGCCGTCCTGCACGTAGAGGACGTCCGCGTCGACCTTCGCCGACGGGTGGCGCCGGGCCAGCTCGGCGGTGTGCCGCCAGTGCGTGGTGCAGCGGCGGTCGTCGAGCAGCCCGGCCGCCCCCAGGGCGAACGCGCCGGTGCAGACGCTCATCACCCAGGCGCCGCGCTCGTACGCCCGGCGCAGCGCCGCCAGCACCTCGGGCGGCTCCTCGCCCACCGGCCCGTACGGCACGACCGCGACCAGGTCGGCCTCGTCGAGCCGGGACAGGTCGGCCTGGACGTCGATGGAGAAACCGGCATGGGTGCGCACCGGGCGGCCGTCGACGGTGCAGACCGCGAAGTCGTACCCGGGCAGACCTTCGGCGGTGCGGTCGTACCCGAACAGCTCACAGAGAACGCCGAGCTCGAAAACGGCCACCTCCGGCAGGGCCAGGACCGCCACGTTGCGAAGCATGTGACCGAGCCTACGACGGCTTGGCAGGATTTTGAAGGAGTATGGCATCTCTGCCACTGTCGACCATGGAGACGAGCGACCAGGCTGAGGTCATGGAAATCGTCATCGCTCTGTTCTTCCTGGTGATCCTCGGTTTCGCGATCACCGGTCACACCGCCGACACGCGTGACAGTGCCGACTGGAAGCCAACAAACGAAGGCTTCCGCTCCGCTTGAAAATCCACATCCATCTAGGAATGAATGACCGGGACTCCCCCCTTGCGGAACGGAGGTCCGGTCATGGCACGACCTGTCGTGACAACCCTGCTGGCCGCGGCGGTGACCCTGCTGGCCGGTCTGGCGTTCGCCACCCCGGCGGCGGCCGCCGCGGTCACCTACGGCCAGGACGTCTCCGGCCATCAGGGCAACGTCAACTGGGCGGCCCAGTGGAACGCCGGCTCGCGGTTCGCCTTCGTCAAGGCGACCGAGGGCGGCTCGTGGCGCACGGCGGCGGCTGGTCGCGCGACGGGCAGACGCTGCCCGGGGCGCTCGACATCGAGTACAACCCGTACGGCGCGACCTGTTACGGCCTGTCCCAGGCGAGCATGCGCGGCTGGATCTCGGCGTTCCTGAACCGCTACCACGACCGCACCGGACGGTGGGCCGTCATCTACACGACCACCGACTGGTGGACCACCTGCACCGGGAACTACTCCGGCTTCTGGGCGAACTCGCCGCTGTGGCTGGCCCGCTACGCGAGCGCGCCCGGCACGCTCCCGGCCGGGGCGCCCACCTGGTCGTTCTGGCAGTACTCGTCGACCGGCCCGTTCGCCGGCGACTCGAACCGGTGGAACGGCGCGCTGGACCGGCTGAAGGTGCTGGCGTGCGACGGCCCCTGCTGAAGGCCGGGGCGGCCCGGCAGCCGCCCCGATCCCGTCAGCGGCCCGGCGTCAGGACCGACGCGGGCAGCGGCGTGGCCACCGGCGGCAGACGCTTGCCGGTGCTGGCGGCCGTCGTCGAGGGCTGCCCGGTAGGCAGCGGCTCGGTGAACGGCTGCGGGGCATCGGTGCAGAACGTGCCCCGGGCCGGCGGCTTGCCGGTCAGCAGGTAGTCGTTGATCTTCGAGGTGACGCACGGCCCGGTCCCGTACCCGGTGTGGCCCCAGTTGTTGCTGGACAGCAGGCGGGAGTTGGGCAGCAGCCGCGAGGACGCGACCGCGCCGGCGTAGTTGGTGGCCGGGTCCCAGATGCTGCCGACCACGAGCACCGGCGCGGCGGTGCGGCGATCGAAGGGCCCGGTGTAGGCGTCCTCGTCCCGGACCGTCCACGTGTTGCGGGCACAGGCGCTGTCCAGCCAGCCCCAGGCGCGGCCGAAGTACTTGGCGGCCCGGTCGCGCCGGGCGGTCGCCGCCGGCCACATGCCCGCGTCGCGCGGGTGCAGCCCGTCGGTGCAGACGACCGACAGCCCCGCCTCCGGTCCGTTGTCGTACGGGAAGTCGTACCCCGCGGCCCGATGGATCCGCCGGCTGAGCTCGGCCGTCGAGCCGCCGCCCTGCGCCGACTGGATCTGCGCGGCGATCGCGGTGACCTCCGCGCCGGCGTTCGGCGAGTAGAGCGCCCGGAGGACGGCGTTGACGAAAACGGCGTACGTGATCGTCACGGTCATGCCGTCGCCGGTGATCACCAGCGGCTTCTCGAGCAGCTTGCGGGTGATGGTGTCGAAGTTCCTCACCGGGTCGCCCGCGGCGAAGGCGCAGTACTTCTCGCCTGCCCGGTCGCAGCGCCGCAGGATCTCGATCAGCGCTTTGTACGCTCCCTCCGACGAGCGCAAACGTGCGTCCAGGATCCGCTTGGTGTCGCTGCCGACCCACCCGCGCGGGTCCAGCACGCCGTCGATGACCAGCGCCCGGAACCGGTCCGGGAACATGTTCGCGTAGTACTGGCCCAGGATGCTGCCGTAGCTGAAGCCCAGATAGTTCAGCTTCTGGTCGCCGACCGCGCGACGCATGACGTCCATGTCCCGGGCCACCTCGGCCGTCGACATCGCGCCCGCGATCTTCGCGCCGGTGGTGGAGCAGGCCTCGCCGAGCAGCTTCGAGCCCTCGACGTACCGCCGCTCCTCGGTCTTGCCGACCGGGAACGGGACGTTGCGCAGACTCAGCACCTCGCTCTGGGCCTTGACCGACTCGAAGCACTTGACCTGGGTGCTCGCGCCGATGCCACGCGGATCCACGCCGACGATGTCGAACTTCGCCAGCAGGGAGTCGCCCAGGAACTGCGGCGCGGCCAGCGCGACCTGGGTGGCCGGACCGCCCGGGCCGCCGGGGTTGAGGAACAGGCTGCCGATCTTGTGCTTCTGGTCCTTCGCCTTGATCCGCAGGACGGCGATCTCGATCTGCGCGCCGCGCGGCTGGTCGTAGTCGAGCGGCAGGTCCACGGTCGCGCACTCGGCGATCTCGTAGCACCTGTACCAGCCCAGCTCGGGGGTGGGAACGGCGTCGCTCTTGCGGTCGGCGCCCGGCGCGGAGGCGGCCAGGGCGGGCACGGTGGCGCCGGTGGCCAGCACGATGCCGGCCAGCGCCGCGGTCAGTAGTCGGTACGTCTTCACTGCCATGCGGACGACCCTTCCGACGGGGGTCACGGCGTCGATGCCGCGATCCCCGCATGGTAAGGGTCAGATCGACGAACGATGATCAACAAGCTCCGGTACGGGCTGGTCAGACGCCCGACATGGCGAGATTTCGAGTAGTGACGGAGTCCCGCCAGCGCGGTGGAGTGATATGGGTCACGGCGGTCGTCGGCGGGGTCCGCTCGCGGCGCAGGAACAGCACGGCGCAGACGATCGAGGTGCTGATCAGGCCGATCGACGCCGAGGCCAGCAGCGCTTCCTGGCCGGTGCCCAGCCCGTACAGGAGCCAGGAGGCCGAGGCCCCGGCGCCGAGCCGCCAGCGCATCGGGGAGAGGCCGGACAGGTCCTGGCCGCGGTCGCGCACCAGGGCGAGCGGCTGCGGCACGATCTGCAGACGCTCCCCGCTGAGCAGCCCGTACGTGATCCAGCCGAGCGGCAAGGCCACACCCAGCGTGCTCGCGGTGGCCGAGAGGCCGTTGGTGCGGCGCTGAACGCAGGACTTGTAGACCTGGGGCCAGGACAGGGACATGGACAGCGCGGCGCCGAGACAGCCGAGGGCGTGGATGAGCATGATCCCTTTCCGGTCGGGGTCGGGGACTGCCCGGGCGGATGTCGCGATCCGCGGGCCAGATTGCCCATCGCCCGGTCCCGGAGGCGACTGACCGCTTGCGCACCCCTGCCACCGACCTGCAACCTGAACCGAGGACCGAAGAAGCGATTTGGCAAAGTGGACGGATGCTGACCGACGTCGACCTGCCCGCCCCGGGGCTGCTCTGGCCCCGATGGGTCACGCTTGCCGCGTCATTGACCGCGATCGGCTGGTCGGACGTGTGGTACGTCGACGAGCGGGGCGCCCACCACGACGATCACGGCGGCAGCTGGGCGCGGTTGGCCCTGCTCGACGGCGCCCGGGCCGTGCTGTTCGGCTATGACCGCGAGCACAGCGCGACGGTTGACGCCGACCCCCCGCTCGACCTGCTCACCGGCGCGCCGGAGTGGCTGCCGTGGGACGTGCTGACCCCGCTGGCCGAGTCGGACCGGCTGGGTTTCGTGGTGTGGCACGAGCACGGCCGCTGGTCCCGCGCGCGATACCGCGACGGCATCGCCGACGGCCTGGTGGACACCGTCGGCGCCGTGCTGAGCACCGAGAACGCGCTGACCGAGCTGGCCGACATCGTGTCCGAGTGGGGACAGTACGAGCCGCGCACGCCGGCCGCGCGCGACGAGATCCGCGCCGCGAGCGAGCAGATCCTGGCCGCCGCGGTGCGCGGCCAGGTCGGCGCCGCGGAGTTCGAGCGGCTGCTGGGCCGGGTCCCGTCGCTCGACCTCGAGGCCGCCCTGTCCACCGCCGGCCGCGGCGGCATCACGTCCGGCACCCGCCCGCCGCGTGTCCCGGCCGGTCAGCGGCCCGCGATGCGCCGGGTGCGCCGGCTCAGCCAGGGCGAGCACGACCGGCTGGTCTGGGCCGCCATGCAGGACGCCGTCGAGCTCGACCGCCCCTCTCCCCCGCACACCGAAGAGCTGGACGAGCTGGTGGCGTGGATGCGTGACCGCGCGCCGGCCGGCGACGGCGTCTGCTCCGTGATGGCGTACGCCGACGCGACGAACGTGAGCGTGCAACCCGGCGCCAGCCCGCCGGAGCAGCGTCCCGCCGACCAGAAGGTCGCCACCT
This sequence comes from uncultured Actinoplanes sp., assembly GCF_934643405.1. GTDB lineage: Bacteria > Actinomycetota > Actinomycetes > Mycobacteriales > Micromonosporaceae > Actinoplanes. The sequence goes on from NZ_CAKUCL010000022.1 coordinate 31,971, forward strand.
TCGACGGGCTGAGCCGGATGCTGCGCCGGCTGCGCGAGGCCGAGGCCGACCCGCGGTACGGCCGCTGGCTGTACCTGCTGGTGGAGACGACGGCCGCCGGGGCGCGGGTGGAGCGGCGGTACGACTCGTGGCCGCCCTGGTGGCCGGACGACGGCGTGTCCGGCCCGTGGCGTACCAACCTCGGCGAGGAGATGGACGCCCGCGCGCCCCGCTGGCGGCCGCCGTGGACCCGGCTGCTCGACCCGGAGGTCGCGTACCGCCCGGCGGGCTGATGCCGCCACCCGGTCAGGCGGCGCGCACCTGCGGTAGCACTTCCGACGCGATGAGGTCCAGGTGGTCGAGGTCGGTCATGTCGGTGACGCGCAGATGCACCCGGGTCGCCCCGATCGCGGCCATCTCCCCGATCCGCTGGACCAGCGCGGCGGGCGAGCCCTCCACCGGGTCCTCGGGCGGCAGGGCACTGGCGACGTGCAGCGGGGCCGCGCGGCGGGCGGCCTCCCGGTCATCCCGGCCGATCGCCACCACGATGCCCGCCGACAGAACCGGCATCTCGGCGCGCCCGACCGCCGCACAGGCCGCCCGGACCCGATCGAAAGCGGCCGACGTGTCCGCCACCGATTTGAACGGCATGTTGTATTCATCGGCGAACCGGGCCGCCAACAGGGGCGTCCGCTTCGGCCCCTTGCCGCCCAGGATGATCGGCGGATGGGGGCGCTGCACCGGTCGCGGCAGGGCGGGCGCGTCCAGCAATCGGTAGTGCTTGCCGTCGAAGGAGAAGGTCGAGTCCTCGGGTGTGCGCCACAGGCCGGTGATCACCGCGAGTTGTTCCTCCAGCCGGTCGAAGCGCTCGGCGACCGGCGGGAACGGGATGCCGTACGCGACATGCTCGCGCTCGAACCAGCCGGCGCCCATGCCGAGCTCGGCCCGTCCGCCACTCATCGCGTCCACCTGCGCCACCATGATCGACAGTGGACCCGGAAGGCGGAACGTGACCGAGTTCACCATGGTGCCGAGCCGCAGCGTGGTGGTCTCGCGCGCCAGGCCCGCGAGGGTGATCCAGGCGTCGGTCGGACCGGGCGGCACCGCATCGGCGCTCATCGCTCGATAGTGGTCGGCACGCAGCAAGCTTTCGAAGCCACCGGCCTCGGCGTGCCGCGCCAGCCGGAGCTGGGTTTCGTATGTCGCACCGCGATGCGGCTCGATGAACAGACCTATGCGCATAACCGGCTCATCATGAGACATCGGGAGCTGTGCGTCTACTTCGGCATTTGCAACGAAGTTGTCATCGATGCATGCACCACTTTGCCCTACGATCCCCGGTCGGGGCACCACTGTCCCACGAACGACCCCTCGCGGCGCCGGTGCTCCTTTTGCCGGGTTGCCGATACCGAACGACCTACCGGTCGGGAAGGATCACGGTGCAAAGAAGGACCTTCGTACGTTCCGTAGTCGCCGGCGCGCTGGCCGTCTCGCTCAGCGTGACGGCCGGGTGCAGCGACGACTCGAAAGACGACGGCGGAAACGGCAGCGGCGGCCAGGCGCTGGAGAAGATCGTCTACCTGACCTCGTTCGGTAACTTCGGGCGAGACTCCTACGTGTACACGGCGAAGGAGAAGGGGTACTTCAAGGACGCCGGCTTCGACGTCGACATCAAGCCGGGATCGGGCAGCGGCGAGAACATCAAGCAGATCGTCGCCGGCAACGCCACCTTCACGCCGATCGACCTGACCGGCGGCCTGATCGCCGCGGGCGGCAAGGACAAGGTCACCGGCTTCACCGCGGTGGCCGGCATCCAGCAGCGCACGATGGCCGCGATCATCGCGCTCGACGGCAGCAACATCTCCTCACCGAAGGACCTCGAGGGCAAGACGCTGGCCGACCAGCCCGGATCGGTGGTGCGCAACCTCTTCCCGACCTACGCGAAGCTCGCGCAGATCGACGAGAAGAAGGTCCAGTGGATCAACAACCCGGCGCAGACGCTGATCGGCACGCTGGCCGCCGGCAAGGTGGCGGGCATCGGCCAGTTCGTCGTCGGTAAGCCCACTGTGGAGACGGTCGCGAAGGGCAAGAAGGCCGTCGTCCTGCCGTACAGCGACTACCTCCAGGACCTCTACGGCAACGTGCTGATCACTAGCAGCACCTTCGCCAAGGACAACCCGGAGAAGGTCAAGAAGTTCACGGCCGCGCTGCTCAAGGGTCTGTCCGACTCGATCGACAACCCGGTCGAGGCCGGCAAGATCATGACTAAGTACGTGCAGACCGCGAACCCCGACGGCGCCGCCGCCGAGCTCACCCTGATGGCGCCGTTCGTCCGGTCCGCCGCGGCCGGCGTGCCGGTGGGCGCGCTCGACGCTCAGCGGGTCGCGCGCAGCATCGCGATCCTGCAGGGCTCCGGCCAGATCGACCCGGGCCTCAAGCCGGAACAGGTCATCAACTTCGATCTCGTCCCCAAGGGCTGACCAACGAGACGATGCGGTGGGCGCGCCGGGCCGGCGCGCCCACCGGTCTCGTGAGCAACAAGGAGCTTCGGTGCAGGAGACCGTGACCGCGCCCTCTCAGACCCCGACCCCGGCGCCGTCCGGCCGTCGTCCGCGGCGCTCCCCCGCGGCGGTCCTCTGGCCGGTGATCGGCATCCTGGTGGCGATCGCCGTCTGGTGGCTGGCCACGGCCGCCTTCGACATCCAGACGATCATCCTGCCGTCGCCGCCCGAGGTGGTGGACGGCTTCACGCGCTACCCGTCGCTGCTGCTCAAGGCCACCTGGGGCACCACGCTCAACTCGGTGGTCGGTTTCGCGCTGTCCGTCGTGGCCGGCGTGGCCATCGGCACCGCGATCGCCGCCTGGAAGCCGTTCGAGCGGGCCTTCGCGCCGCTGCTGGTCGCGATCAACGCCGTACCGAAGGTCGCCCTCGCCCCCCTGCTGGTGGTCTGGTTCGGCTTCGGCACCAAGCCCATCCTCGCGATGGCCTTCCTGGTCTGCTTCTTCCCGATCGTGCTGTCCACCGCGACCGGCCTGATCAGCACGCCCGCCGACCTCGCGGAACTGGCGCGTTCCCTGGACGCCTCGCGCTTGCAGACCTTCCGCGCGTTCCGCGTCCCGTCCGCGTTGCCGCAGATCTTCGTCGGGCTCAAGCTGGCGATGCCGCTCGCGGTCATCGGCGTGGCGGTCGGCGAGATGCAGTCCGGCGGCACCGACTCGGGCCTCGGCACGATCATCGTGCAGACCAGCGGCCAGGGCGACACGGCAACCGCTTTCGCCGCGCTCGTGCTGATGGCGGTGGTGAGCATCGTGCTCTACTACGTTCTCGTGCTGATCGAGTGGCTGGCGCTGCCCTGGGTGAGGGCAACAACGGCCTGATCACTACGGCGCAGGCAGCGCGGCAGACGCATTCCCCGCCGCCCCGGCGTTGTGATTCCCGGCGGGGTGCCACGCAAGGCCGCACCCCGCCGCCGGCCCGGCGTCACGACTCCCGGCCGAGCGCCCCGCAAGGCCACCCCACCGCCCGCTCCGGCCGCCACTCCCGGCCGCAGGGTTAGGTGCCGGGGTCGGCGGGACCCTCCAGGCCGGCCTTCTCGTCCCGGGCCGCCCACTCCAGCAAGGGCTCCAGCGAGAAGTGCTCGTCGTCGATGGTGGCGTGCAGGTCGCCCAGCTTGGCGAAACGGTCGGGGACCGTCTTGACCGTGAACTCCTGCGGATCGACCGATGGGATCTCGTCCCAGGTGACCGGCGTGGAGACGGTCGCGGTCGGGACGCCTCGTACCGAATAGGCGCTGGCTATCGTGTGGTCTCGCGCATTCTGGTTGTAATCGACGAACAGCTTCTCGGGGTCGCGGTCCTTGCGCCACCACGTGGTCGTCACGTCCGACGGGGCACGGCGCTCCACCTCGCGGGCGAAGGCGAGCGCCGCACGCCGTACGTCACCGAAGCCGAACTCCGGCTTGATCCGCACGTAGATGTGCAGGCCGTGACCGCCGGACGTCTTCGGATAGCCGCGGATGCCCAGCGAGTCCAGCACCTCGTGCGCCACCCCGGCCACCCGGCGGACGCGGTCGAACGGGCAGTCCGGCATCGGGTCCAGGTCGATGCGCCATTCGTCCGGCTTCTCGGTGTCGGCCCGGCGGGAATTCCACGGGTGGAACTCGACCGTCGACATCTGCACGGCCCAGATCACGTCCGCCAATTTCGTCACGCAGAGCTCGTCGGCGTGACGGTTGTATCGGGGGAACTTCACCCGCACCGTTTCGAGCCATGGTGGGGCACCGTGCGGCACCCGTTTCTGGTGCACCTTCTCGCCGGCCAGTCCGTCGGGGAAGCGGTGCAGCATGCAGGGCCGCTCGCGCAGCGCCCGCACGATGCCGTCCCCCACGGACAGGTAGTAGTTGACCAGGTCCAGCTTCGTCAGACCCAGGTCGGGGAAGTAGATCCGGCCCGGGTTGGAGACGCGCACGTCGTACTCGCCGACCTCGACCTCGGTCGCCGGGGACTTGCCTGCTGCGGCCATAGGGCCAACCTAACCGAGAGCTAGCCGAGGTGGGCGTCATCCAGGTCGACCAGCAGGGTGTCCTTGGCGTCCAGCAGGTCCAGCAGCGGGCCGACGCGGGGCAGTTCGTGGGTGAGGAAGTACCGCGCGGCCAGGCGCTTGCCCTCGTAGAACGCGTCCGACGAGCCGGCCGGCACCGCGGCCAGCTGGGACAGCCACATCCAGGCGATCACCAGGTGGCCGGTGACCTCGAGGTACGCGGTCGAGTTCGCCAGCGCCACGGCCGGTGAGCCGTCCGCCCACAGCCGGGCCGTCGTCGCCGCCAGGCGGTCGCAGACCTCCAGGACCGGGCGGCCCAGGTCGCCCGACGACGACGCCACCTCACGGATGCGCGACAGCAGCAGGGTCAGCCCGGCGCCGCCCTTCATCACCACCTTGCGGCCCAGCAGGTCCAGCGCCTGGATGCCGTCCGTGCCCTCGTGGATCGAGTTCAGGCGGTTGTCCCGGTAGAACTGCTCCACCGGATATTCGCGGGTGTACCCGTACCCGCCGTGGATCTGGATCGCGTGGTCGTTCGCCAGCCGGCACCACTGCGAGGGCCACGCCTTCACGATCGGGGTCAGCACGTCCAGCAGCAGGTCGTTCTCCGGTGAGGGCTCGTCGAGCAGCTTGGCCGAGTAGAGGACCAGAGCCAGACCCCCTTCCACGTACGCCTTGGACGCCAGCAGCATCCGGCGGACGTCCGGGTGTTTGATGATCGGGACCGGCGGCGCCGCGGGGTCCTTCGCCGCGGCGGGGCGTCCCTGGGCCCGCTCCCGCGCGTAGGCCAGCGCGTGCAGGTAGCCCGTGTAACCCAGGGCCACCGCGCCCGCTCCCACCCCGATCCGGGCCTCGTTCATCATGTGGAACATGTACTCGAGACCGCGGCCCTCGGAACCGACGAGATAGCCGGTCGCGTCCTCGAACGAGAGCACCGCGTTCGTCGTTCCCCGGTACCCCATCTTGTGGTTCAGCCCGGCCAGCGCCACGCCGTTCGGCGAACCGACCGTGCCGTCCGCGGCGACGTGATGCTTGGGCACGATGAACAGCGACAGCGACTTCACCCCGGGCGGCGCCCCCGCGACCCGCGCCAGCACCAGGTGCACGATCGTCTCGCTCAGCTCGTGGTCGCCGCCGGAGATCCACATCTTGCTGCCGGTGATCCGGTAGCTGCCGTCGCCGGCCGGGACCGCCCGGGTCAGCACGTCGCTCAGCGATGATCCGGCCTGCGGCTCGGACAGGCACATCGTGCCGGTGAACCGGCCGTCGAGGATCGGCTTCGCGAAGGTGGCGATCTGCGCCGGCGTGCCGTGGGTGAGCAGCAACGACGCGTTCGCGATGGACAGCATCGAGTACGCCGAGGTGGCGATGTTCGCGGCCTGGAACCACAGGAAGCAGGACCGCGCCACCACGTGCGGCAGCTGCAGGCCACCGACCGACTCGTCCAGCGTGCCGGAGAGCAGACCGGTCTCGGCGAACACCTTCAGCGCCGCCGCCACCTCGGGGATGACCCGCACCCGGACGCCGTCGAAGGTCGGCTCCTCGGCATCGTTGCGCCGGTTGTGCGGGGCGAAATCACGCTCGGCGATCTGCGCGGAGACGTCGAGGAACGCGTCGAACGTCTCGCGCGAGTGCTCGGCGAACCGGTCCCGCGCGGTCAGCGACTCGACGTCGAGCCATTCGTACAGCAGGAAATCGAGGTCGCGCCGAGAGAGGATCTTGGACACCGTCACACCGCCGTTCAGGAAAGGTCCCCTCAGTGTGCCGTGCCGGCGCGCGTACCCGGCTCCGCCGCCGCGCTCCGACGCTGTTTGCCCGGATCGTCCGAGTTGACGATCACCGCATGAAGCGACGGGGGTCAATTCGGTCCCACTTGGGGTGGCATCAGAGGTCGATGATGGAGGCCCGGTCGGAGAAAGCGGGGGCGCATGCGCAGGCTCGAGGTGATGGCGCCGCAGTTGCGCGTGCTGATCCCGGCCCAGCGGCGGGCCAGAGCCCTGACCCGGGAGCAGCCGCCGCATCGCATCGTGCGCTGCGGCCTCAGCGTCACCGGCTTCGGCCTCTCGGCCGTCTTCTACTGCCTGGCCTTCACCCCCTCACTGCTGCCCCGGCCCTGGTACCTGCAGGGCGTCGTCGCGGGCCTCACCGCCGCGATCGGGTACGCCGTGGGCACCGCGATCGGAGCGCTGGTCCGCCTGCGGTGGTGGCCGCCGAGGCGCGTCGAACGGGTCGCCTGGCGTCTGCTGTTCGCGCTGGCGCCCGTACTCACCCTGGTTTTTCTCTGGCTCGGCACGCGCTGGCAGCGGGAACTGCGCGTGCGGCTCGGCGTGGAACCGCAGCAGGAGTACGACTGGGTCCGTACGGTCGGGCTCAGTCTCTTGACCTTCGGCTTCCTGCTGCTGGTGGCCCGGCTGCTGCGGCTGAGCACGTACGGGCTGAGCCGTCTCTTCTGCCGCCTGGTGCCCGAATCGGCGGCGTACTGCGCGGGTTTCGTCGTGGTCGCCCTGCTCAGCTACACGGCGTTCGACGGCCTGCTGGTCGACAACCTCTACACCACGGCCGACCGGTCCGCGGCGATCACCGACAGCGGCACCGGGCGCGGCGTGGTCGCGCCCCTGTCGCCGTTGCGGTCGGGCAGCCCGCGTTCGCTGGTCTCCTGGGACTCGCTGGGCCGGCAGGGGCGCAACTTCGTGGCCCGGGCGCCGAGCCGGGAACAACTGCGGGAGTTCTCCGGCCGTACGCCGATGGACCCGATCCGGCTGTACGCGGGCCTGTCCTCGGCGGAGACGCCGCAGGCCCGCGCCGATCTCGTGGTCCGCGAGATGGACCGGACCGGCGCGTTCCACCGGGCGGTGATCGCGGTCTTCACCCCGACCGGCACCGGCTGGGTGGACAACGACGTGCCGAGCTCGCTGGAGTACATGTACGGCGGGGACACCGCGCTCGTCTCGATGCAGTACTCGTACCTGCCCAGCTGGATCTCCTTCATGGTGGACCGGTCCAAGGTGGTCGAGACGTCGTCCGCCCTGATCACCGCGGTGCAGGCACGCTGGGCCGCGATGCCGCCGGCGGCCCGGCCCAAGCTGCTGATCTTCGGGGAGAGCCTGGGCACGTACGGGACGGAGAAGACCTTCGGGAGCGCGGAGAACATGGTCGCGGGCGCCGACGGCATCCTGCTCGAGGGCCCGACCTTCGCCAACCCGATCCACCAGCGGCTCACCAGGAACCGGCAGAAGGGCACGACGGTGTGGGACCCGTCGTACGGCGGGTTGCCGGTCGAGTTCGCCTCGGGCGCGGCCGAGCTGCGGTCGCTCGTCCGGGCGCCGAAGGTCGTCTACATGCAGAACTCGTCCGACCCGGTGGTGTGGTGGAGCCCGAGCCTGCTCTGGCACAAGCCGCCGTGGCTGAGCGGCCGCCGCGGCCCGGACATCAGCCCCGACATGCACTGGTATCCGGCGGTCACGTTCTGGCAGACCACGGTCGACCTGCTGTACGCGAACAAGACCCCGACCGGGCGCGGCCACGTCTACAAGTCCGGGACGGTCGACGGCTGGGCGGCTCTGGCGCCGCCGCCGGGCTGGACCGTCGCGGACACCGTCCGGTTGCGAGCCCTGCTGGACCGTTAAGGTCGGCCCATGAGATTGCAGCGAAACGTGTCGATAGCTGCCCTGGGGCTGGCGGTCCTCGCCACGTCCACCGGTCTCGGTCACCCGTCGCCGACCTGGCGGCTCACCGACACGGGCGTGACCGCCGAATTCCGCGGGCTCGACCCGGTGAGCTCCCGCGTGGCCTGGGTGGCGGGTGCGGCGGGGACCATCCTGCGTACGGTCGACGCCGGCCGCAGCTGGCAGTCGGTGGGCCCGGCGTCCGCGTCGGCTCTGGAGTTCCGCGACATCGAGGCGTTCGACGCGACGTCGGCGGTGGCGCTGACCATCGGGCCGGGCACCGATTCGCGGCTCTACCGCACCGCGGACGGCGGCCGCTCGTGGACGGAGTCGTTCCGCAACGAGGACCCGGCCGCCTTCTACGACTGCGTGACGTTCCTCGACCGTCGGCACGGTCTGGCGCTCTCCGACCCGGTGAACGGGAAGTTCCGCATCCTCGCGACGGCGGACGGCGGCCGCAGCTGGCAGGTCCGCTCCCCGTCCGGAATGCCGGACGCGTTGCCCGGCGAGTTCGCCTTCGCGGCCAGCGGCACGTGCCTGGTGTCGGCCGGCGGCCGGGCCTCCTTCGCCACCGGCGGCGGCAGCGAGTCGCGGGTGTTCACCTCCCGCGATCTCGGCCGCACCTGGTCGGTGACGTCGACGCCGATCCCGAGCGGGGAGTCGGCGGGCATCTACAGCCTGGCGGTCAAGCCGTCCGGCGCGGCGATCGCCGTCGGGGGCGATTACCGCACCCCGCCCGCGGCCCCCGCGGGAGCGGCATACCTGCGCGGGCACACGTGGACGGTCGCCCGGAAGGTCCCCGGCGAATACCGTTCCGGCGCCGCCTGGGTGGGCCGCGGCCCCGCCGCTCTGGCAGTGGGCCCGACCGGCAGCGACATCTCCTACGACGCGGGCCGGACGTGGAGACGTTTCGACACCGGCAGTTTCGACGCGGTCGCCTGCACCGGCGACGGCGCCTGCTGGGCGTCCGGGGTGGAGGGCCGGGTAGCCCGCCTGACCTACCACTGACCCAGCCAGAGGACGTGCTGAGGACTCGCGGGTTCGAGTCCCGGCCGGTCCACCAGGTGAGGTATTGCGCGAACCGTTTCGGGTTCGTCGGCTTCCGTGGTGGTCCCGGCGGTGTCGTCGGGGCCAGGGATTCTGAAGACCGGGATGACATGGTTGTCTTCGTTGAGCCTGATTTCAGCGATCAACTGCTCGACGGTGGCTTTGCGTTCGGCTGAGGTGCCTTCGGCGATGACGTACGCGAGGTGCTGCCGGATCCGGTCGAGGGTGGCAGGCGACGGCGGAGCCGGCTCTTCTTCGATGGCGTCGGTGATTTCGTCTCGGCGGACGGTCAGGGCGTCGATTTCGGTGCGGAGTTCGCGGAGCCTGGATCCGGCGTCGGCTTCGTCGATGGTGCCGTTCTCGAACGCGCTGCGGTAGCGGTCGCGGGCGGTGGTCTTAGCGGCGATCGTGGCTCGGATAGCGTCGAGTTCGGCGTGCCGATCGGCATGGGTGGCGCGCTGGTGGTCCTTGGCGCGGCTGATGGCGTCGGCGATGAGCTGGGTGGCGTTGCGGTAGAAGTCGTGGAGCGCTGTGAGGGTGGCGGCGTCGAGGGCGGGTGCGTCGAGGCGTGGGGCGTCGCAGCCGTGTGCGCCGTATCGGGCGCGGGAGTAGCAGGTGTAGTACTGGTAGGCCCGGTTGCGGCCTTTCGCTGAGGTTCCGACGTATTTGTTGCCGCAGCGTGGGCAGGTGATCAGGCCGGTGAGGTAGTAGTCGGATTCGCTCATGGCTCGCTGGTTGTGCGTGTCGGAGCGGGCGTCGGCGATGGCGCGGACGCGTCGCCAGGTCTCGCGGTCGACGAGTGCTTCGTGTGCGTCGGTGACGTGGACGTCGCCGTAGACGATGTCGCCGGTGTAGGCCGGGTTGTCGAGGATACGGCCGATGGTCATGCCGGACCATTTCTTGCCGGTGCGGTTGGTGATGCCGCGCCGGTTGAGTTGGTCGGCGATGGCGCGGGTGCCGAGTCGCTGTTTGACGTACATATGGACGATGTCGCGAAGGATCGGCGCTTCGGCTGGGTGCGGAACGAGTTTTTGTGTGTGCCGGTCGATCAGGTAGCCGTAGGGGCGGGTTCCGCCGGGCCATTTGCCTTTCGCTGCTTTGGCGTGCATGCCGTTGATGACACGGTCGATGATGGTTTCCCTTTCGAATTCGGCGAACACGCCCAGCAATTGGACGAGCATTCGGCCGATAGAAGTCGAGGTGTCGAAGGGCTCGGTGGCGGAGACGAATGCGACTCCAGCTTCGTCGAGCTCGGCCAGGAGGCCCAGCAGGTCGGACAGGCGGCGGGTGAACCGGTCGACACGGTAGACCAGGAGCACGTCATAGCGGCCTGCTTTGGCCGCACGCAGGGCGCGTTGCAGGCCGGGCCGGTCGGTGGTCGCGCCGGACGCGTCGTCGGAGAACGGTTCGGTCAGCGCGATCCAGCCTGGCTGGGAGTTGATGTAGGAGGTGAGTGCGGTGACCTGGGCATCGATGGAGAAGGGCTGGTGTTCGTCGTCGGTGGAGCGCCGCACGTAGATGGCGATGCGGCGAGTACCGGTGGGTATGTCACCGATCCCGGTTCGAGGCCGGCGACGCCTTGCATCGGGGGTGGTCGCTGCCATGTGGCCGTGTCCTTCGTGGTGGTGCCGGTGGCGGCGCGGTTTGGTGGCCGCCACCGGCGCTGGGTCGTCTGCTATGGACTTATGCAGCGGTGTCGGGTTGTTCATCGTGGTGCCGTTCGTAGCGGGCGATGAGCACGGCGAGGCTTTCTACAGCGTCGGCGTACTCGGTTTCCGTCATGGTGACGGTCTCGATGTGCCCGATGGTGATGCCGGTAATAGGGCCTCGGCTACGCCCATCCTTCTTTCGGCGGGCTTCCGAGTGGAAGTCGCTGCCATCATTGTCCGATGACCTGGTTTTATGATACGGGTAATGGCGACTGTCATGGGGGTCGCTGCCCATAGGCCTCCAGAAAGGCGACTTGTTCGTTTCACGTGCCGAATAATGCGCATCCGGCAGCTCCTTTCTGTGCGTTTCGTTGGAATGTGGTTTCGCGTTGCTGAGTGGCTGGATAACGATCGGGACATTCGGATGTCGGCGGTGACCGGCAGCCAGCCGCCCGGCGTGTCAGACGGACGTATCGGTGGCCTGTCAGGTTCGAGTGCCCTGTCATGCGGCGTCCTGCGTGAGGTCGGCGATGGCGCCGCCCAGTTCAGCCAGGGGCAGGAGGGCGCCGCCCGTGTGTCGGTGCAGCCACCACACCGGTCCGGCCGGATCGTCCGGCTCCCGGCTGGCGGGTGTGCCAGCGGTCGCGGTGCGGCTGACGTGGCCGTGTGCCGCGGTGGCAGCGGGGTAGCCGGTCCGGGCATGGGTGAGCGCTTCGTGCAGGTGGCGTTCGCGTGCCGGGGTGGGCAGCCAGAACAGCACCGGCCATAGGTGGCCGGTCACCCGAGCCAGGTCGTGGTAGCCGTCCACCTTTTCCACCAGGCGGGCCAACGGTTCGGTGCCGGTGTCGTACTCCAGGAAGAACGCGGTGGTGGCGTTGCCGGCGGTGAAGATGCCGTGCCCGTCGGGGCGGACCTTCGGCCGGTACGCCAGCGCGACCGCGTCTACCCGCCCATCGGAGCGGACGTGACTGCTGAACGCTCCGGCCTGCTGGCAGCGGGCGGCTGACCACCAGCGCCTCAACTCGGCATCCGGGTGCGTGCGGGCGTGCGCGGCCAGCCGGGTGAAGAACTCGTTGACACCCAACAGGTGCGGCAGATTGGCCCGGCTGGTCAACTGCCACCGACGCTGCCGAGCCTGATCCCGGCGCGGCGCCGGCTCACCACGCTGCGACGCGACCACGTCCGTACCGAGCTGGGCGAGCAGCCAGTGGTACGGGTACGAGCCGCCGTCCGGGCGTTGCGGCCGGAACCGGTCGACCAGCCGCATGCTCAGCAGCGTCCGCAGGCGACGTTGGGCGAAGTTGACCGACGGGAACAGCGCGGCGGCGATCTGCTCGGTGGTCAGCACGCCGTGATCGGCCAGCCAGCCGAGCAGCACCAGGTCCCGCCCGGTCAGCGCAGACTGCACACGCAGGATCGGCTCACTCATCGCGATCTCCGGCCCGGCCGGTATCCGCGCATCCACCCCACCGGGGGATCCCCAAGAAGGGATCAGTCGCAGTAGCGCGACCCGGACTGACAGGCACGCTGAACTGCACTGTCAGACCCAACAGCATGTCCTGTTGGGGGTCCTGATCAAGCCGGACCCCCACCCGCACTCCCGCTCGGACGTCCGGCAGGACAGCGGAACCAGCAGACTCCCGGCACCCAGCCAGGTGCCGGTGACAGACACGATCCGAGATCATCAACAACTCCGCAGGCATCGACGCGACGGCGAACGGCCGACACCACGCCACCGGCACACGCCTCATCGGGGCGTGCCACCAGGTAACTCGATATGGCCGCGAGGAGCAGGTGCCGGACGCACGCAGACACGCGCCACCAACAGCCCCTGCCGGGCCGTGGCGCACGTATCCGGCGCGTGCCGGACACCGGGGCTCTACTCACCGGTGTGGGTGCCTGATTCGGGGTCTGCCCGATCACCGGAGCCGCCCGATGCCAACCAGCCGCCCGGGGTAGTCCTCAGACCCGTGAACCGGCTTGCTCACTTAAGGCTGCATAGGCATGGGTCCCTGCGGACGGGCGACCGGCCACACGGGATACGCGAGCCAGCAGACGCCCGTCCCGGTCCTGACGGCAAGCGCGTTATCGGGCTTTCTCACATGGCGAACACTTCAAGGGACAGGTGTTCGGAAGATCGAACTCACGGTGGGGGACATCAGGCCTGGCAGGACCCCTCAGAGACCTACGAGCCCCGTGCCCGACCTCCAAGCACGGGGCCACGCTGCCAATGGCAACCGCAGGTCACCTCTGGAATCCGCGGGCGATCGATGGTTCCCCGCCAGCGGCTGGTGCGGCGACCACGCTACTCATCTTGTCTCCTCTTGTCTACCTATGTATCGCCTCGTAGCCGCCGATAGGCATACGTGACCCGATTCGTAAGTTGGCGATCGTGAGCCAACGACCGGTACGCACCGACGGACCTGTACCGGTCTACGTCCAGATCGCCGACTACATCGAAGACGACATCAGAACCGGCCGGCTCCAACCACACGACCGCATCCCCACCGAGAACGACATGCACGCCGAGTGGGGCGTAGCCAGAACGACCGCACGGCGGGCTGTGAACCTGCTACGCGAACGGGGACTGGTCTACACCGTCCCGCAGCGAGGCACCTTCGTGACCCCGAACTAATTCTTGCCATCGCCCGGCGTGTCAACACTCAACGGCCTGACTCAGGGCCGACTCAGCAAGGCCGTCAAGCCAAGGTTTTGGAACTTGACGGGCACCGATACGATGCGGCATGTGGAATCACCAAAGGCCATAGACCATATGCTGACCTATTCTGACGCCGATGCTTACGGATCCGAGATTCGGTTTCTGCCGATTCGGATGGATGGCTCTGTTGGAGTTTACCCCGAGCAAGCGGTTGATATTTTTAAAGAGCTTAAAGGTCAGGGCATTGATGCATCCTGGTCAATCAGCAAAGAACATCGCGGCTGGTATGGCGAACGCACCGGCATTGTGGAGGCTGTAGTCATTCCGCTGGTACTTGGAGTGGCAAGTTCAGCCGCTTGGGATGCCTTCAAACTTGTTCTTCAAAAAAGGAGGAAAAGCAACTTCAAGATCAGAATACTCGTTCGAACCGACATCGACGGCAGCCAGAAACGGCTGATTGATATCGATGGCAATGGCACCGACCTTGCCGAAGCGCTCGAGAAGCTGGACCCTTGGCGAGAGCTTAAGCATGGGAAAGAACTTGAGGGCGGGGAAGGCATTGCCGAATGACGGTGGGTACGCCTCGGAAGCATGGTACATGCAGCGCCGCCTAGAGCGGGTTAACGACATACGCCGGAACGCGAAGCGGCTCTATGGAAAAAGCGTCCTCCTCAAGCAGATTGGTGACAAAGAGGCCGAACTCGCCGCTCGAAAACTTCTGGGGGTCGCGGCGAGCGCTTTCTGGAATGCAGAAGACACCGATCTTGAGGTCCTCGCGCACGAGGAACTCGATCAATATGGAAAATGGGTGAGAAGCAACTTTGTCTGCCATCTCAGCTTTGAAGGTGGTACTTACTACCAAACGTGCCCGGTGGCAATAGCTCACAAAAGGATGGGTTTATCGATAGGGTTTACGGCACGGGTCGCCATTTGCTCTATATGCGGAGAAGACATGAGCGAATGTATCCACCGGGCCGACAGGCTGTATGAGGTACCGGGGGGAGCCGGGCCATCAGGGTACTGCTCTGTTTGTGGCGGTTCTGAATGTCAAGAGCATAGCCCGGACGAGATGTTCTTGGTGGCGCCGATAAGAATAGTCACCGAGGCCGACCTGCATGAGGTCTCAGTTGTGCGGAAGCCTGCGCAACCAGATGCGCGAATAACTAAGGTCCCAGTAGATGGGAATAACCTAAGATCAGTTTTGAGTCCGTCATTCGAGGTCGGAGACCCAGTGACATGTGACCGATGCCTAAACGCCTGTCGCGGAATCGAAGAGATTTCGTCCTTGATGTGATATGTCTTCGCCATATAGAACGTTAGCGTCTTCGCGCCCGCTACTCACCTCCTGTCGAAGGACTTAGGGGATGCGCGCACCTACTTTCCGTCCAGGTTCTATTCTTCAGGAGAGACCGGCAATCACTCGGCCGACAGGGTTCGGCCTCAATGACGGGCGGTAGATTCTCAGTTACGTCCGCTCTCGAACTGGCGAGCAATTTGAGATCGTAGAGCCGCGAACTCGAACTTGAGCACGCGCATGGCACTTTCAGGCGAGGCCAGGGCTCCCCGCAATCTGTCAATGCACATGTCTACGATAGTCCACGCAGGTTGCGGCGTGGGTTGGCTTGCAGGGTGGAGTGCCAGAGAACGAGGACTCCATAGCAGAACAGTGAATAGGGCTAGCGCGCGTAGCGATAGTGCCACCTCTGCTGAGTAAGGAACAGTGAGACGGAAGCCGTGTGCTAGGTCATGCCGAAGGTTTCTGCCAGTGGGTCCAAGAAAGAGCGCGCGGATGAAGCGCTCCCAGCTATCATCGAACCCGTGCTTAGTCAGAATCTCTAGCAAGTCGCCAAGGCCAACATACTTCGCTTGATTGTTGGTGCGGGCAACAACGTATGCTGGTTCGTCCAACAATAGGACCAATTGCCTAGCAGCTCCTTCCACGCGCATGACTGCCGTGAACAGGCCTCCTTCCATGTCGCCATTCCAATATCGGTGAAGAGCCCGAGCCAAGGCCATCGATAAGTCATAGTCGCCCTTACCCTCGCCGCTGAAGAACAAAGCAAGTTCTTCTAGGGGTGGAACTCCATGCATCTTTTTGATTCGGTCTAGCGCTTCAGCCAGTAGGCTGCCGTTCGTAGATAGGTGCATGCCCTCGAACTGCGACAGGCGTTCTAGCCTCTTATCTTCGTCCGTCTCAGAGCGCCAACGAGGAAGGTTATCTGCGCCGTAATGGACACTTGGCAAGAAATCCACTAGTCCTCTTGGCATCTGGGCCACGGACTCCATATTCCGGGCGAAGTCGCCCGCTGGGGGAGGTCCGGTTAACCAGCTCTCCAAGGAGTCGCGCCAAGTAGCGCCGGCGCACAGCGTTAGTATCTGCGCCTCTATGATCTCCATTGGAATCGAAGATGAAGCCTCGAAAGCCTGAAAGCCGAAATTGCCATCTCGACCGAGGGTTTGCATGCGCCTTGTTGCCTGGTCCGCGAGATCAGGGAGACGCAAATTAGCCGCCAACCTGGCCGCGTCGTCCAAAAAGCTCATAGCGACCATTGCATTATCCCGCTGTGACGCAATGTCGAGACGAGCCTGCACTCTAAGTCTACGCATGTCTTCCTGCAAAGATGGGTCTAGCGACTCAACTAGCATTGCCGCCCGGTCCACGACATGGGTCAGATCGTCATGCTTTGACAACGCGTCGCGGGCGAGTCCCACAACTTCATCTCGCTGCATGATACTCAACCGGGAACTGGTCGAACCCAGCAAACCTAAGAGGTCGAGAATGTTCCCGACCCTCGGCACCGGTGAATCCAACAACATCCGGGCGTGCGAAATGGCCGCAGATATCGCAGTTTCGGCCAAGTCCTCTGTTTTGGGCGCTTGACAAGCAATATGGAGCAATGAAAGGGCGCGACCGAGAGCGCGCGATCGGTCGTCTTCGCTTACGTGAATATCATGGTTGCCGGATCCTGTCTCAACACGATTCTTAGCTGATAAGCCAGCCAGCAAATAGGCGCGGACAGCATCACGCGCCAGCGTGTGAGTTTCCCTTCCTCCTTTGAGGACGAGGAGATCGAGGAAATGCGCTCTTGCAGCAGGACTGTCCGCTTCTCGGGCCACTTTCGCCCAAGTAGCCACCGTCCGCCCAGATTCTGCCTTTGGGTTCGAGGGCTTACCGGTCGAAGGATCCAGCCAGCTTGAGCGGAGGGATACTTGTCTACGCCCGCCGCGTTCCTCACTCTGCAAAAAGTAGCTAAGTCCTTTACGAATCGGCATCAAGTTTTCCGATTCAGGGTCAATTCCACGGCTGCGAGCCAGTGAGTGGAACTTGTCCGCACGTACATGCCAGCGGCTACTTATTGTGAAACTTATGTCAGTGAGAGCTATTGCCTCGAGCACGGTTGCTTCTTTGAGGGTAATTTCTTCATCGGAGTCGCCAAGGATAGCTTCATCGTCGTTGGCTGGCATGGCGTCGGACATCGCTCCATTGTCGGACCTCAGGTGCAAGATGGCAAACTCTTAACGCACGAAGGATTAGGTGCGCAAATGCAACATCTGTCGCCGCGGGAACGACCAGTCCTGGTTGGTGAGGACTTCTGCAACGGGTTCCCTGCGGCCCGCTTCGCTGGCCACTCTCGCCCTCCAACTGGCCTGGACCGCCGGCCCGCCGCTCGGAGTCCGCGCCCGATGCCTTCGGCGGCGCGAACCCGGCGGTCCCGGCGGTTCCACCGCTGGGGCTGGCGCGACATTCGAAGAAGCCCCGAGCCGCCGAGTAGTCGACACTTCCGGGTGTTCCAGTTAGCCGTGGGCGAGATGGCTTCGGAGAGGGGGTCCCTGGGACGGATGCCATCCCGTCAACCTCCGTTCAGCCATTGACCGTGACTCTGTAGAAACGGCGCCTGATTCCGCCTACGCCGAACGCGCGAAGATGCCGGGCGGACATGGTCGGTACAGACCGAACCCGCCGAGCACCTCCAGTGAGCCACACCGATCGCTTCACCGGACCTGTCGCTGACGGCGGCTGAAGCATGAGCTGACCAGCGACCCGACCATAGGATCGCCTAGCAGCCTCAAGGCATGGTTCACATGGTGCAACGTCCGGTCCGCGTTGATCTTGGGGTCCGTACCAAGATCGGTGTTTCCGGCACTTTGGTCAGTAGGTTTCGGCGGCCGGCCAGCGGTCACCAAAGGT
>NZ_CAKUCL010000023.1 GCF_934643405.1 uncultured Actinoplanes sp.
GGCGCGGCCTTCTTGGCGGGCGCGGCGGCGGCCTCGTCGCCCTCCGCGGCGGGAGCGGCCGCGGCGGCCTGTTTCGGCGCCGCCGCCTTGCGGGCCGGCGCGGCCTTGGCGGTGGTGGCCTTGGAGGCGGGAGTGGCGGCCCGGGCTGCGGCGACCTTGCGGCGAGTGCTCGCCGAGCCGTCGACGACGACCGTGATCCCGGCGTCCACGAGGCCGCGCAGGATCTTTCTGGCCTGAGCCGGGTTCACCTGTGCGGACTCCAGCGTGCGTCCGACCTCGGCCGACATCAGCTGGCCGCCGGCGCTCTGGGCTCGGGCGATCAGGGCCTCGGTGAGGGAGCGAACGTCGGCACCGTTCTGGTGGACTTCAGTCACGAAAGACCTTCCGGAGGCGATGAGGTTGTGCGGCCATGAGCCCAGCTCAGCGCACGGCGAAGAGGCTGGCCGGTGTTGGTGTGGGGACCCCCGGGACCCGGACGGGCGGAGCAGCTGTTGTCCGTGAAGCGGTGGGCAGGGGTGAATTGTAGCGCCGTCCAGCGAGATCCTCCTGCCGCAGCACGCCGCTAGGGCCGGTGACCTCGCCGGAGACGCCCGGCGGGAGAATGGTAAACGCGGAAAGGACGGACACGTGAGCGAGTTTCGGGCGACATCGACACCGGACGAGTTACTGCGACTGGCGGTGCGCGTGGCGCGGGATGCGGCGGCCACGGCGCGGCGGATGCGCTCGGAGGCGATCACCGACGTGCAGACGAAGAGCACCGACACCGATGTGGTGACGGCCGCCGACAAGGCGGTGGAACGCCAGGTCATCGACGCGCTGCGGGCCGAACGGCCGGACGACGGTGTGCTGGGTGAGGAGTACGGGGATTCCGGGACGCGGGAGCCGGGAGCGGTCCGCTGGGTGCTCGACCCGATCGACGGCACGGTCAACTACCTGTACGGGCTGCCGCAGTACGCGGTCTCGCTGGCGGCCGAGGTGGACGGTGCCGTGGTGGCGGGTGTGGTGATCAACGCGGCCACCGGTGCGGAGTGGACGGCCACCCGCGGCGGCGGCGCGTGGCACGAGGGACGGCGGCTGACCCCGTCGGCGCGCACGACTCTGGATCAGGCGCTGGTCGGCACCGGGTTCGGCTACGACGCGAAACGCCGGGCGCAGCAGGGCGCGGTGGTCGCGCAGCTGATCACCCGTGTGCGTGACATCCGGCGGTTCGGCGCGGCGGCCCTCGACCTGTGCGCGGTCGCCGAGGGAACCCTGGACGCCTATTACGAGAAGGGGCTCAACCCCTGGGACCATGCCGCGGGCGGGCTGATCGCGACCGAGGCGGGTGCGACGGTGGCCGGGCTGAACGGCGCGCCGGCCGGGCCGGCCATGGTGGTGGCGGCCCCGCCCGCGCTGTTCGGCCCGTTGCACGACCTGCTGGTCGAGCTGGACGCGGCGGGCGGGGCCTAGTCCCGTACGGGAACTAGGAGTCCTTGTCCTTCTTCTCCACCGGCTTGACGCAGGAGCCCGGCGGCAGGGTCGGCTCGCCCACCTCGACCAGGGACTGGTTCACCTCGGTCGTGGTGGCGAGCTGCCGGAAGTCCTTGCCGATGACGATGTCGATGACCGCGCCCTTGCGCTTGGGGTTGTAGCTCATCTTCGACTGGGCCAGGAAGTACGCCCGCAGCAGCTGGGCGCGGCCGACCGCGTCCGGACCGAACCGGATCTCCGCGACGCCCTTGTACTTGGTGCGGCTCTCGGCCGGCTTCTGGGTGACGAATCGACGGTTCTTGAACTCGTTCGTCACGCTCTCGGCCAGCCCGGCGGTGTTCGTGCCGTTGAAGATCCGCACGGTGACCTCGGCCGGGTCGTCCGGCAGCTGCATGTCCGCCAGCGGTGCGCCGGCCGGGCAACCCCCGCCCGCGGTCGTGCCGCCCTGCGAGTCGCGGACCAGTGCGGTGACGACGAAGACCACCGCGGCCACGGCGAGCACGCCGACGACGACAAGCGCTCGCACGCGCGCAAAGCTCATGGGGCTGGCTCCAGGGTCGCAGATGAATGTGATGTTCCGCAGACGAGGGACCGCGCGGACCTGTCGAGAGGTTAGCGTCTGTCCGCCAGGCACGCGGAAACAGGGAATCCTTCCGGCGCGTTGACGATGATCCAGAGGCTGCTGCACCTACCTTGATGTCGCCTCGGTCACATCGGGAACAATGTTGTGCCTGTGTGCGTACAACTTGGCCGCGACGGCGGTAAGGTTCCGCGCTCGCCGGGGCAGTTTCAGATGCAGAACGAGTGTCAGAAATCGTCTCGCCGAACCGGGAACCGAAACCTCGTCCTTGGCGTTACTAACGCCAAGTGACTCATCGATACAGGAGAGTGAAAACCGATGGCCACCGACTACGACGCTCCGCGTCGCGATGAGGTCGACCTCGGCGAGGACAGCCTCGAGGAGCTGAAGTCCCGCCGGGCCGACTCCCAGTCGGGCGCAGTGGACGTCGACGAGGTCGAGGTGGCGGAGAGCTTCGAGCTGCCCGGCGCCGACCTGGCCGACGAGGAACTCACCGTCAAGGTGCTGCCCATGCAGTCCGACGAGTTCCGTTGTGCCCGATGCTTCCTGGTGCACCACCGCAGCCAGCTGGCCGCGGAACGCAACGGGGAGCTGATCTGCCGCGAGTGTGCCTGACCGGGACACTCGCGCGCAGCGCACCAACCCGGCCGTGAACTGACGGTCGGGCCACCAGGGCTTCCCTGAGCCCGTTGTCCGAAGACCCTGGTTTGGGAATGGGGTGGCGCCGGGCATGTGTCCGCGCAGAGCCACCACCCGCGCGGCACAACGACGGGGAGGACCACGATGACCCGCCCGGATCACGAGACCGAGCGGGACGACGCCGAGACGGCGCTCGTGCCCGCCACCGACGAGGAGCTTGGCAGAACGGTCGCCGCGCTGACCGCCGACGATCTCGAGCCGGACGGCCGCCGCCGGCTCCTCGGGCGCCTGGTCGGCGACATCCGCCGGCGTGGGCTGGGCCAGCTGTTCCGGCCGAAGGCCGCACTCCGCTGGATGGCCGACGTCGTCGCCGACGTGGCACCGCACGTCCCGATCCGGGACAAACAGACCCTGCAACGCCATTTCCCCGGCCTGGACGACGACGATCTGGCCGACCGCCTCATCCGTAACGCCGCCCGGTCCACCGCCGGCGTCGGCGCCGCGGGTGGCGGGGTGGCCTCCGTCGAATGGGTCGCGACCCCGACCCTGCTGTCCGCGCCCGTCCTGCTGGCCGCCGAGACGGTCGGCGTGGTCGCGGTCGAGCTGAAGCTGATCGGCGAGCTGCACGAGGTGTACGGCCGGCCGGTCACCGGCGCCCTGGGCGAGCGCGCCGCGGCACTGATCCAGGCCTGGTCCAACCAGCGTGGGGTGAACCCGCTGGTGCCGGGCGTGGGGGTGGCGAGCGTGCTGGGCACGGCGGCCCGCAAGGAACTCCAGAGCAGCCTGCTGAAGAGGTTCGGCCGGAACCTGACCACGCTCGGCCCGCTGCTGACCGGGGCGGCCGTCGCGGGCTACCTGAACCGCCGGGCCACCAAGAACCTCGGCGAGCACATCAAGAAAGACCTGCGCAAGCTGAGCCGCGGGACTATCGGCGACTGACCGCGGCGTCGCGCGCCGCCAGCAGCGCCGTGGCGAGCTCGACCGGCCGCCGGGTGCTGATCACCCAGAACGGCGTGGGATCCGCCGGGTCGTCCAGCAGCACCTGCACGGCCGGGCCGATCCACGGGCGCTGGATGACGAACGCGAGCGGGTGCGCGCCGACGCCCAGCGACTCGCGCTTGCCGGCCGCGTCCAGCGCGACCACGTCACCGATCACCGAGACCGGCAGCCGCGCGTCGTCGACCAGCAGTTCGTCGGCGGTCACCGTCACCTTGATCCGCCCGGCCCAGAGCAGCACCGCGGCGGTCGACGGGATCAGCACCAGGAACGGCACCCAGGGCGGCACGCCCGGGAAGCCGAGCAGGACCTCGAAGCCCACGATCAGCACGATCGCGATCATGGCCGGCCACGCCCACCAGGAGACCCGCAGCCGCTCGGCGTACGCGGGCGCGGTCGTGCGGGCGGGGGACTGCGGTGTCACCCTGGAAGGGTACGGCGCGCCTCCGCGACCGGGCACGGCAGGATGGCAGGGTGAGTGCCGCCCGCCCGCCGCACGAGTGAGGAACGTGTGCCTTGACCGACCTGACCATCCCGATCCGACGGCTCGACCCGGAGCTGCCGCTGCCCGCGTACGCGCACCCGGGCGACGCCGGAGCCGACCTGTTCGCGGCCGAGGACACCGAGCTCGCCCCGGGCGCCCGCGCGGCGGTGCGCACCGGCGTCGCGGTGGCCATCCCCGAGGGGTACGCCGGGCTGGTCCACCCCCGCTCGGGCCTGGCCGCCCGGCTGGGCGTGACCGTGCTCAACGCGCCCGGTACGGTCGACGCCGGCTACCGCGGCGAGATCCTGGTGATCCTGATCAACCACGATCCGGCGAACACTGTCAAGATTTCCCGCGGCGATCGGATCGCCCAGCTGGTCGTGCAGCGCGTCGAGCGCGCCGTGTTCCTCGAGACCGACGAGCTCGACGACACCGCGCGCGGTGCCGGCGGGCACGGGTCGACCGGCGGGCACGCAGGTTTGACGATGGAAGGTGGCACCGATGTTCTCCCGTAAGCGTGGCGGCCCCAAGCACGTCCGTCCGACCGACGCGCCGCCCTCCGAAGCCCTCAAGCAGAGCCTGGCCGCCGGCGACGACGAGCCGGCGCCGGAGCGCGGCCCCTGGGACCAGAAGCACGCGCCGGACGACGTCCAGCGGCTCGATCTGGGCAGCCTGCTGATCCCCGCGGTCGAGGGCGTCGAGGTGCGGGTCCAGGCCAACCCGGACGGCGTGGTCGAGCAGATCGTGCTGGTCGACGGGGACAGCGCCCTGCAGCTCGGCGTGTTCGCGGCGCCCCGGTCCGAGGGGATCTGGGACGAGGTCCGCGAGGAGATCGCCCAGGCGATGGCGTCCGACGGGGTCTCCCCCCGCGAGGTCTCCGGCCCGTACGGCGTGGAACTCACCGCCCGGGTCAACACCCCCGAGGGTCCGGCCGACGTCCGGTTCGTCGGCGTGGACGGCCCGCGCTGGATGGTCCGGGCCCTCTACCAGGGCGCCGCGGCCGCCGACCCGTCCCGCGAGGGCGCTCTCGGCGAGGTGCTCTCCGGGCTCGTGGTGGTGCGCGACCAGGAGGCCCGCCCGGTCCGCGAGGCGCTGCCGCTGCGGCTGCCCAAGGAGATGACCGAGCAGGCGCAGGAGCAGCAGCAGACGCCGGCCGGTCCCAACGGGATCTCACCGAACTAGTCGATCGCGGCGTACCGTTGAAGTCCATCCCCGTGGGCGAGGAGAGGTCCATGACCACCGATGCAAGAACCGGCCTGCGCAGGTTCTTCGACCGCCTGACGGCCACCGACTCGGAGCTGGACGCCGAGGACCTGCAGCGGGAGAGCGCCAAGTGCGGCGCCATGCCCGCGGGGCAGTGCAGCCGGGGTCAGGTGGTTTCCGTGTCGGGGCGGCTGCGCACCGTCGCGTACACTCCACGGACGAACCTGCCGACGCTGGAGGCCGACCTCTGGGACGGCAGTGACGTGGTCACGCTGGTCTTCCTGGGCCGCCGGTCGATCGCCGGCATCGAGCCCGGCAGGCAGCTCACCGCCCGCGGCCGGATTGCGATCCGCGACGATCGCAAGGTGATCTACAACCCGTACTACGAGCTGGAGGCGCCCCGGTGACACCCGGCAGCGAGCCGCGCCACGTCGCGCACGAAACCGTGGAGGAGCGGCTCGCCGAGGAAGTGGTCGAGGACCTCGATCTGCACCCGGCCTCCTCGCCGGCGGAGGACGAGCCCTTTCCCTCGATGAGTGAGCAGATCGCCGAGCAGCTGGGCGGCGTGCGCGGGCTCATCGAGTCGAGCCTGCCGGTTCTCGCGTTCGTCCTGCTCAACGTGGTGCTCGGCGACGCCGTCGTGGGCCTGGAGAAGCGCACCGCGCTGTACTGGGCGATCGCCGGCGCGGTGATCTCCGCGGTCGGCATCGGCGCGTACCGCCTGTCCCGCAGGCAGCCGGTCCGCCACGCGGTGAACGGCCTGTTCGGCATCGCGGTCGGCGCCTTCCTGGCCTGGCGCACCGGCAACGCCGAGGACTTCTACCTGCCCGGCATCCTGCTCACCTTCGGGCAGGCCGTGGTGCTGCTCGGCTCGGTCGCGGTGCGCAAGCCGATCATCGGCTACGTCTGGGGCGTCATGGCCAACCGGGGCCACCAGGACTGGTTCGGCAACACGAGACTCTTCCGCACGTTCCAGTGGCTGACCCTGGTCTGGGTCGCCTCGCTGACCGTGCGGGCCGGCATCCAGTACTACCTGTGGTCGCTGGGCGAGGCGAACGCGCTCGGCGTCGTCCGCATCCTGATCAGCTGGCCGATCTACGCCGCCACGTTCGCCTTCACCGCCTGGGCCATCCACCGGGTGACGTCCACCCAGAAGGCCGAACCCGCCTAGCCCAGCTCGCGGCCCTCGCTGCCGAGGACCACGGCGCGGATCTGGTCCTCCACCTCGGTGGTGCACACGAAGATCAGCTCGTCGCCGGCCTCCAGCGGGTCGTCCGCCGTCGGCACCACGACCCGCTTGCCCCGCAGGATCGCCACCAGGGCCGCGTCGCGCGGCAGCGGCACCGAGCGCACCGGTTTGCCCTCGTAGGGCGCGTGACGCGGCAGCGTGATCTCCACCAGGTTGGCCTCACCCTGCCGGAAGGTCATCAGGCGCACCAGGTCGCCGACCGTCACCGCCTCCTCGACCAGCGCGGCCATCAGACGCGGCTTGCTGACCGCCACGTCCACGCCCCACTGCTCGGTGAACAGCCACTCGTTCTCGGCCCGGTTCACCCGGGCGACCACCCGCGGCACCGCGAACTCGGTCTTGGCGAGCAGCGAGACGACCAGGTTGACCTTGTCGTCGCCGGTGGCCGCCACGACCACGTCGCAGCCCGCCACGTCGGCCTCCTCGAGGCTGCTCAGCTCGCACGCGTCGGCGAGCACCCACTCGGCCTCCGGCACCCGCTCCGGGCGCAGCTGGCGCGGCTGGCGCTCGATCAGCATGACCCGGTGGCCGTTGCCGATCAGCTCCTGCGCGATCGACCGGCCGACGTTGCCGGCCCCGGCGATGGCGATCCGCATGGTCAGTGCCCTTCCTTGTCCGCACCCGAGGCGATGTCCAGCACGTCGCCGACCGTGTCGTCGGTGACCAGCATGAAGACCTGATCGCCGTCCTGGAGCACGGTGGACGGGGTGCCGAGCGTGCCCATGCCGAAACGCATCAGGTATGCCACCCGGGCGCCGGTGCGCTCCTCCAGCGACTTCAGCGTCTTGCCCACCCAGTCGCGGTGCAGCGGCGCCTCGACGATCGACACGACGCTCGTGGGGTCGCGGAAGACCTCGACCGTGCCCTCCGGCACCAGGTGCCGGACCATGCGGTCGGCCGCCCACCGGATGGTCGCCACGGTCGGGATGCCCAGCCGCTCGTAGACCTGGGCGCGGCGGGCGTCGTAGATGCGGGCCACGACCCGGGAGACGCCGAACGTCTCGCGGGCCAGACGGGCCGAGATGATGTTGGAGTTGTCGCCGCTGGAGACGGCCGCGAAGGCGTCGGCCCGCTCGATCCCGGCCGCACGCATCACGTCCCGGTCGAACCCGATGCCGGTCACCGTGATGCCGCCGAACTCGGCCCCGAGCCGGCGGAACGCGTCCGCGTTCTGGTCGATCACGGCGACCGAGTGGCCACGCGCGTCGAGGTTCTGAGCGAGCGTCGAACCGAGCCGCCCGCACCCCATGATCACCACGTGCACGAGTCACGTCCTGCAGGATCTGTCCTCACGAGTGAGAGCGTGCCATGCGGGCGCGACCGCCGCCGCCCGGGGCGGGATACACGACGAGCCCTGCCGCCGTACCCTTGGCACTCGTGGCAAGTACGACCTCCCTCGCCAAGCGCCTGCTGCTCGGCCGGCCCTTCCGCTCCGACAAGCTTCAGCACACCCTGCTGCCGAAGCGGATCGCGCTGCCCGTCTTCGCCAGCGACGCGCTGTCCAGCGTGGCGTACGCGCCCGACGAGATCCTGCTGACCCTGTCGATCGCGGGCGCCGGCGCGTTCGTCTTCTCCCCCTGGATCACCCTCGCCGTCGCGGTCGTGATGATCACCGTGGTGGCCAGCTACCGGCAGAACGTCCACGCGTACCCGTCGGGCGGCGGTGACTACGAGGTGGCGACGGTCAACCTCGGGCCACGCGCCGGTCTGGGGGTGGCCAGCGCGCTGCTGGTGGACTACATCCTGACCGTGGCGGTGTCGACCGCGGCCGGGGTGAACAACCTCGGTTCCGTGGTCCCGTTCGTCGCCGATCACAAGGTCGGCTTCGCGATCGGCGCGATCGCCACCCTCGCCGCGCTCAACCTGCGCGGCCTGCGGGAGTCGGGTACGGCGTTCGCGATCCCGACGTACGCGTTCATCCTCGTCGTCGTCGGCATGATCCTCACCGGCCTGTTCCGGGTCTTCATCCTCGGCCAGGACCTTCAGGCACCCAGTGCCGCCCTGGTCATCTCGGCCGAGCAGAGCCATCTGACCAGCTTCGGCTTCGCGTACCTGCTGTTGCGGACCTTCTCCTCGGGCTGTGCCGCGCTCACCGGCGTGGAGGCGATCTCCAACGGCGTACCGGCCTTCAAGCCGCCGAAGAGCAAGAACGCCGCCACCACGCTGGTGCTGCTCGGCGGGATCGCGATCGTCATGCTGGTCGGCATCGTGCTGCTCTCGCGGGCCACCCACCTGCAGTACGTCGAGGACCCGGCCACGCAGATCATCTCGGGGCCAGCCGGCTACGTGCAGAAGACGGTCACCGCCCAGCTCGGCGAGACGGTCTTCGGCGCGGGATCCATCCTGCTGTACCTGGTCGGCGCGGTCACCGCGCTGATCCTGTTCCTGGCCGCGAACACCGCGTTCAACGGCTTCCCGGTGCTCGGCTCGATCCTCGCGCAGGACCGGTACCTGCCCCGGCAGTTCCACACCCGCGGCGACCGGCTGGCCTTCTCCAACGGCATCGTCTTCCTCGCCCTGGCCGCGATGGTGCTGGTGGTGGCCTTCCAGGCGGAGACGACCCGGCTCATCCAGCTCTACATCGTGGGCGTGTTCGTCTCGTTCACGCTGTCGCAGGGCGGCATGATCCGGCACTGGAACCGGCTGCTGAAGACCCAGCGAGATCCGGCGCGCCGCAGCCAGATGATCCGCTCCCGGGCGATCAACACGTTCGGCATGCTGCTCACCGGCGCCGTCCTGATCGTCGTCCTGCTCACCAAGTTCCTGCTCGGCGCCTGGATCGCGATCGCCGCGATGCTGGTGATCTACGCGCTCATGGTCGCCATCCGCAAGCACTACACCCGGGTCTCGCAGGAGCTGCTGCCCACCGACGAGCGGCAGGTCCTGCCGTCGCGCAACCACGCCGTGGTGCTGGTCAGCAAGGTGCACCTGCCGACGCTGCGAGCGGTCGCGTACGCCCAGGCCACCCGGCCGGACTCGCTCACCGCGGTCACCGTCAACGTCGACGACAAGGACACCCGGGCCATCCAGGACGAGTGGGAGCGCCGGCAGATCCCGGTGTCGCTGACCGTGATCGACTCCCCGTACCGGGAGATCACCCGCCCGATCATCGATTTCGTGAAGGGCATGCGGCGGGGCTCACCCCGCGACGTGGTCACCGTCTTCGTTCCCGAGTACGTCGTGGGCCGCTGGTGGGAGAACCTGCTGCACAACCAGAGCGCCCTGCGGATCAAGGGCCGCCTGCTGTTCGAGCCGGGCGTGATGGTCACCAGCGTGCCCTGGCAGTTGCGCTCCAGCCAGGACCGCGATCTGGACCGCCTGGACCGCAACCTGAGCCAGACACCGGCCCGCGGCCCGCGCGTGCGCGGCGCCGAGCACCCGAGCGCGCCGGTACCGGCCGAGCCGGCCCCGGTGCCCGCCGACCCGACCCCCGAGCCGCGCTCGTGACCGCCGACCCGGACCTGGTGGAGGGCGACCGCGTCGAGCTGACGGTCGGCGCGCCGGCGCACGGCGGGCACTGCGTCGCCCGGCTGGGCGGTCCGCACGGCCGGGTGGTGTTCGTCCGGCACGCGCTGCCCGGCGAGCAGGTCACCGCCGTGATCACCGAGATTCACAAGGGCTTCCTGCGGGCCGACGCCGTCGAGATCCACTCACCGTCACCCGACCGGGTGCCGCCCCCGTGCCCGTACGCCCGGCCCGGCGCCTGCGGTGGCTGCGACCTCCAGCACGCGTCGGGCGAGGCGCAACTGCGCTGGAAGGCCTCGGTGGTGGAGGAGCAGCTGCGGCGTCTCGCCGGCCTCACCCTCGGGGTGCGCGTCGAGGCCGTCCCGCCGTCGCTGGGCTGGCGCACCCGGATCCGGTACGCGGTGGACGCCGCCGGGCGCGCCGGACTGCTCCAGCACCGATCGCACCAGGTCGTGCCGATCGACCGGTGCCTGATCGCCCACCCCGCGATCCAGGAGCTGGACCTGCTGAAACGCACCTGGGACGACGCCGCGGCGGTGCAGGCCGTGGCCGCCTCCCCGGACGACGTCGTGGTGCTCGTGCGCGCGGCCGGCGGCGGCGCGCTCCCGTCCGACGACCCGACCGAGGCGGCGCCGCTGCGCGGGGTGCGGATCAGCGGTCCCGCCTCGCTCATCGAGGTGGCGGCGGGGCGGCGGTTCGCCGTACCGGCGGAAGGCTTCTGGCAGGTGCACCCGGCCGCCGCCGACACGCTCGCCGACACGGTCCTGACGATGCTGCGGCCGGCCGAGGGCGAGACCGCCTGGGACCTGTACGGCGGCGCCGGGCTGTTCGCGGCGGCCCTGGCCACGCAGACCCGGGCGCCGGTCACCCTGGTGGAGTCGTCCCCGGTGGGTGCCGGCGCCGCCCGGGAGAACCTGGCCGACCTGCCGGTCGAGGTCGTCCAGGCCCGGGTCGAGGCCGCGCTGCGCCGACTGCCCGGGCCGGTCGACGTCGTGGTGCTGGACCCGCCGCGGGCCGGCGCGGGCGCGCGGGTGGTCCGGGAGATCGCCGCCGCCGGCCCGCGTGCCGTCGCCTACGTCGCCTGCGACCCGGCGTCGCTGGCCCGCGACGTGGCGACGTTCGGCACGCTGGGCTGGCGGCTGGCCGAGCTGCGCGCGTTCGACCTGTTCCCGATGACCCAGCACGTCGAGTGCGTGGCCCTGCTACTGCCCGCCTGACGCCCGCTCGGCCGCGGCCACCGCGTTGCGGAAGAGCATGGCGACCGTCGTGGGGCCGACGCCGCCGACCCGCGGGGTGATCGCGCCGGCCACCTCGGCGCACGCCTCGTCGACGTCGGGCAGCAGGCGGCGGCCCTCGTAGCGGACGCCCGCGCCGATCACCGTGGCGCCCGGCTTCACGTGCTCCGGCTGGATGATGCCGGGCACGCCGGCCGCGGCGACCAGGATGTCGGCGCGACGGGTGTAGCGGTCCCAGTCCGGCACGCCGGTGTGCACCACGGTCACGGCGGCGTTGGCGGTCGGGCGCTTCTGGGCCAGCATCATCGCCAGCGGGCGGCCCAGGGTGGCGCCGCGGCCCAGGATCACCACCTCCCGACCCGACACCGGAATGTCGTAATACGCGAGCAGCGCCTCGATGCCGGCCGGGGTGCAGGGCAGCGGGCCGGGCAGGCCCAGCGCGAGCCGGCCCATGTTCAGCGGGTGCAGGCCGTCGACGTCCTTGTCCGGGTCGAGGGTCTGCAGGGCGGCGTCGTAGTCCAGATGCGCGGGGATCGGGTACTGGACGAGCACGCCGTGCACGCCCGGGTCGGCGTTGTAACCGGCGATGACCTCGAGCAGGTCGTCCTGCTTCGCGTCGGCGGGCAGGTGCGTGTGCGGGGACGTGAAGCCGACCCCTTCGGCCTGCCGCTGTTTGATCCGGATGTAGCCGGCGCTGGCCTCGTCGTCGCCGACCAGGATCGTGGCGAGGCTGGGCTGCACGCCGCGCTCGCGCAGGCGGGAGGCCCGCTGGGCGACGTCGTACAGGATGTCCTCGGCGACCGGGGGACCGGGCAGCAGGCGTGCGGTCGGGGGCATGGGTCCTCCTCCGCACGGGGCCCAGGCGGTCGACTCCCGTGACCCGCTCCCCGATGGTTGACCCATCCTCGTGCCGCCAGTCGCGTTTGCCGAAAGCCTACTCAAGCGGCGAGGAGCTCCCGGACGTGCCCGCCCGCCGCCGGCTCAGGCGGCGAGATGGCCGAGGAAGACGGTGAGCAGGGGCACGCCGAGCAGGGCGACCAGCAGGATCACGCCGGCCGGGCGGCCCAGGTTGACGG
Source organism: uncultured Actinoplanes sp. (assembly GCF_934643405.1). Lineage (GTDB taxonomy): Bacteria > Actinomycetota > Actinomycetes > Mycobacteriales > Micromonosporaceae > Actinoplanes. The sequence goes on from NZ_CAKUCL010000023.1 coordinate 12,398, forward strand.
TCCAGCCGATGCCGAAGCGCTTGGGCACGAACAGGCGGCGGTCGTTGCGGTCGGCGTAGAACGCGCCGTGCCAGTGATCGTCGGCCGCGGGCCGGCCGCCGGCCACGGTCGCCGCGATCACCGCGGCCACGCCGGCCACCAGGCTGAGCGCGACGCCGATCATGGTGCCGGCCGGCAGTGTGGTGCGGCCCAGCCAGATCGGCTGGGCCAGCAGGAACAGGGCCAGGTCGATGCCGGTGGCCAGCACGAGCATGGCCTGCGCGGCCAGGCCGGCGGAGCGGACCCGGCGCTTCACCTCGTCCGCCGGGGCGTCGTCGGCGTACGGCGTACGCAGCACCAGGCCGACGGCGACGGCCAGCACGGCGGTGATCAGCGCCTGGACCACCACCGGGAAAAAAGCGGTGAACGGCGTGGTGGCGGCGAAGCCGTCGGCGTGGCCCCGGATGTCGAAGTGGATCGGCAGCTCGTTCGGCAACGACGGATAGCGTGCCGCGCCGGTCAGCAGGCCCAGACCGATGAGCAGCACCGACGGCAGCGTCCACAGCCAGGGGAAGGGCAGGTGCCGGCGGGACCGGCGATCGGCCGCGATCAATCCGGCGAGGAGCGCCACGAAGGTGAGCAGCAGAGCGCCGACGGCCGGGATCACCCCGTCCACGCTACGCCGCCGGAGCAAGACCGTTCGATATGTGAAGCGGGTCACGTGGTCTGTGGAGGTTCTGTGCAGGACCTCCCGGTACGGCATTCTCGCCAGATGCGCCACGGCGGCGCGCCGATAGACTTCGCACCCATGAGCGAAGCCCTCCCGGCCCCGGCCGGTGTTCTTGCGAGCATCACCACGCCCGGTGACCTCAAGCGTCTCCCCGCCGACCGGCTGAGCCTGCTGGCCGCCGAGATCCGCGACTTCCTGGTGGCCAAGGTGTCGCGCACCGGTGGGCATCTCGGCCCGAACCTCGGCATCGTGGAGACCACGCTCGCGCTGCACCGCGTCTTCGACTCCCCGCGGGACCGGCTGCTCTTCGACACGGGCCACCAGGCGTACGTGCACAAGATCTTGACCGGCCGGCAGGAGGGCTTCGATCTGCTGCGCCAGCGCGGCGGCCTGTCCGGGTACCCGAGCCGGGCGGAGAGCGAGCACGACCTCATCGAGAACTCGCACGCCTCCACCGCCCTGTCCTACGCGGACGGGCTGTCCAAGGCGTTCGCCCTGCGCGGCGAGGACCGGCACGTGGTGGCCGTGGTCGGCGACGGCGCGCTCACCGGCGGCATGTGCTGGGAGGCGCTCAACAACATCGCGGCGGCCCGGAACAAGCTCGTCATCGTCGTCAACGACAACGGCCGCTCCTACGCGCCGACGATCGGCGGCCTGGCCGACCACCTGTCCACGCTGCGCCTCAACCCGGGCTACGAGCGGGTGCTCGACCTGGTCAAGGACGCGCTGGGCTCGACGCCGGTGGTGGGCAAGCCGGTCTACGAGGTGCTGCACGCGGTCAAGAAGGGCATCAAGGACGCGGTCAGCCCGCAGCCGATGTTCGAGGACCTCGGCATCAAGTACATCGGGCCGGTCGACGGTCACGACGCGCAGGCCATGGAGTCGGCGTTGCGCCGGGCCAAGGGCTTCAACGCGCCGGTCATCGTGCACGCGGTGACCCGCAAGGGCTACGGGTACCGGCCGGCCGAGGACGACGAGACGGACTGCTTCCACGGCCCGGGCGCGTTCGACGCGGCGACCGGCAAGTTCCTCGCGGCGCCCGCGGTGAAGTGGACCGGCGTGTTCGCCGACGAGCTGGTGAAGATCGCCGACGAGCGGCCGGACATCGTCGGCATCACCGCGGCGATGGCCGACCCGACCGGCATCGCCAAGCTCGCCCGCAAGTACCCGGAACGCACGTACGACGTGGGCATCGCCGAGCAGCACGCGGTGACCAGCGCGGCCGGCCTGGCGATGGGTGGTCTGCACCCGGTCGTGGCCATCTACGCGACGTTCCTCAACCGCGCGTTCGACCAGGTCCTGCTGGACGTCGCGATGCACGAGCTGCCGGTCACCTTCGTGCTGGACCGGGCCGGCATCACCGGTCCGGACGGGCCGAGCCACTACGGCACCTGGGACATGAGCGTCTTCGGCGTGGTGCCGGGCCTGCGCATCGCGGCTCCGCGGGACGCCGGGACGCTGCGCGAGGAGCTGCGCGAGGCGGTCGCGGTCGAGGACGGGCCGACAATCGTCCGGTTCCCGACCGGCTCGGTCGCGGCCGACCTTCCCGCCGTGCGCCGGATCGGCCAGGTCGACGTGCTGCGTGAGGACGAGCGCAAGGACGTGCTGCTGATCGCGGTGGGCGCCTTCGGCAAGCTCGGCATGGACGTCGCCGACCGGCTCGCCGAGCAGGGGTACGGCGTGACCGTGACCGACCCGCGCTGGGTGCGCCCGGTGCCGGTGGAGCTGGCCGGCCTGGCCGACCAGCACCGGCTCGTGGTCACCCTGGAGGACGGGATGCGCGCGGGCGGCGTCGGTGACGCGGTGGCGAGCATGCTGCGTGACTCCGGCGTGGAGGTGCCGCTGCGTGACTTCGGCGTGCCGGCTGGGTTCCACCCGCACGGCACCCGCGGCGAGATCCTGGCGGCGCTGGGTCTCACCGCGCAGGACATCGCCCGGGACGTCACCGAGGCGGTGTCGCGTCTGGAGCAGGAGACGCAGCCGGCATCCTGATTATCGCGGCCATTCGGGGCAAACCCCGTCCACCGACGGGCGGCTTCGTTATCTCGTCGTTATGTTCGAAGCATGGATGGCGAGACCGGCGTGGTCGTGATCGATCTTGGTTACGAGCGCGGCGAGCCCGACTCGTACCGCAATCCCGGGCGTTCCACCGTGCAGAGCTGGTTCCCGGCGTTGCTCATGGCGGCGCTGCTGCTGGTCTGCGCGGGCGCGTCCGACCCGCCGGCGAAGTCGCCGCTCTCCCCGGTGCTGCGTCTGCAGATCGGTCCGGCCGACGCGTACGCGCTGACCAGCGACGGCGCTCTGCTGGCGCAGACCTTCGGGCAGCTCACGTCGTACAACCTCGAGGACGGACGGATTCGCTGGCAGGCCGCACAGGCCTCGCCGGCGTTCCGGCTGCGGCTGACCGACGGGCTGCTGCTGATGCGGCCGTGGACGACCGGCCTGCGTGACCCGGGCACCACCGCGGTGTCGCTGGCGACCGGCGTCTCGCGGTGGCAGCGCGACGGCAACGTGCTCACCGTGACCGGCTCGTCGGCGCTGCTCGCGGTCGAGCCGGTGCGGAGCTACGCGGGCGCCAACCGCCGGGTGGAGGGCCCGATCGACGCCCTCGACCCGCTGACCGGGCGCACCCGCTGGACGGTGAACGTGCCGGGCAGCGGGGTGCTGCTGGGCGTGCCGGGCGCGTCCGGCACTGCCGCCCGGATGCTGCTCGTGCACGCCGGCCGCACCATGGCGCTGCACGACCTGCGTGACGGGACGAGGCTGGCGGCCGCCGCGATCCCGGCGGCCGACTACGGGCCGGACAACCCCGCGGTGGCCGGCGGGGTGATCATGCTGCGGCATCCGGGGGACACCGGCATGGAGATCTCCGCGTACGACCCCGGATCGTTGCGCCGGCTGTGGACCCGACCGGCCTACGACGCGTACGTGGTCAAGCAATGTGCGCAGCTGGCCTGCCTGATCGGCCAGAACGGGGTGCGCGCGATCGACCCGGCGACCGGCTACACCCGATGGATGCGGCCGGAGTGGAAGGATGTCGAGGCGAACGGGACCATGTACGTCGCCTACTCCGGCGAGGCCGGCCACGCCCCGGCCGCGCTGATCGACCCCGGCACCGGCACGATGCGGGTCGACCTGGCCGGCTGGCGCCCGGTCGGCGGCAACGGCGGCGAGGGTCATCTCCTGGTCACCCGGGCCGTGGACGCCGGAGCCCGTACGATGGTCGCCGTCGCCCGGCCGGGTGACCGCGAGCCGCGGCTTCTCGCCGACCTGCCCGCGGGCACCGGGGACTGCCAGGCGGTGCCGGGCCGGCTGGTGTGCCGGTCCATGTACGGCGAGCTGGTCGTCTGGGCGTACCGGGAGGGGTGAGCATTGGCGCTGATCGAGCTGGACCTCACCACCCAGCCCGACCAGGCAGCCGGCATCCCGCCCGCCCGTCGTTACCGCCTGCCCGGCCTGCTGCTGGCGGTCCTGCTCCTGCTCGTCCTCGGCGGCGCGGCGCCGGCCGTGCCGATGCTGTGGCAACCGGCCGGCCTCCTGCCACCGATCGGCGACGACGGTCCCTTCGTGCTGGACGGCGGACGGATCTACACGGTCACCTCGGCCCGCGGCACGCGCACGGCCACGGCGTGGCAGCTCGGCCCCCAGGCCCGCAAGCTCTGGTCCGCCTCGTTCCCGGCGCACACCGCCGGCCCGGACGACGTGGGCTACTCCCGGATCGACGCGGAACGCGCCGGCGACGTCGTGCTGCTCTCCGACGGCCCGTCGACCACGGTGCTGGACGCCCGCACCGGGCGGGTGCGCTGGTCGGTGCCGGTCCCGGTGACGCCGGTGGGCCGCCTCGGCGTCGGCGTCACCCAGCTCCAGCAGTTCCGGCCGGGCACGATCTACGACCAGGACTCGGGTGAGCCCGGCTCGCTGTACTTCTCCTCGACCGGCCAGCCGCACACCGAGCCGCCGCGGCGCACCGAGGTGCGCGGTGTCGACCTGGCCACCGGCGCGACCGTCTGGTCGGTGCCGGAGAGCGGCTCGGTCAACGTCCTGGCGGCGCCGCACGGCGTACCGGAAGTGCTGATCCTCTCCTCCGGGCGGCTGGAACTCCGGGACGCGCGCACCGGCAAGCTGCGCCGGCAGGTCGCGCTCGCGCCGGTCGGTGGCGAGCGCCCGGCCGGCGGCGAACTCGTCGACGGCGCGCTGCTGGTGTCCTACGGGCTGTACGGCGGGCAGGAGATCGCGTACGACCCCGGCACCCTCGGCCGGCTGTGGGCCCGGCCCGTTCCGGAGGTCCTGCTCGACCCGCCCAGCTGCGCGGACGTGCTCTGCTACGGCGGCCGCGCGTCGCTGGACGTGCTCGACCCCGCCACCGGCAGGGCGCGGTGGCGCGCCCCGGACGACGTCGACCTGAGCCGCCGCGCCGGATACGTGATCGAGGCGGACAGCCGCTCCGGGCTGCTGCGCCGGCTCGTCGACCCGGCGACCGGACGCACCCGCGTCGACCTCGGCGGCTGGCGGGCCGAGGCGATCGGACCGGCCGGCCCGGCCGAGGGTCCGATCCTGCTGCGCGGCAGCCGCGGGCGTGATCGCAGCGTGGTCGGGGTCGTGCTGCCGCGGCGGGACGCGGTCCAGCCGCTGGGCGAGATCGGTACCGCGGTCGCCGACTGCACGGCCGACACGGCGTACGTGGTCTGCCGAATCGCCGACGGTCTGCGAATCTGGGCTTATCGGGCCTGATCTCCCGCCGGGTCGGCGCCGGGCGCACAATGAGGCCGGAGAGTGCCCGATGAGCAACGTGGTGATCGATCTCGGCGAGGTGCGCAGGACGCCCGCCGCTGTCGTCGCGGACCGGCCACCCGTCCCGTTCCGGACGGTCTTCGGCCTCCTGTCCATCGTGCTGGTCGCCCTGCTCGCCGGCGGCGTCCCGCGGGCGAGGCAGGTGCCGCCCACCGTCATCCCCGCCCGGCTCGGCGACGCCACCTTCGTCTCCGACAACCGTCTCTTCGTGGTCTCGGCCGGCCGTCAGGTGCGGGGCGCCGACGTGCAGAACCGAGTGGTCAGCACGTATTCGCTGCCGGACGCCAGACTGCTCGGCAGCACCATGGTCTCGGTCTCCGGCGGCGTCACCTGGGCCTGGCAGGGCGGCGGGGTGGTCGTCGTGTCCTACCAGGTCGACAGCACCGGTGTCTGGGCGGTGGTGGCGGTCGCCGAGAACACCGGCAAGGCGCTGTGGCGGCGCGCGGCCCGCTGGGTCGGCGGCTCGGAGAAAGCCGCGCTGGCGGTGCTCAGCACCGACGACGCCGAGCTGGCCGTCGAGCTGACGACGGGACGCGTGCGCTGGACGCTGCCGCATCCGCGGGACGGTTACACGGCGGCCGCCGGTCCGGACATCGACTTCCCGCGCTGGCTGGTCACGGTCACCGACTCCGGGCGATTGGAGACCCGCGATCCCCGTACGGGCGGGATCCTGGCCCGGACCAGCATGGCCAGGGTGCCCGGCCGCGCGAACGGGTTGATGTGGTCGGTCGGCGACCTGATCGTGGTGGCCGGCGGCGGGTCCGGCTTCGACGCCTACCGCCTGCCGGGGCTGGAGCGGGTCTGGCACACCACGGCCGACCTGTCGCAGAGCTGGACCCAGGCCGACTGCGGGCGGCTGCTGTGCACCTTCCGCATGCAGCGCGGCATGACCGTGCTGGACGCGGTGGACGGCCGCGAGCTGTGGTCGGACGACCGATGGGCGTACGCCGAGTCGTCCGGGGAGTATCTGCTGGCCACCGAGCTGGACCGCTACTCCGACCGGCCGGTGGTCTACGTGCTCGACCCGGCCACCGGGCGGCCGCTCGGCAACTTCGGCGACTGGGAGTTCCTCGGACCGGCCGCCGGCGGTCAGTTCTACGGCAAGCTCGACGTCCGCGGCCAGTACAAGATCTTCTACGGGTTGCTCGACCCGGCCACCCGGCACGTGCGCATCCTGGGCTCCGGCTCGCGGGTGTCCGGCAGCTGCGAGATCGGCCGTGGCGTGCTGATGTGCCGCCTGATCGACGCGTCCATCGCCCTGTGGCCGCTTGGGTAGCCTTCTCTTACGGCCTCTTCACACGCGGTCGGCGAGGCTGTGCGCGGCGGTACTACGGAGGTCAGCGGTGCGGGTGCTGGTGGTGGAAGACGAGCGGAACCTCTGCGACGCGATCGCGCGGGGGTTGCGCCGCAAGGGCATGGCCGTCGACGTCGCGTACGACGGGCTCCAGGGCCACGAGATGGCGTACGTGACCCGGTACGACGTGGTCGTGCTCGACCGTGACCTGCCCGGCATGCACGGCGACGAGATCTGCGCGGCGCTGGTCGAGTCCGGCGCGCTGACCCGGGTGCTGATGCTGACCGCCAGCGGCACGGTCGCCGACCGGGTCGAGGGGCTGCAACTGGGCGCCGACGACTACCTGGCCAAGCCGTTCGCGTTCGAGGAGCTGGTGGCGAGGGTCCAGGCACTGGGCCGGCGTGCCACTCCGGCGGCCCCGCCCGTACTCACCGTGGGGAACCTGGTTCTTGATCAGACGCGCCGGGTCGTCACCCGCGGCGGCACCCCGATCGAGCTGACGAACAAGGAGTTCGGCGTCCTGGAGGAGCTGCTGAAGGCCCGCGGCGGGGTGGTGTCCAGCGAGGAGCTGCTCGAACGGGTCTGGGATGCGAACACCGACCCGTTCACCACCACGGTGCGCGTCACCGTGATGACGCTGCGCAAGAAGGTGGGCGATCCGCCGCTGATCGAGACCGTGGTGGGCGCGGGGTATCGCGTACCCGAACCGGTCGTCCTCTCATGACGGTCTACCTCGGTCGCAGCCGCCGCCGGTTGAACCTCAACCTGCGGCCCACGCTGCGGTTGCGGCTCACCCTGCTCAACGGCATCCTGCTGGTCGGCGCCGGCGCGATCCTGGTGCTGCTGGCCTGGCTGCTGGTCGGCGACGCGATGCACCCGGTGGACGGGCTGCTGCCCGGCTCGACGGTCACGCTGGCCGACGGCACCACCCGCGACGCCATCCAGTGGCAGACCGGGCTGGTCGACCGGGCCTCCAACGAGGTGCTGGTCAAGGGGCTCACCGCGCTGCTGGCCATCGGCATCATCGGCATCGCCGGGGCGTACGCGGTGGCCGGTCGTGCGCTGCGCCCGCTGCACCGGGTGACGCAGACCGCGCAACGGCTCGGCGAGGAGACGCTGGACCAGCGCATCCGGTACTCCGGGGCGGACGACGAGGTGGCCGAGCTGGCCCGCACGTTCGACGCGATGCTGGACCGCCTGGCCGGCGCGTTCGAGTCGCAGAAGCGCTTCGTGGCCAACGCCTCACACGAATTGCGTACGCCGTTGGCCGTGATGCGCACCGAGATCGACGTGACTCTGACCGACGACGAGGCCGACGTCGCCGAGTACCGCCGGATGGCCAAGGTGGTGCGCAACGCCTCGGAACGGGCGAACAGCCTGGTCGACGCGCTGCTGGTGCTCGCCCGCTCGGAGGCGCAGTCGGGCCGCCGGCTGGTCCGCAAGACCCCGGCCGACCTGGCGACCAGCGTGCTGAACGCCCTGGCGGCGGTGAAGCCCGAGGCCGAGCGCCTGAAACTGGACGTGACGACCGACCTGCAGCCGGCCCAGGTGGTGGGCGACCCGAGCCTGCTGGACCGGCTGGCCGGCAACCTGATCGAGAACGCGATCCGGTACAACCACTTGATGGGCCGCCTCTGGCTGCACACCGACACGGTGGACGGTCACGCTCGGCTGGTGGTGGGCAACACCGGCTACGAGGTGGAGCCGGCCGACGTGCCCGGCCTGTTCGAGCCGTTCCGCCGGGGCGGCTGGGAGCGCACCGGTTCGCGCGGGTCCGGCCTGGGCCTGTCGATCGTCCGGGCGGTCTGCGACGCGCATGGCGGCACGGTGTCCGCGGTGGCCCAGGAGGGCGGCGGCCTGGAGGTGACGGTCTCGCTGCCGACGGCGGACGCGACGCCGGTGGTGGCCGCGACGGCGACCGTCCCGAAGGCGAAGGGCCTCGGCGTCGCGCCGTCCTGAGCCGCTCAGGCGGCCTCGCGACGGATCTTCCGCCAGGTCGACGGGCTGATGCCCAGCTCGCCGGCCAGCTCGGTCTCGGTGATGTCGGGCCGGCGCGCCTTGATCTGCGCGGCGATGGCCACCGTCTCGGCGGCCGGCCGGCGCCTCTTCTCGCTGCCGCTCCCACCGGTCGACGCCGTCACGCCCGGGTTGCCGGCGCGCTGGGCCGGAACCGCCCGCCCGGCAGCCACCGGCCGCTGGTCCTGCGCCGGGCGCTGCGCCTGCGCCGTGGTGCGCCGCGACGACGCGCCGGGCGCCGGCACCAGGCCGGGGATCGCCGAGGTGTCCCGGCCGATCAGGCCGGCCGGCTCGGGTGCCGGAATCACGGCCGGCCCGTGGACGGGCCTCGCCGTCCCGGCCGGATCTGGTGCCACCGGCGTCGTCACGGCCGGGCCTGGCGTCGGCGGCGTCGTCACGGCCGAGCCTCGCGTCGCCGGCTCCGGCGCGGGCTCGTGGGCCGGCGCCGGGCGTTCCAGGGTCGAGATGCGGCCGCCCAGTTCGACCAGGCAGATGCTGGCCACGACGATGAGGCCGTCCACCGACAGCGGCAGCAGGTACGGAGACGCGCCGGTCTCGCCGTAACGGGCCGCCACCCCGGCCATGTGCCAGTAGGACACCCAGGCCGCGATGCCGGCGATGATCGCGGTGGCCACCAGGCGGGCCGCGGCCAGCCATCGGCGGTGGACCGGGACGCGGGAGATCAGCTCGACGGTGAGCAGCAGCGCCAGCGGCGGCCAGGCGGCGATGGCCTGGCTGATCGGATTGTCCAGAGCGTGCAGGACGTTCGCGACCACCGACGCGGCCACGCCGAGCAGAAGGGTGGCTCGCACCGCCCAGCGGACGCGACGCAGGTGCTGCAAGATCACCGGACTCTCCTCACCGCGGGACCGACCCATCCTGACCGGTCGGGGTTACGCAAACGCTCCCGGCCCGGAACCGTGACCGGTCCGTGCCGGGAGCGATGCGACAGTGTGATCGCGCTGTCGGCGTGTCGGCTTGACCCAGGTCAGGCCTTCCGCTCGATCTCGGCGCGCACCTTGGGGAACTCGCCCTTGATCGAGGCCGCGGACTTGAAGTACCAGAAGGTCAGCCCGAGGCTGCCGCCGTCGGCCCACACGCAGATCGCCACCTTCTGACCGGCGTTGCTGGTGTTGCCGCACTTCGCGACGCCGCCCAGCGCACCCGTCGAGGCGCTCGTGATGCCGCTGACCTTGGTCTTCGACCCGCCGCTGGCGAGCAGCCCGTCGACCGTGGTCTCCGGGTCGTCGACCTCGGCCTTCGCGGCGGTCATCAGCACGATGTTGCGGGTGCCGGCACGGCCGTACATGGCACCGACCGAGCTGGTGGCCGTCGGATAGCTCGACATGATCGTCTTGAGCAGGTCGATCGTGCTCTTGAATTCCTTGTTGTTCAGCTTCGGCCGCCCGCCCAGCGTCTTCGGCTCGACGATCTTCACGTTCGCGGCCAGCGGCCTGGTCGGCTCGTCCGTGGCCTCCTCGGTCGGCTCGGCCGTAGCCCCGCCGGTGGTGCTCGTCGGGTCGGGGGTGGCGTCGGCCGCGGTGAGCTTGTCGTTGTTGTTCTTGAAGATCAGCACGGCGACGGTGCTGCCACCGACGCAGAGCACCAGGAAGATCGCGATCGAGGTGAGCACGATGGGCAGGGCGCGCGACTTCGCCTTCGGCGGCTCCGGCGGCGGGAACCCGGGCGGACCGTAGTAGGGCTGAGCCGGGTCGTACGGCGGGGGCTGCTGGACGTAGTCCGGAGGCGGCCCGGCCACGGGGAACTGCTGCGTGGGCGGATATCCCGGCTGCGGCGGAACCGACGACGGGTGGTCGGGGTTGGGCGAGCCGGACCACGGCTCCTGCGGCGCCGGGTAGGGGGTGGCCGGGTACTGCGGCTGGCCGGGTGACGGCTGACCCGGGTACTGCTGGCCCGGATATGGCTGGCCGGGATAAGGCTCGCCGGGCTGGGGCTGACCCGAGTACGGCGGCTGAGGGGGCTGAGACATCCAGGCTCCATCGATCGGTTATCGGCCGAGCCTAGCGGTCCGGCGCTTGCGCGGTGGGCCGCGTTGCGGCGGGGAAGGGGACATAGGCGGCAGACAAGGACAATGCCCCGCGCTCACCGAGCGCGGGGCATCGCCGGGACCGGTGATCAGGCGGGCACGTCGGCCACGCCCGGCGGCAGGAAACGCCTGCCGGTCACCCTCTCCGAGATTCCACTGCGGTCCAGGTACGGCGTGATTCCCCCGAGGTGGAACGGCCACCCGGCGCCGAGCACCATGCACAGGTCGATGTCCTGCGGCTCGGCCACCACGCCCTCGTCCAGCATGATCCGGATCTCTTCGGCGAGAGCGTCGAGCGCGTTGGCCCGTACCTGGTCGCCGGTGAGCGGAGCGGAACCGCCCGCGACCAGCTCGGCCACCGCGGGGTTGATCTCGTCGTCGACCATCACCGGCAGACCCGCGTCGACGATCTTCTTGAGGCCGGGGCTGTCGGCGAACCGGTCCGGGAACGCCCGGTGCAGGGTCTCGCCCACGTGGTACCCGACCGCCGGGCCGACCAGCTGCATCAGCGCCATCGGCCGCATCGGCAGGCCCAGCGGGTCGAGCGCGGTGTCCACCGTCTCCAGGGGCGTGCCCGCGTCGATGGCCTTGAAGATCTCGCTGGTGTAGCGGGTGAGCAGCCGGTTGACCACGAACGCCGGGGCGTCCTTGACCAGCACCGACGACTTCCTCAGCTCCTTGCCCACGGCGAACGCGGTGGCCAGCGTGGCGTCGTCGGTCCGCTCCCCGCGGATGATCTCGAGGAGGGGGAGTACGGCGACCGGGTTGAAGAAGTGAAAGCCGACGACCCGCTCCGGGTGCTCGAGGTCGGCCGCCATCTCGGTGACCGACAGCGAGCTGGTGTTGGTCGCCAGGATCGCCTCGGGCGTGACGATCTTCTCGACCTCGGCCCAGACCTGCTTCTTGAGGTCCAGGTTCTCGAAGACGGCCTCGATCACGAAGTCGGCGTCGGCGAAGACGGACTTGTCGACCGAGCCGCTGACCAGGCCACGAAGCTTCGCCGCGGTGCCCTCGTCGAGGCGCCGCTTGGCCACGAGCTTGTCGATCTGTTCGTGGACGTAGGCGACGCCCTTGTCCACCCGGGTCTGGTCCAGGTCGGTCAGAACCACGGGCACCTGGAGACGCCGGACGAAAAGGAGAGCCAGCTGGGAGGCCATCAGGCCGGCGCCGATCACGCCCACCTTGGTGACCTTGCGGGCCAGCTCCCGGTCCGGCACGCCGACCGGCCGCTTCGCCCGGCGCTGGACCAGGTCGAACGCGTACAGGCTGGCCCGCGACTCGTCGCCCATGATCAGATCGGCCAGAGCCTGCGTCTCGGCGGCGGTGCCGTCGGCGAAATCCGCCTCCTTGGCCAGCGCGAGCAGCTCCAGCGCCTTGTTGGCGGACGGGACCGCGCCGTGCAGCCTCTCGTCGAGCTGCTGCTTGGCGAAGAACAGCACGCCGTCCCACATGTCCCGGTCGATCTCGGGCCGCTCCACCGTGATCTCGCCGTCGACCACCCCGGCCGCCCACTCCAGCGAGCGCTCGAGGAAGTCGGCCGGCTCGAACAGCGCGTCCGCGACCCCCAGCTCGGCGGCCTGCTTCGGCTTGAGGACCTTCTGGGTCAACGGGTTCTGCAGGATCACCTGGGCGGCGCCGGGCACGCCGATCAGGTTGGGCAGCAGCTGGCTGCCACCCCAGCCGGGCACCAGGCCGATCGCGACCTCGGGCAGGCCGAGGGCGGCGGCGCCGGCCGACACCGTACGGAAATGGCAGTGCAGCGCCACCTCGAGGCCGCCGCCGAGGGCGGCGCCGTTGATGAACGCGAAGGTGGGGATCTCGCTGTCCTTGAGGCGGGCGAAGACCCGGTGGCCGAGTTCACCCAGCTCCAGGGCCTGCTCGCGGGAGGTCAGGAAGGGGATGCCGGTGATGTCGGCGCCGACGCAGAAGATGTACGGCTTGCCGGTGATCGCGATGAACGCCGGGCCGGCCTCGGTGGCCTTGGTGATCGCGGCGTCGAGCTCGCGCAGGCCGGCCGGGCCGAAGCTGTTGGGCTTCCGGTGGTCCAGACCGTTGTCCAGCGTGATGAGCGCGGCCTTCTTGCCCGCGATCTGGACAAGACGGACGAGCGCCTTGGTGACGACCTCGTTCGGGTGCTCGATCACTTCGCCTCCCACGCCGGGTTCTCCCAGATGACCGTGCCGCCCATGCCGATGCCGATGCACATCGCGGTGAGGCCGTAGCGGACCTCCGGGTGCTCGGCGAAGTGCCGCGCCAGCTGCGTCATCAGCCGTACGCCCGAGGAGGCGAGCGGGTGCCCGATGGCGATGGCGCCGCCCCACGGGTTGACCCGCGGGTCGTCGTCGGCGATGCCGTAGTGGTCGAGGAACGCGAGCACCTGCACCGCGAACGCCTCGTTCAGCTCGAACAGGCCGATGTCGTCGATGGTGAGACCGGCCTTCTTCAGCGCCTTCTCCGTCGACGGGATCGGGCCGTAGCCCATGATCTCGGGCTCCACGCCGACGAACCCGAAGCTGACCAGCCGCATCGCGACCGGCAGGCCCAGCTCGCGGGCGGTCGCCTCGTCGGCGATCAGCGCGGCGGTGGCGCCGTCGTTGAGACCCGCGGCGTTGCCGGCGGTGACCCGGCCGTGCGGGCGGAACGGCGTCTTGAGGGCGGCGAGCTTCTCCATCGAGGTCTCGCGCGGCGCCTCGTCGGCGGTCGCCAGGCCCCAGCCCTCCTCGGCGCTGCGGATCGCGACCGGGACCAGGTCGGCCTGCAGCTTCCCGTCCGCGTACGCCTTGGCCGTCTTCAGCTGCGAGTTCAGACCGAAGCGGTCGGCCCGTTCCTTGGTGACCTCCGGCAGGCGGTCGTGCAGGTTCTCCGCCGTCGAGCCCATCACCAGCGCGGACGGGTCGACCAGCTTCTCGGCCAGGATGCGCGGGTTGGGGTCGACGCCCTCACCCATCGGGTGGCGGCCCATGTGCTCGACGCCGCCGGCGATCGCGATGTCGTAGGCGCCCATCGCGATGCCGCCGGCGACGCTGGTCACCGCGGTCATCGCGCCGGCGCACATCCGGTCGATCGCGAAGCCGGGGACGGTCTTCGGCAGTCCGGACAGCAGCGCGGCGGTGCGGCCGATGGTGAGACCTTGGTCGCCGATCTGGGTGGTGGCGGCGATCGCGACCTCCTCCACCCGGTCCGGCGGGAGCTGCGGGTTGCGGCGCATCAGTTCCCGGATGCACCGGATGACCAGGTCGTCGGCGCGGGTCTCGGCATACATGCCGCCCGCCTTGCCGAACGGGGTGCGGACGCCGTCGACGAAGACGACCTCGCGAACTTCACGGGGCACAGCAAGCCTCCTTGCGGGCGAGCCCATCAGTGCCGCGAATGCTACTCGCCAGTAACTAGTCGGCACCACCGCATCCCGAAAACGTCACAGCGGCGTGGGCCCGGCCGCGGGCGCGGCCGGACGGTTACGCGGAAGGATCGGGCAGGACGTTCGCCAGGCCCTCGGCCAGCAGGCTCACCTGCCAGTTCCGGGCGCCGAAGCCGAGCAGCGTGTCCGACACCGTGCGCGCGGTCACCTCGTCCGGCGGGGACCAGGCCAGGCGGCGGATGAAGTCGGGACTGATCAGGTTCTCCGGGGGCAGGTTGTGCGCCTCGGCGGTGCCGACCACCACCGAGCGGCAGCGGGCCAGGCGGGCGGCGGCGACCGGGTCGCGCTCGGCCCAGCGGTGCGGGGGCGGCGGGCCCTCGACCGGCTGGTTCTGCGGCAGCGCGTCGTCGGGGAGGGACCGCGCCTCGTCCAGGGCGTCCAGCCACACGCGGGCCAGACGCCGTACCGAACGCCCGCCGAAACCGGGGATCGCCAGCAGGGAGCGTTCGTCCTTCGGGTCGGCCTCGGCCGCGGCCACGATCGCGGAGTCCGGCAGGACGCGGCCGGGGGCCGAGTCGCGGCGGGCGGCCACGCCGTCGCGGGCGTACCAGAGAGCGCGGACCCGGGACTGGGCGCGCGCACCCCGCACCCGGTGGATGCCGGAGGTGCGCCGCCACGGGTCGGGGCGCACCCGGGGCGGGCGGTCGGCGCTGGCCACCAGGGCCGCGAACTCCTCGGCCGCCCATGCGGACTTGCCCTGCCGCTCGAGCTCGCCGGCCAGGTGGTCGCGCAGGTCGGTGAGCAGCTCGACGTCCAGCGCCGCGTAGGTCAGCCAGGACTCGGGCAGCGGGCGGGTGGACCAGTCGGCGGCCGAGTGGTGCTTCTCCAGCGAGAAGCCGAGCAACTGCTCGGTGAGCGCGGCCAGGCCGACCCGCTCGAAGCCGGCCAGGCGGGCGGCGAGCTCGGTGTCGAACAGGCGGCGCGGCTTCATGCCGACCTCGGCCAGGCAGGCCAGGTCCTGGCTCGCGGCGTGCAGCACCCACTCGCTCTCGGCCAGCGCGGCGTCGAGCGTGCGGAGGTCGTCGAGGGGAAGGGGATCGATCAGGACGGTCCCGGCGCCGGCGCGGCGCAACTGCACGAGGTACGCCCGCTGGGTGTAGCGGTAGCCGGACGCCCGCTCGGCGTCGACCGCGACCGGACCGGTGCCGGCGGACATCCGGGCGACGATCTCGGCCAGTTCGGCGGCGGTCTCGACCGGGCGTGGCGTGCCGTCGCGCGGCGCGGTGAGCGGGACGGAGGCGGAGGCGTGCGGGGGAGCGGAGACAGGCGCGCTCGGGGGAACGGGGGCGGGCGCGGACTCGGGATCGCCAGACGTCGGGTCGGGCGGCTCGGCGTGCGGTCGTCCGTCCCCTGCGGTCTCCGGCGCGTCCCGACGGCGCAGGGGTGCTTCGTCGGTCACAGGGTAACCGTACGGGGGTACCACCCCACCGGCGCGCAGCCGGGTACCGGCGCGTCGGTTCTCGATCGACTGCCGACTGATCCGATGACGGTCCCCCTCCGTATTACCGGGCGCAGCGCCGAGACCCGGGAGGCCGCGCCGGATGACCATGACCTTCGAGCCCTTCACCCCCGCGGGCACCCCTGAGCAGGGGCGATACGACGGTCGGCGGCGCGCCGACGAGCGCGACGAGCCGCCGCAGTGGGAGCCGTCCGGGTACGGCCGGCCGCGCGAGCGGGTCGCGTGGGCGGATCCGGGCGGTGTCGAGACAAGCTGGAGCGAACCGCGCCCGCAAGCTCGTGGATGGACAGAGCAGCCGCACTGGCGCGACGAGGTGGCCGTCGCGGCGGCGGAACCCGCGCCGGAGCCGGTCCGGGCCGGGAGACGGGCCAGGCCGCTGGTTCTCGGCGTCGTGGTGCTGCTGCTTCTGGTGGCGGGCTGGGAGGCGTACCGGATCGAGCGGATGACGCAGCACAACGCCGACCTCGCCTCGGTGCTGACCGCCGAGAAGAGCCGGACCGACCGGCTGGAGAAGCAGCTGGCCGGGGTCTTCGACCCGGAGGCCGTCTCGTCGGGCGTGCTGCCGAGCGTGTTCCGGGTGCGGGCGGGGGAGTTCACCGGTACGGCGTTCTCCGTGGGCCGGGCGAACGGCGGCGAGTCCCACCTGTTCACCAACTATCACGTGGTGGCGCAGGTGTGGAGCAGCGGCGGCCGGACGGTGTCGCTGGAGCGGGGCGCTACGAAGATCACGGCCGCGATCGTCAAGGTGGACAAGGGCAAGGACCTGGCCCTGCTGCACGCGGACCAGCGGATCGCGGGCTTGCCCGCGGCGGGCGGCCAGGTGAAGCCCGGGCAGCAGGTCGTCGTGGTGGGCGCGCCGCTCGGCCTGGACGACACGGTGACGACCGGTGTGATCAGCGCGTACCGGCCGGACGACCCGGACGGTCCGACCATCCAGTTCGACGCGCCGATAAACCCGGGGAACTCCGGCGGGCCGGTGGTCAACGCCGGTCAGCAGGTCGTGGGGCTCGCCACCGCCAAGGCCAAGGACGCCGAGGGGATCGGCCTGGCCATCCCGATCCGGACGGCGTGCCAGGCGTTCGCGGTCTGCTAGGTGGTCGCCCGGTGCCGGTCCGACAGGGCGGTGACCCCGGGCGGCGGCAGCCCCGCCGTCGAGGCCAGCATGGTGCACCAACCCAGCAGGTGGGCGGCCAGGTCGGCCGAGGTCGGCGTCCAGGACGCACGGACCTCCAGGTCGGCGGTGGGCGCCGGGCCGGCCAGCTCGCCGAAACGCGTCGACGTCGTCTGAGTGATGGTGCCGCCGATGGCGGTGTAGGCGGCGGCGTGCTGCTCCAGGGAGTCGGTCAGCCAGGTCCAGGCGACGGCCGGCAGCAGCGGGTCGTCGGCCATGTCCGATTCGAGTTCGGCGGTGACCAGGGTGACCAGGCGGATGTCGCCGTGCCAGGCGTCGTGGCCGGCCGGCTCGTGCAGCAGGATCAGACGGCCGCTGGCCACCTCCTCGCCGTCGCGCAGGACGGTGGCGCTCAGCGCGAACGCGTACGGCGCGAGGCGCTGCGGGGCCGCGATCTCCTCGAGAAGGATCTCCGGGCGTGGCGTTCCGGCCCGCAGCCCGGCGACGGCGCGGGTGAACGCCTCGGGGGCAGCGGAGGGGGTCGCCATGGCGAAAGACTATGCCGATCTCGCGTGTCCGTAGCCGATCGGCGCGCCGCGAGTCGGTCCGACCGCCCCGGCCGGGCCCGGGCAGGTGCCGTGGCACCATGGCCCGGTGACTTCAGCGCTCAACGATTCGCCGTTCGTCCGGGCGTGTCGCGGCCAGGATGTGCCGCACACACCGGTCTGGTTCATGCGTCAGGCCGGCCGGTCGCTGCCGGAGTACCGGAAGATCCGCGAGGGCGTCGGCATGCTGGAGTCGTGCCGGCGACCGGAACTGGTCACCGAGATCACACTGCAGCCGGTCCGCCGGCACCAGGTGGACGCGGCCATCCTGTACAGCGACATCGTGGTGCCGATCGCGGCGGCCGGCGTCGACCTGGACATCGTGGCCGGCACCGGGCCGGTCGTGGCCGAGCCGATCCGCGAGCGCGCCGACATCGAGCGGCTGCGCCCGATCACCGCGGCCGACGTGGACTTCGTCGCCGAGGCGGTCCGCATGCTGGTCGGCGAGCTGGGCGCCACCCCGCTGATCGGCTTCGCCGGGGCGCCGTTCACCCTGGCCAGCTACCTGATCGAGGGCGGCCCCTCGCGGACGTACCTGAAGACCAAGGCGATGATGTACGGCGCGCCCGAGCTGTGGCACGCCCTGCTCGACCGGCTGGCCGACATCACGCTCGCCTTCCTGCGCACCCAGGTCGACGCCGGGGTCAGCGCGATCCAGCTGTTCGACTCGTGGGCGGGCGCGCTCTCCGAGGCCGACTACCGGGCGCATGTCCTCCCGCACTCGGCCAAGGTGCTGGGCGGCCTGGCCGGCGCGGGGGTCCCTCGGATCCACTTCGGCGTCGGTACGGCGGTGCTGCTCGGCGCCATGGGTGAGGCGGGCGCGGACGTGGTCGGCGTCGACTGGCGCACCCCCCTCGATCGGGCGACGTCGCTGATCGGCCCCGGGCGTGCCGTGCAGGGCAACCTCGACCCGGCGGTCCTGTTCGCCGGCCGGGAGGTCGTCGAGCGGGAGGCCCGCCGGGTGCTGGAGCAGGGCCGGGCCGCCCCCGGCCACGTCTTCAACCTGGGCCACGGCGTCCTGCCGGAGACCGACCCGGACGCGCTGACCCGCCTGGTGGCCCTGGTGCACGAGACGTCCGCGCGCTGACCTCACACCGCGGCACCCCGGTGGCCCGGCGAACCGGCGAAGTGACAAGGTTGACCGCGTGCGAAAGCGTGTTGCGGTCATCGGAGGGGGCATCGCCGGCCTCGCCGCCGCGGTGCGCCTGCGCGATCTGACGCCCCCGGACACCGAGATCATCGTGTACGAGCGTGGCGGCGCCCTGGGCGGCAAGCTGCGCACCGGTGAGCTCGCCGGGGTGCCGGTCGAACGCGGCGCCGAGTCGTTCCTGCTGGCCGGCCCGGACGGCGGCGAGTCCGCGGCGCTGAGCCTGGTGAAGCGGCTCGATCTGGGCGCGTCGCTGGTGCATCCGGCGGCGGTGCCGGCCGCGCTGGCGTTCGGCGGCCGCCTGGCGGCGCTTCCGGCGGGGACGCTCATCGGCGTACCGGGAGATCTGGGAAAGCTCGACGGGGTGGCGCACCCGGCGGCGCACCGGGACCGCGACGAAGGCCGTCCGCTGCTCGCCGCGGGCGAGGATGTCGCGGTCGGTGAGCTGGTGCGCCGGCGATACGGCGACGAGGTCGTGGACCGGCTGGTCGACCCGCTGCTCGGCGGCGTCTACGCGGGGCGGGCCGACCGGCTGTCGCTTGCCGTGACGATTCCGCAGCTCGCGGCGGCGGCGCGGGTCGAGCACACGCTGCAGGGCGCGGTGCGGGCGGCGCAGGCGCTGCGGACCCGGGTGCCCGGCCGGCCGATCTTCGGCGCGCTGGAGGGCGGCATGAGCCGCCTGGTGGGTGCCGCTGCCGCGGCCAGCGGGGCGCGGATCAGCCTGGGTCTTCCGGTCCGGGAACTGGCTCGCACCCCGCACGGATGGCGGCTGCTGCTGGGTCCGGTCTCCACCCCGCCCGGGTTTTCGGCGCCGGCCGGCGCTCGGGCCAGCAGAGTGCCGCAGACCGACGACGTGGACGCCGTGGTCCTGGCGGTCCCGTCGAAGCCCGCCGCCCGCCTGCTGGCCGCCACCGCTCCCGACGCCGCCGCCCTGGTCGGTGAGCTGGACTATGCGAGCGTGGCCCTGGTCGGCCTGGCACTTCCCCCGGGCACGCCGCTTCCGGAGCTCTCCGGCTTCCTGGTGCCGCCCAGCGAGGGCACTCTGGTGAAGGCGGCGACATTCTTCAGCCGCAAGTGGGCGCACCTCGGCGCGGACGGCGGGCCGGTGATCGTGCGGGCGTCGCTCGGCCGGTACGGCGAGGAAGAGCGGCTGCAGTTCGACGACACCGTGCTGATCGAGCGGGCCCGGCAGGAGCTGGGCGATCTGATCGGCGGCGAACTGCCGCCGCCGGCGACGGCGTGGATCCAGCGGTGGGGCGGAGCGCTGCCGCAGTACGCCCCGGGGCACCTCGACCGGGTCGCCGCGGTGCGCGCCGCGTTGCCGCCGGGCGTGGCCCTGGCCGGGGCCGTGCTCGACGGCGTGGGCATTCCCGCCTGCATCGCCGGCGGCGAGCGGGCGGCCGAAGACGTGAGCAAGTTCTTGGAGGCATGAGCGGCATGAGCGAGCAGTCGAACGCGGCCCGGATCAACGAGCTGAACGCGACGATCCGGTACACGATGTGGTCGGTGTTCCAGGCGTCGACGCCGTTGCCGGCCCTGCGCGACGAGCTGGCCGGGGAGGTGGACGGCCTGTTCGAGCAGCTTGCCGGCAAGGACGTCACCATCCGCGGCACGTACGACGTGTCCGGGCTGCGGGCCGACGCGGACGTGATGATCTGGTGGCACTCGGCGTCGTCCGACGCGCTGCAGGAGGCGTACTCGCTGTTCCGCCGGACCGCGCTCGGCCGGCACCTGACGCCCGTCTGGTCGCAGATGGCGCTGCACCGGCCGGCCGAGTTCAACAAGAGCCACCTGCCGGCCTTCCTCGCCGGTGAGGAGGCCCGCTCGTACATCTGCGTCTATCCGTTCGTCCGCTCCTACGAGTGGTACCTGCTGCCCGACGAGGAGCGTCGCCAGATGCTGGCCGAGCACGGCCGGATGGCGCGCGGATACCCGGACGTGCGGGCGAACACGGTGGCGTCGTTCGCGCTCGGCGACTACGAGTGGATGCTCGCGTTCGAGGCCGACGAGCTGTACCGGATCGTCGACCTGATGCGCGACCTGCGGGCCTCGGCCGCGCGCCGGCACGTGCGCGAGGAGGTCCCGTTCTACACGGGCCGGCGCCGTTCGGTCAGCGAGCTGGTTGCGGCTCTGCCCTGACCAGCCTCATCGGGACATGCGGAATGCCGTCTTCGATGAACTCCGGGCCGGTCTGCTGGTATCCGAACTTGGCGTAAAAATCGACAAGGTACGCCTGAGCGTCCAGAACGCTCGGGCGGTTGCCGATGATCGTCAACGCGTGCTCGACCAGCCGGCCGGCCAGTCCCTCGCCGCGGGCCGACTTCGCGGTCACCACCCGGCCGATCCGCTGAACGCCGTCGTCGTCCAGGATGCGCAGGTATGCCCGGATCTCGCCGCCGCGCTCGATCCACACATGCCGCGTTCCCGGTTCGGTGTCCCGGCCGTCCGGGTCGGCGTACGCGCACTCCTGCTCGACGACGAAAACGTCGCTTCTGAGCTGGAGGATGGCGTACAAAGTGCGGATTTCGAGATCGCGGAAGGAAGCGGTGCGAAGCTCATCATGCGGTTCCGGATGCATGCGGCACAGCGTATTCGGCGCGGCGTCACCCGTAACGCGGTCCGCCGTTGTACGGATGGAAGCCCGAGCTGTGGAGGACTTCATGATCAAGAGAAGCAAGCTCTTCGGCAACAAGACGCGGGTGACCTTCTGCCTGCCCGCCGACACCCCGGTCGGCACGGTCAGCGTGGTGGGCACGTTCAACGGCTGGGAGCCGGGCCGGCACGAGCTCAAGCCGCGCCGCGACGGCACCCGGACGGTCAGCGTCACCATGCCTCCCGGGCACTACCGCTTCCGGTACCTGGCCAGTGACGGTGTGTGGCTGGACGACGACGCAGCCGACGCCGTCGGTCCCCACGGTAGTGAGTTACGCCTCTAAGGGTTCCATTCGAGACCCTCAGGGGATTTATTTGACCCGTCAGATTTCCCCAAGAGGAGGATCCAGTGTCACAGGTAAAACTGGCCGTCATCTATTACTCGGCGACCGGCACCGTGCACGCCATGGCCGAGCGCGTCACCCAGGCCGCCGAGAAGGCCGGTGCTGACGTGCGCCTGCGCCAGGTCGCCGAGCTCGCACCGGCCGAGGCGATCGCCTCGAACGCGGCCTGGAGCCAGCACTTCGACCGTACCAAGGACGAGCCCAAGGCGACCGCCGACGACGTCGTCTGGGCGGACGCGGTGCTGTTCGGGTCGCCGACCCGCTACGGCAACGTCACCAGCCAGCTCAAGCAGTTCCTCGACACGCTCGGCCCGCAGTGGAGCCAGGGTCTGCTGGCCGACAAGGCGTACGCCGGTTTCACGTCCTCGATGACCGCCCACGGCGGCCAGGAGACGACGCTGCTCGCGCTCTACAACTCGATCTACCACTTCGGCGGCATCATCGTGCCGCCCGGCTACACCGACCCGGTGAAGTTCGCCGAGGGCAACCCGTACGGTGTCTCGCACATCACCGGTGGCAACAACGACGCCCCGATCACCAACGAGGTGTACGGCGCTCTCGACCACCTCGCGGCCCGGATCGTCCGGATCGCGTCCCGCCTCAAGGACTGAAAAAGCCCGAAAAAGCCTCATTTCTGGCTAGTGTGGCTGGCATGACGTATGAGTCCTCCTCTGATTTGCAGAAACGCGTAGGCCGGTACGAGGTGGCCCTCGACGAACTGCGGGCCGCACACCAGGACGTCCGGAACGTCCTGCACGATCAGGTGCTGTACGACCGGTGGCAGCAGATCGGCGTTGACCTGGGTTTCATCCAGGACATCCAGCCGCTGGCCGAACGCGCCACGGCGGTGCCGCAGCTGTCCGAGTCCTGGGCCGGGTGATCACTCCGCCGATGTCACCACCACCACGTGGGTGGCATCGGCGGAGCCAGGCTCGCTCAGGTTAGGTTTGCTGCCATGCCCGTCGACACGCAGTACGAGGACCTTCTGCGCAAGGTCCTGACCACTGGAACACCCAAGAACGACCGCACCGGCACGGGCACGGTCAGCCTGTTCGGCGAACGACTGCGGTACGACCTGTCGGCCGGCTTCCCGCTGATCACCACCAAGCGGGTGCACTTCAAGTCCCTCGCGGTGGAGCTGCTCTGGTTCCTGCGCGGCGACAGCAACATCGCCTGGCTGCGCGAGCGCGGCGTGAGCATCTGGGACGAGTGGGCCGACGAGAACGGCGAGCTGGGCCCGGTCTACGGCGTGCAGTGGCGTTCCTGGCCGACGCCGGACGGCGGCCACGTCGACCAGATCAGCGGCATCCTCGACACGTTGCGGCGCGACCCGGACTCGCGGCGCATGGTCGTCTCGGCGTGGAACGTGGCCGAGCTCCCCGAGATGGCGCTGGCGCCGTGCCACGCGATGTTCCAGTTCTATGTGGCGGACGGGCGGCTGTCCTGCCAGTTGTACCAGCGCAGCGCCGACATGTTCCTGGGCGTGCCGTTCAACATCGCGAGCTATGCGCTGCTGACCCGGATGATGGCCGACCAGGCGGGGCTCGAGCCGGGTGACTTCATCTGGGTGGGCGGCGACTGCCACATCTACTCGAACCACGTCGAGCAGGTGCGCGAGCAGCTCAGCCGGGAGGCGTACGAGTTCCCGCGGCTGGAGATCGCCAAGCGTGACTCGCTGTTCGACTACGAGTACGAAGACTTCGAGCTGGTGGACTACAAGCATCACCCGGCGCTGAAGGCCCCGGTCGCGGTATGACCGGCCGCGGCACCGGGCATGCCGGACGGACCACGGCATGACCGTCCACATGATCTGGGCGGAGGCCCGGGACCGGGTGATCGGGGCGGACGGGACCATCCCGTGGCGGGTGCCGGAGGACCAGCGGTTGTTCCGCGAGCTGACCGGTGGCTCGACCGTCGTGATGGGCCGCGCCACCTGGGACTCGCTGCCGGAGCGGTTCCGGCCCTTGCCGGGGCGGCGCAACGTCGTGCTCACCCGCGACCCGCGGTGGACGGCGGACGGCGCCGAGGTGCTGCATTCCCCGGACGAGCTGACCGTCGCGGCCGGTGATGTTTGGATCATGGGGGGTGCCGCGATCTACGAGGCGTTCCTGCCGGCCGCGACGCACGTCGTCCGTACCCGCGTCGATGTGGATGTTCCGGGTGACACCAGGGCTCCGATTCTCGGCGACGAGTGGCGGGTCGAGCGCGACACCGGTTGGATGACGTCGTCGACGGGGCTTCGCTATGCCGTACAGGAACTTGTTCGCATCCGGGAGACGGTGGCACCTGGGGCTGCCAAGATCGATTGAAACGGCTACTCTTCCGGCGCCGACGGTAGGCGAGACCCATTCACAACAAATGGGGCGAAAACGACCTACGCGCCATCGCCATAGGAAGAGATTCCCACCATGCCGCAGAGCTTCACGTCGCCGGTGACGTTGTCCGTCGTCACCCCGATGTACAACGAGCGCGAGGCTGTCGACCACTTCGTGGCTCGGCTGCGCCCCGTCCTGGACGGGCTCGGTGTGACATACGAGGTGGTGGCCGTCGACGACGGCAGCAAGGACGCCACCGTCGCGAGGCTGATCCAGCTGCGCGAGGATTGGGCGGAGCTGCGGGTCGTCTCGCTGCAGCGCAACGTCGGGCACCAGACGGCCCTGCGCGCCGGCCTGCACGCGTCGCGCGGCGAGTACGTGGTGAGCATCGACGCCGACCTGCAGGACCCGCCCGAGGTCATCGGCGAGATGCTGGCCGCGGCGCGTGAGCAGAAGGTCGACGTGGTCTACGGCGTGCGCAGTGACCGCTCGACCGACACGGTCTTCAAGCGCAAGACCGCCGGCGGCTACTACTGGATGATGCGCAAGCTCGTCGGCCCCTGGGTCAGCGACAACGCCGGCGACTTCCGGCTGATGAGCCGCGCGGTCGTCGACGTGCTCAACGCGCTGCCCGAGCAGCGCCCGGTCTACCGCCTGGTGGTGCCGTCGCTCGGCTTCTCCAGCGCCGAGGTCAGGTACGTGCGGGCCGAGCGCGTCGCCGGCGAGACGAAATACCCGCTGAGCAAGATGATCAAGCTGACGCTGGACAGCGTCACCAGCTTCTCCGCGGCCCCGCTGAAGATCGCCACCTGGCTCGGCGTGTTCAGCTTCCTGCTCTGCCTGCTGCTGATCATCGCGGGCGTGGCGGCGTGGGGCTTCGGCGCGGTCGTCCCCGGCTGGACGTCGCTCTACATCGCGGTGCTGCTGCTCGGCGGCGTCCAGCTCATCTGCCTGGGCCTGCTCGGGGAGTACATCGGACGCATCTACGCGGCCACCCAGAACCGCCCGCAGTTCCTGGTCGCGTTCGACACCCACACCACCACGCAGGACACCCCAGCCGACGCGTCGGAGCTGGCGAGCCCTTCGCTGCGATGACCGCACTCGCCGAACACGTCGACTCGTCCTCCGTCGCCGGCCGTCCCCGCCGGTCGTCGCTGCTGTCACCCGGCTGGCTCCCCGGCGTGCTCGTGCTGGCCGTCACCACGCTGATCCTGCGCTACTACGGCGTCTCGACCGCGGAGATCGTCAAGTTCGGCGGCTACACACTGCTGGCGAACACCCTGCCGGGCCTGCTGATCTGGCGGGCCGTGCGGGGCCGCGCCGGCCTCCTGCCGCTGGACGCGGCCTTCGGCACGGTGGCGGGCTTCGTCGTCGAGCTTCCGCTCTACATGGTGCTGCGGCAGTTAGATCTCCCGTACGCCGTGGGCGCCTGGCCCGTGGTGACCTTCGCCGTGTTCCTCGCGGTCCCGCGCCTGCGCCGGTTCTGGCGGGGCAACGGCGAGCGGCTGCCGCTGGGCGTCTCGTGGACCGTCGCGGCCGGCTTCCTCTGGATGCTGGCGCTGATCGCGCTGTCCACCTTCCGGTACAACAACCTGTTCGAGCCCGGCTTCGCGACCATGAGCATGGACTTCCCGTTCCAGTTCGCGCTGGTCGGCGAGTTCAAGCATCACGTGCCGCTGAACACCCCGTGGGTGACCGGCACCGCCCTGCAGTACCACTGGTACGTCTACGCGCACGGCGCCGCCGCGAGCTGGCTGACCGGCGTCGAGCCGCAGACGCTGATCCTGCGCCTGCTCCCGCTGCCCATGGTCGCCGCGTTCCTGCTGATCGTGGTCGCGACCGTGCACCGGATCACCGGCCGCTGGTGGCCCGGCAACGTCGCGGTCCTGCTCATGCTGGCCGGCGTCTCGGTCAACCCGTTCTCCTGGCACAACCAGCCGATCTACAACGGCGTGATCACCGACAACCTCTGGGTCAGCCCGACCCAGACGTACGCGGCGTTGTTCTTCATCGCCGCGGTCCACCAGCTCGCCGGCATCTTCCAGGCCGATCGCGCCGCGCTGCGCCGGCCCCTCCCGTGGATCATCCTGGCCGTCCTGCTCGGCGCGGTCGCCGGCGCCAAGGCCACGTTCCTCCCGATGGTGTTGTGCGGCCTGATGCTCGCCGTGGTGCTACGCGGCGTCTTCGCCCGCCGGATCGGCCCGGAGCTGCCGGCGCTCGGCATCACCCTGGTGTGGCTCGCGTTCGCTCAGTTCGTGCTCTACGGCTCCGGCTCGCAGGGCGCCGAGATCTACCCGCTTCAGACGATCAAGTGGACGCCGGTCGGCCACGCCGTGATGGGCCGGCAGAGCCCGGTCGACCAGTGGACGCCGATCCTGGTGCTCACCGCGATCGGCATCATGGCCATGGCGTTCGGCTGGGCCGGGATGGCCGGGCTGCTGCGCCGCGACTGGCGGATGCAGCCGATCGTGCACGTCATGCTCGGCTTCGCCGCGTCCGGCGTCGGCGGCCTGTGGATCATCGCGCACCCCGGACTGAGCCAGACGTACTTCGCCCGGTCCGCGACGCCCTACCTGGCGATCCTTTCCGCGGTCGGGCTGGCCGCGCTGATCCCGGCCGGCGCCCGTGCGCCGAGGTGGTTCGTCCGGCTCGCTCTGGGCGGCGTGGTCGTGGCCGCGGCCGGCCTGCTGGTCGTCCGGCACACCATCGGGGCCGGGGCGCCGCACAAGCAGTTCGGCGGGTTCTCGCTGAGGCACGTCGTCGCGTCGTACGGCTCGGTGGCCCTGCTCGTCGTGGTCATCGCGGTGGTGGCCGCGCTGGTCGCCTGGCGGGTGCGGCTACCGAAGAGGTACGCGGTGGCGATCGTGTCGCTGGTCGTGCTCAGCACGGCGGTGACCAGTGGGTTCGCCGGCGGGAGCAAGTCTGTCTGGCAGGCGGTCACCTCCGGCAAGTCGCAGAGGTACGTCCTCGGGCCCGACCCCCGGTACGCGATGCCCCGGGGCGCCATCGAGGCCGGGCGCTGGCTGCGCGACCACTCCGACCCGCTCGACGTGGTGGCGACCAACAGCCACTGCCGTGCCGACGTCGGCGGCTGCGACAGCCGGGACTTCTGGCTCGCGGCGTACTCGGAGCGGCAGGTCGTGCTGGAGGGCTGGAGCTACACGGAACACGCCTTCGAGACCGGTGACCTGTGGGACGGGACGCTGGCGCGCAGCACGTTCTGGGATCAGCCGCTGCTGGCCGCGAACGACCAGGTCTTCTACGCCCCCACCGCCGCGAATGTCGCCGCGTTCACTCAGGCCCACGACGTGAAGTGGCTGGTCGCGGTGACGAAGACGCAGAGCGCCACCGAGATCCATAAGAACAAGCTGGTGGTCGCGAGCCCGGAGCTGGGCAAGTTCGCGACCGAGCGGTTCCGGGCCGGCGACGTCATCGTCTACCAGGTGACCCGATAACGCGCGTGGGGAGTTGCGGCTCGCATACCGGCGGGAGTCCCCACGCGAGGTCGTGGCGTGGCTTGCGTGGGGAGTTGCGGCTCGTATGGCGGCGGGAGTCCCCACGCGAGGTCGTGGCGTGGCTTGCGTGGGGAGTTACGGCTCATATACCGGCGGGAGTCCCCACGCGACGTCGTTGACGTGACTTGTGGGGAGTTGCGGCTTGTATGGCGGCGGGAGTCCCCACGCTGCTTGTTCTGAGCGTGCGGGGACGCACCGGCCGGAACGGGTGCACGGAGAGTGCGGGTCGTCCCGGCCGGACTGAGAGGCGGGGAGCCCTCGCTGCCTCGTACGAAAGCGGTTATGCCTTGGGCTCGAGCTTGATCGACAGGCTGTTCACGCAGTGCCGGGTGTTCTTGGCGGTCATGTGCTCGCCGCGGAAGACGTGGCCCAGGTGCGAGTCGCAGCGTGCGCAGCGGATCTCGGTGCGGACCATGCCGTGGCTGAAGTCGTCGATCTCCTTGACCGCGCCGGGGATCGCGTCGTCGAACGAGGGCCAGCCGCAATGCGAGTCGAACTTGTAGTCGCTGGGGTAGAGCTCGGCGCCGCAGGCACGACACTCGTACATGCCCGGGGTCTTGGTGTCGACATACTCGCCGGACCACGCCGGCTCGGTGCCGGCCAGGCGCAGGACACGGAACTCGTCGGGGGAAAGCCGGACCTTCCACTCTTCCTCGGTGGCCGGCAGGGCGGTGTCATTCGTTGCCATGGTGTCAACAGTACGTCGATGGCTGCCGACGCACTTCGAGTGCGAGTGTGCCCGTCACCACGTCCGTTGACCCCTTCATGGAAGATGCATCGCCCACGTTCCGGCCGACCTGGCCGCAGGCGCTCGGCCGCGGTCTCTACCTCGGCGCACTGGTCTCCGTTGTCGGCACCACGGTCGCTCTGCTGGTGACCCTCGCGGTGCTGACCTGCACCGAAGGGACCGCGCCGCCCGCCTGGCTATGGGCGCTGGTGGCGTTCGGGCCGCCGGTGACCGGGATGGTGATCGGGGCGCCGGTCGGGCGGCGGCGGGGGGTGCAGATCTGCGCGGGCGGCATCCGTACGGTGTCGGCCTGGTCTGCCTCGGAGACGGCCCGCTGGAACCAGGTCGTGGACCTGCGCGCCGAGCGGCGCGGCGGGCGGACGGTGGTGTCTCTCTACCTCGAGTCGGGCAGGAGCCTGCAGCTCCAGGCCCCGTACAGCGGCGAGCTCCTCGGGGCCGACCCGCGTTTTGAGGGCAAAATGTTCGCTTTGTCCTCTGTGTGGCGTAGTCACCGTTTCGGTGGTCTTCCGGGATGATGACCCGCCGACGGCGCTTAACGGGTAAATCGGGCATTTGCCGCTAAGCTGCCTTCGGATCTGGAAACTGCGCAACAGAAACGGACAACTCCTCATGAGCTCTCTTCGCCGGATTGTCACCGCCGGTCTGCCGACCGCCGGCCTGACCGTCCTCACCGCGCTCGCTCTCAGTGGCGCGCCGGCCGCGGCGGCCGATCTCACCGCGGGCGCCGTGGCTCGTCCCGTCGTCGCGGCCCACCCGGCCGCCACGCCGTGCGCCGACTCCGATCGGGGTAACTGCGGCTACGGCGCGACGACCGAGACCCCCGGCGCCGTCGCCTCGACGCCCACCGCGGCGCCGGCCACCGTTCCGGCCACGACCCCGACCCGGGGCCGTCCCGGCTACGGAACGCCGGCCCCCAGCTCGCCGACCCCGACCGCCAGCACCGACACCGTCCCGCCCGGCGTGAGCCCGAGCTCGGTGACCCCGAGCACTCCGGCCGCGGTGGCGACAACCCCCGGCGGCGGCGTCAGCGCCGGCCACGCCCTGCCGGTGACCGGCGCCCCGATGGGCACGGTCATCTCCGTCGGCGTCCTGATGGTCGCCGCGGGCGCGGCGTCCGTCTGGTACACCCGGCGCCGCCGCAGCGCCTGACCGCCCGGTCATCCCGAAAGCCGCCCGGCACCTGGCCGGGCGGCTTTCGCGTGTCTTGGCTGTGAGTGAGGCCGGCGCAGTGGGCCGGTCTTCCCGACTCCGTCGGGTGGTGATGCGAGCTGGCGCGCGGGGCCTCGGGGCGGCGGAAGTCCCTTGCTTGTCGGCGGTGATTCGAGCTGGGAGCGGGCCCTTGGGGCGGCGGGAGTCCCTTGCTTGTCGGCGGTGATTCGAGCTGGCAGCGGGGCCCTTGGGGCGGCGGGAGTCCCTTGCTTGTCAGCGGTGATTCGAGCTGGCAGCGGGGCCCTTGGGGCGTCGGGAGTCCCTTGCCGCTGGGTGGTGATTAAGGCGTTGGGGGTGCGGCCTCGAAGCGGGCCGGCAGTCCCCTCGGCGGCTCGCCGGCCTCGCCCTCGGGTCGGCTGCCGCCGCCTGGGCCTCGCCGGGCAGGTCGCTGCCCGCCCGCACTGCCGGGTGGTGGCCGAGGTGGCCAGGACCCCGCTGAAGGTGGTCGGGGCATAGGGTCGGTGGCATGCCGAAAGCCGCAGCCGAAGAGCATCAGATCGCCGGGCACACGGTCCGGCTCACCAGCCCGGACAAGGTCAGCTTTCCGCGCAAGGGCTACACCAAGCGTGACGTCTTCGAGTACTACCTTGCGGTCGGTGACGGCATCATGCGCGCGCTGCGTGACCGGCCGACGACGCTTCAGCGGTTTCCGGACGGCATCGAGGGCGAGATGTTCTTTCAGAAGCGCATCTCGACCCGGGGCGTGCCGGACTGGATCCGGACGGCGACGATCAAGTTCCCGAGCATGCGTACGGCGGACGAGCTGTGCCCGGCCGATCTTGCCCACGTCGCCTGGGCCGCGCAGATGGGCACGATCGTGTTCCACCCGTGGCCGGTCCGCGCCGCCGCCGTGGACAACCCGGACGAACTCCGCATCGACCTCGACCCGCAGCCGGGCAACGACTTCGACGACGTGGTCCGCACCGCCGGCGTCGTCCACGAGGTGCTGGACGACCTGGGCTGGACCGGCTTCCCGAAGACGAGCGGCGGCCGCGGCGTCCACGTCTACATCCGCATCGAACCGCGCTGGTCGTTCGTCGAGGTGCGACGGGCGGCGATCGCGCTGGCCCGCGAGATCGAGCGCCGCAGCCCCGACACGATCACGACGTCGTGGTGGAAGGAGGAGCGCGGCCAGAAGGTGTTCCTCGACTACAACCAGATGGCCCGCGACCGCACCATCGCCTGCGCGTACTCGTTGCGCGCCAACGCCCGCGCCACGGTCTCCACCCCGGTCACGTGGAACGAGCTGACCGAGGTGGAACCGGACGACTTCGATCTGCGTACGGTCCCCAAGCGCTTCGCCGAGATGGGCGACCCGCACGCCGCGATCGACGACGTCGCGCACGACATCACGCCGCTGCTTCAGTGGTCCGCCCGCGACGAGAAAGCCGGCCAGGGCGACCTGCCCTACCCGCCCGACCACCCGAAGATGCCGGGTGAACCGCCGAGGGTCCAGCCCAGCAAGATCAACCGCGCCAACTGGGAGTGACTCAGAGGATCAGCTTCATGCCCTCGTGGGAGGCGGCGAAGCCCAGCGACGCGTAGAAGCGCTGCGCATCCGAGCGGCGCTTGTCCGTGGTGAGCTGAACGATCCGGCAGCCGCGCTCCCGGGCGCGGTCCACGGCGTACGCAACAAGATTTCGGCCCCGCCCGCCCCCGCGCCGGTCCTGCCGCACCCGGACCGCCTCGATGGTCATCCGGGTGGCGCCGCCGCGGCTCAGCCCGGGCGTGAACGTCAGCTGGCACGTTGCCACGACCTCGCCGCCCTCCTCACCCACGACCAGCTCGTTGTTCGGGTCGGCGTCGATCTCCTCGAACGCCCGCCAGACGGCCGCGTCCGCCACCTCGCTGACCGGGCCCCGAGCGCGCGCGATGTCGTCGTCCGCGAGCAGGCCGAGGATGGCGGGCACGTCGTCGCGCCGGGCGATGCGAAAGTTCACGACGTGCAGCCTAGGCGCGGCCGGCACGGAGACCGCGGGAGGGCTGCCGGATCACCCGCCGTTCCGGCACGATGACGCCATGCGTGTGCTGACGCCGCTGCGGCGGGCCTATCGCGGGATCGTCTGGCTGGCGAACTCGCCTGGGACTCTGATCCTCTCGTACGCCATCCTGATCGTGGTTTGCGGCGGGCTGTACCACTTCTTCGAGCGGCAGGCATCCTTCGGCGACTCGATCTGGTGGGCGATCGTCACCGCGTCGACCGTCGGCTACGGCGACATCTCCCCGGAGACGTGGGAGGGGCGGGCGCTCGCCGGGCTGCTCATCTCCGTCATGGTGCTGGTGGTGATCCCGCTGATCACCGCTCACTTCGCCAGCAAGCTGATCGTGGACGCCGACGCGTTCCGCCACGAGGAGCAGGAGGAGCTCAAGCACAACCTCCGGCGCGTGCGCGTTCTGCTGGAAGCCCTCGCCGAGCGGGAGGGCGTCACCGTGCCGGACAGCGCAGGCCCTCCTGCGGCACCTTCAGATCGATGAGGTAGCCGTCGACCGCGTTCACGATGCACTTGGTGCTCGGGTACGCCGTGTGGCCCTCGCCCTCCCAGGTCAGCACGTGCCCGACGCCCAGCATCGAGGCCAGAGCGGCGGTGTTCTCGTACGGCGTGGCCGGGTCACCGGTCGTGCCGACCACGACGATCGGCGGGGCGCCGGTCGCGGGACCGGCCGGGTACGGGTCGCGCGTGCCCGGCCAGAACGTGCAGGGCAGCATCTGGACCGCGAGCGACGCGCCGAACAACGGGTACTTCTGCCGCCACTGACTCTGCAGCTCGCGCACGTCGTCGACCGGCGGCGCGTCCTTCGTGTCGGCGCAGTTCACCGCGAGGTTCGCGTCGAACAGGTTCGAATACGTCCCGTCCGGCTTGCGTTCCGCGTATTGGTCGGCCAGGTCGAACATGCCCTTCGCGTCGCCCTCCTTGAGCTGGGCGATCGCGTTGGCCAGCGCGGTCCAGCCGGTCTCGGTGTAGAGCGACGAGATCACCGCGGTGAAGATCCAGCCGGCGGTGGCGCCGCGGCCGTCCGCGTACTTCACCGGGCTCTTCTGCGCGGCGGTCATCGCGTCGGTCACCGCCTTGCGCGCGTCCGGCGCGATCGGGCACTTGTCCGGCGTGAGTTTGCACCAGTTGCTGAAGTTGGTGAACGCGTGCTCGAAACCCTTGGCCTGCGACTCCGACCCCTGCACGAAGGTCTGCCTCGGGTCGATCGCACCGTCGAGCACCATCGCCCGGATCTTGGTGGGGAACAGCTGGGCGTAGGTGGCGCCGAGCAGTGTCCCGTACGAGAAGCCGAGGTAGGTCAGTTTGTCGTCGCCGACCGCGGCGCGCAGTGCGTCCATGTCCTTGGCCGCCTGCACGGTGGAGAAGTCGGCGAGCTGGTCACCGTACTTGTCGCCGCATCCCTTGGTGACCCGCTGGTCGAGCTTGACCAGCGCGTCGAACTGGGCCTGGCTCGCCGGGTCGGGCGGGCCGCCGAACGTCGCGTCCTGATCGGCGGGGCTGATGCACTTGACCGGGTCGGACCGGCCGACGCCACGCGGGTCGAAGCCGACGATGTCGAACTGGTCCGTGACCTCCGCCGGCAGGCCGCCCAGGGCCGCGCCGAACGACAGATAGACCGCCGTGTCCACGCCCGAGGCGCCGGGGCCGCCCGGGTTGATCAGCAGCGAGCCGATCCGGTGCTTCTGCGTCTTGGACCGGACCCGGATCATCGCGATCGCGAACGTCTTGCCGCCGCCGGGCTTGCTCCAGTCCTGCGGGACGGACACCTTGGCGCAGTCGTACGCCATGCCCTGCGCGCCGCGGCCGACCAGCGCCTGCGGCACCTCGGGGCAGGGCCGCCACTGCGCGGTGCCGGCCGCCTCGGTCGGGCCGCCGCCGGTCGGCGCCGCACCGGAGGAGTTGGGCGCGACCGCGGGCACGGTGCACCCCGCGATGGCGAGCAGCACCGCGGCGACCAGAGCGACGATCGGAGGGGAGCGACGCGGCACGATGCGGACCTTTCGACGAACGACTCCGGCAAGGCTAGCCGGTGGGTCCGACAAGTCCGCGGAGCGGCCGAAGGCGGGGGCGGTCAGCGGCTGGTGAGCACCTCGGCCAGATTGAACTGCACCGGGCGCTCCAGCTGCTCGTACGTGCAGGTCCGCGGGTCGCGGTCGGGCCGCCAGCGCTCGAACTGGGCGGTGTGCCGGAACCGGATGCCCTCCATGTAGTCGTAGCGGACCTCGACCACGCGCTCCGGGCGCAGCGGGATGAACGACAGGTCCTTGCCGTTGTTCCAGCGGCTCATCTCGTTCTTGCGCGGGGTGCGTTCGCCCTGCTCGTGCGCGGCCCAGTTCCACGGGTGGTTGTCGAAGGTGGTGACCAGCGGCTGCATCTCGACGAACAGCTCCTCGCGCACGGCCATCGGGAACGAGCCGATCACGCCGACCGAGACCAGTGTGTCCCGCTCGTCGTACAGGCCCAGCAGCAGCGAGCCGATCCGGTCGTCGCCGGACTTGTGCAGGCGATACCCGGCGACCACGCAGTCGGCGGTCCGCTTGTGCTTGATCTTCGTCATCACCCGCTTGTCCGGCTGATACGTCAGGTCGGCGCTCTTCGCGATCAGCCCGTCCAGCCCGGCGCCCTCGAACTCGGCGAACCACCGCGTCGCCGTCTCCAGGTCGTCGGTGGCCGGCGTGACGTACACCGGCGGCCGGGCGTCCGTCAAGACCTCGAGCAGGCGTTCCCGGCGTACGGCGAAGGGCTGCTCGGTGAGGTCCTCGTTGCCGACGGCCAGCAGGTCGAAGGCCACGAAGCTCGCCGGGGTCTGCTCGCTGAGCAGCTTGACCCGGCTGGCCGCGGGATGGATGCGCTGCTGGAGGGCCTCGAAGTCGAGGGTGTTGCGCTCGGTGTCGGCGACGATCACCTCGCCGTCGATCACCACGCGTTCCGGGAAGTTGGCCAGGACGGCCTCGACCACCTCGGGGAAGTAGCGGGTCATCGGCTTCTCGTTGCGGCTGCCGATCTCCACCTCGGCGCCGTCCCGGAAGATGATCGAGCGGAAGCCGTCCCACTTCGGCTCGTAGACCTGACCCGGCGGGATCTCGGCCACGGGCTTGGCGAGCATCGGCTTGACCGGCGGATTGATCGGCAGTTCCATCGCCTCAGTCTGCCGTGTCGCGGGCGTTCCGGAAGCCCCGATCGGGTCCCGGTCAGGCCGGGATCGGCAGCGAACCCACCGCGGCGATCACTCCGCCTTGCGCGGGGCAGCGCCAGACGGCCCGGTCCCCGTCCTCGGCCGCCCGCAGCGGGTGCGTCGAGGGGTGCACGGGGCACGGCGGCCAGTTCGTCGGGAGCCGGCGCGTCCACAGATCCTCGACCGCCCAGTCCTGGACCCGGCTGGCCAGCTCGGCCAGGGGGAGATCGGGGTCGATTCCGGTCGACGAGCCGTCCACGCCGTACAGGAAAACGAAGTCGGGGTCTCGCGTCATGGCGGTGGGGGTGACGCCGCCGGGGACGGCCAGGTCGCGCAGGACGAGATCGAGATTCACCGGACCAGCAACTCCAGCAGTCGGTCGAGTTCGGCGGACGGGTCCTCGGCCAGGCCCATGTGCACCGGACCGGCTCGCAGGATGGTGCTGCGCGGGGCGACCAGCCAGCGGAACCGCTCGCCCTGCTTCATGCCGGCGGCGGCGCCCTCGCCGATGCAGGTGCGTTCCCAGGAGGACAGGGCCTCACGGATCGCGTCGATGTCGGCGGTGGGGTCGAGCGCGCGCAGGCGGTCCTCGTGCAGGTGGGTGCGGGCGGCCAGGAAGTCCTGGCGCTGGCTGTAGAGGACGACGCCCACGTTGATCAGCTCGCCGCGCTCGATGCGGGGGACGGCCTGGATGACGGCGTACTCGTAGGGGGTTTTGCTCATGGCCTGTGTCATGGCAGCCACGCCTCGGGGTCCGCCGCCCGCTCGGACAGATGGGACAAATATCGTTCCCTGTCGCCGTCGTCGAGCCACTCGCCGGGCACCAGGGCGATGGCCTGCTCCAGGAGATCCGGCGTCAGCCTGGCGGCCAGGGCCGGCCCTTCGGTCTCCAGAGCTTTTGCGTACGGCTTGAGGACGTGGTCACTCCACGAATAGGGGCGATGGACGACGGTCGCCGCGCGTGGCCAGTTGTGGTGGAAGTAGAGGGTCGCGCCGTGGTCGATCATCCAGACCTTGCCGTGCCAGAGCAGCAGGTTGGGGTTGCGCCAGCTGCGGTCGACGTTCTCGGTGAAAGCGTCGAACGCGACGATCCGCGACGCGAGTCCCGCTTCCACCGGGTGCGCGACCGGGTCGTAGCCGAGAGCGCCCGGCAGGAAGTCCATTCCGAGGTTCGTGCCGGCGCTCGCCTTGATCAGCTCCTGGACCTCCTCGTCCGGCTCGGCCCGCGCCACGATCGGGTCGAGTTCGACGACGGTCAGCTCCGGCACCGGCAGATCGAGCCGCCGGGCCAGCTCGCCGGAGATCACCTCGGCGACCAGAGCCCTCGGGCCCTGCCCGGCGCCGCGGAACTTCACCACGTACGTCCCCAGGTCGTCGGCCTCGACGACACCGGGCAGGGACCCGCCCTCACGCAACGGCGTGACATAACGGATGGCGGTGACCTGGCGCAGCACGTCGATCACCCTACTGGTCGTTACCGCTGTCAGGCCTCCGGGCCTTGCCGCCGCAGCTCGTCGACCTTCGTCATGGCGGTGCGCAGCTCGGACAGCCACTCCTCGGTGTGCCGGCCGACCAGCTTCACGCACCAGGCCAGAGCCTCGGACCGTGAGCGGGCCACGCCGGCGTCGACGAGCGTGTCGAGGATCTGCCGCTCGGGCTGCCGGAGCCGGGTCATGACCGGGGCGGCCAGGTGCGTGAACAGCTCGCTGGTGTCGCCGCACCGGACACCCCAGGCGACCTTGCGCTGGTAGCGGTGCTCGACCTGCCGCGCGACCCGGATCCGGTCGTCGCGGGTGTCCTCCCGGAACTGGCTGATCCGTCCCGCCTGAGCGGCCGCGCGGTCCGCGTCGGTGGCGTCGTCCCCGAGGCTGGCCTCGGGCAACCGCCCCCAGATGATGATCTCGTCCCGATCGATGACGACCTCGGGCCGTTCCACGAACCACCCGTCCGGGATGGCGCCGGTGATCCAGCCGGGGGCGTCGTCAGCGTTGGGCGGTTCGACCCGCCCGTGAGGCGCAGAAGCACGAAATCGCATGAGCCTTCCCTCCCCTGTTACGTGATTACATGCTTACACCGTTGCGGGGCTTGCAGGCGAGGGTTGTTCGCTGCGGGCGAAGGCGGTTGCGCGAGGCGAGAAGGCACGGCGGGGTGCAGCAGGGCGGGGCGGGGCGGTGCGGCCATGCGGAGTAGAGCTGCCGACCGCCGCGCGGCCCGACTCAGCACGATGGCGCGCCAAGGTCAGGAGTGGGAGCCGCGGCGTGGCCGGCGCAGCGCAACCGGCCTCCCGGGCCAGACGCCGCACCAGCCGGACCACCGCATGGCGGCGCAGCGCCGCGGCGCTGCGGAGAGGGGCACAGCGAGGTGCGGTGGGACGCGGCGGGGCTGGTGCGGCGAAGGAGTGGGGCAGCAGGCGGAAGGGGTGGCGTGAGGTGGTGGGTTAGGGGCCCGCTAG
>NZ_CAKUCL010000024.1 GCF_934643405.1 uncultured Actinoplanes sp.
GTGACACCCGAGCGCATCGCCATGGCGATCAAGGTGGCCCGCCAGCCCGACTTCGCCGCGGTCTACCTGGAGACCGTCCGGGCGCTCGGCGGCTTCCGCGGCGCGTTTGGCGTCGGCGACGCGTTTGAGCTCGCTCTCGAGTTGCTTCTGCACCTCGGCGAGGCGCTGCTCCGAGAAGCGCCGCTCGGCGGCCGCGCCGGGGGTACGCCGGCCCGGCCCGGCGCGGCGGTAGCGTGCGGGGGTGTCCGCGCCCCTGTTCCTGGTCGACGAAATGCCCCACGGTGACTCGTTCACCCTGGCCGGCCCCGAGGGCCACCACGCCGCCACCGTGCAGCGGCTGCGGGTGGGCGAGGCGCTGATCCTCGCCGACGGGCGCGGCGCGAGCGCCACCGCCCGGGTGACTGCGGTCGGTCGCGGCAGCGTCGACGTCCTCCTCGGCGAGCGCACGTACGCCGCGGCCCCCGACCCGAGGCTCGTCGTGGTGCAGGGCATCGCGAAGGGCGACCGCGGCGAGCTCGCCGTGCAGGCGATGACCGAGATCGGCGTGGATGAGATCCTGCCGTGGGCGGCGTCGCGTTCGGTGGCGCAGTGGCGTGGCGACCGTGGCGCGAAGGCCCGCGACAAGTGGGCGTCGACCGCGCGCGAGGCGGCCAAGCAGGCCCGGCGCGCGTGGCTGCCGATCGTGGGCGGCGACCCGGACTGCTCGACCAAGCAGGCCGCGGCCCGGCTGGCCGAGTCGGCGGCCGCCTTCGTGCTGCACGAGGAGGCGACCGAGAGACTCACCACTGCCGAGCTTCCGGCGTCCGGCGAGATCGCGCTCGTGGTCGGTCCCGAGGGCGGGATCAGCGACGCCGAGCGTGACGCGTTTCTCATGGCCGGTGCGACCGCGGTCCGGCTGGGCCGCGAGGTGCTGCGGACCTCGACGGCGGGAGTGGCGGCGCTCGCTGTGCTGTCCGCCCGCCTGAACCGCTGGTGATATCGGTGTTAGCTTGTGAACCTCCGGCAGGGGAGGAAATGTGCAGTCGCGTACCGATCTCATCGAAGACCTCATGGGTCGCTTTCCGCACGTCCCGCGCGAGGCGGTGATCAAGGAAGATCTGCTGCGCGGCGGCCTCGCCTTCGACGACTCGGCGCTGACCGACAACGAGAACGGCGACGTCAAGCCCAAGTCGTACTTCATCTTCTCGTTCGACCACCGCACGCTGCCGGAACTGGGTGAGGCGGCGCTGCGGCGGCCACCGGAGGAGATCGTGCTCACCGGTGGGCCGTACGACCTGCGCCGCACCGTGGTCTCCGTGCGCACCAACCCCTCGTCGCCGTACCGGGTGAAGCCGTCCGAGGACGGGCGCCTGATGCTCTTCCTGGACGGGCGCGCGATCGCCGAGGTGGGCATGCCGCCGATGCCGGACTACTACCGGCACACGCTGCCCAACGGCAAGCAGGTGATGGAGGTCGCACCCACGATCCAGTGGGGCTACCTGGTCTATCTGACCGTCTTCCGGGTCTGTCAGTACTTCGGCGCCAAGGAGGAGTGCCAGTACTGCGACATCAACCACAACTGGCGTCAGCACAAGGCGGCCGGCCGCCCGTACACCGGGGTCAAGCCGGTCGACGAGGTGCTCGAGGCGCTGGCGATCATCGACAAGTACGACACCGCGAAGACGTCGCAGGCGTACACGCTCACCGGCGGCAGCGTCACGTCGAAGGTCGACGGGCTGGCCGAGGCCGACTTCTACGGACGGTACGCGCAGGCGATCGAGGAGCGGTTCCCCGGCCGGTGGATCGGCAAGGTGGTGGCGCAGGCGCTGCCGCGGGCGGATGTGCAGCGGTTCCACGACTACGGCATCCGCATCTACCACCCCAACTACGAGGTGTGGGACAAGCGGCTGTTCGAGCTGTACTGCCCGGGCAAGGAGCGGTACGTGGGCCGCGAGGAGTGGCACCGCCGCATTCTCGAGTCGGCCGAGGTGTTCGGGCCGCGCAACGTCATCCCGAACTTCGTGGCCGGCGTCGAGATGGCCGAGCCGTTCGGTTTCACCAGTGTGGACGAGGCGATCGAGTCGACCACCGAGGGCCTGCAGTACTTCATGTCCCGGGGGATCACGCCGCGCTTCACCACCTGGTGCCCCGAGCCGACCACCCCGCTGGGCCGCACCAACCCGGAGGGCGCGCCGCTGGAGTACCACATCCGGCTGCTCGAGGCGTACCGCGCGACCATGGAGGCCAACGGCCTGTCCAGCCCGCCCGGATACGGGCCCGCGGGCGCCGGCCGCGCGGTGTTCTCGGTGAGCTCGTTCATGGACTCGCTGCCGGCCGAGACGCCGGTGGCGTGACTCTCCGTCGCTTGACCTGAAGTCAGGTTCAGGTTCTAGCGTTCGGACCCGTGACGAGCGAGGGACTCAAGGCGGCTTTCCGCCGCCACCCCACCGGCGTGGCCGTGGTCACCGCCCTGGGCCCGGCCGGGCCGGTGGGGCTGACCGCCTCCAGCGTCACGTCGGTGTCGGTCTCGCCGCCGGCGGTGTCGCTGTCGGTGATGAACTCCCGCTCGGCGCGGACGATCGTGACGGCGCTCAGCTTCGTGGTGCATCTGCTGGGCGCCCGGCACGCGGGAGTGGCGCGGGACTTCGCGCGC
Organism: uncultured Actinoplanes sp.; assembly: GCF_934643405.1. GTDB lineage: Bacteria > Actinomycetota > Actinomycetes > Mycobacteriales > Micromonosporaceae > Actinoplanes. The sequence goes on from NZ_CAKUCL010000024.1 coordinate 2,633, forward strand.
GGCGACGGGCCGCGCTTCACCCCGGAGCAGGGCTGGGCGGTGCTGCCCACCGGCGAGCCGGTGCTGCTCGAGGCCGCGGCGGCGCTGCGATGTACGCCGTTGCACCGGCTCCCGGTGGGTGACTCGACCGTGGTCGTGGCGTCCGTGGCCGAGGTGATCCTGGGGCCCGACGGCGGGCGGCTCGTCTACCACGACGGCCGCTTCGTCACCTAGCGTCGCGACGCCAGGCGGCGGCGCTCCAGGCCGGGCAGCTTGATGTGCTCGTCCAGCCCCTCGCCGGTCGACACCTGAGCCGCGAGCCGGGCGGCGGCCCGGCGGGTGAACAGCCGGCGCAGGCCGCGGCCGCGGATCTCCCCGGCGTACCGGGACCGGAAGCGGCCCAGCCGTTCGCCCTGCTCGGCGATCGACGGTTCGAGGGCGGCGAACGGCACGTACATGGCCTTCGTGGCGGGCGAGCCGTGGTACTCGAACGCACCCGAGCCCGCCATCGGCACGAAGCGCACGCCCAGCAGGGCTAGGTTCCGTTCGGCCCGGTGATCCAGCATCGCGACCACATGCCGTACGTCAGCTCGCCGGCAGGCGTTGAGGAAGGTGCGGTAGAGCAGCGACCGCACCGCCAGACCGGCCTTGGTGCCGCGGTAGGCGGGCAGCATGCCGAAGGAAGCGCAGTCCCAGATCTTGCCGTCGTGCAGCCCGTGCGCCTCCACGATGGCCGACAGGTCGGTGCCGATCCGGTCGGGTGCGTCGTCGAGGGTCCGTCCGCCGCCCGCGATCACCCGTCCCGCGCCGGCCGGCATCCCGGTCTGCCGATCGATCACCAGGAAGAAAAGACTGGAGCTTTCGTACGCGTCGTGGCCCGCGGCCGCCGATCGCTCGACGACCTCGCGCTCGACCGTGCGGGCGACGTCCGCCAGCAGGTCGCGCGGCCCGATCGCGAGCGCCAGGAAGCGGCCGGACGACCGATGGGCGGCCAGGGCCATCGCGGTGAGCCCGCGGACCACCGGTTCGCTCAGGTTGTAGGCGGGGGCGGCCATCAGCACGCCGCGCAATCGCGAGTGCGCGTCTCGTCACGGATCGTGAGCATCATGTCGTCCTCTTCACGCGAATCGGGCGCATCAGACTAAGCGGGAAAATCACTCTCCGTCAAGAGCCAAAAACTACACAGAGTCATTGGTCCGTTCCGCTCTTGATCTGATGCGCCGCTCGGGCCAAGGTCGATAGGCAATGAGTCTCGATGCCTCCCGCCCCGCGATCCTGCGGCGGGCGGTCGTGCGCCATCGATGGCGGCTGGTGACCGGCAGCCTCCTGGCCGGGGTGCATCAGGGCTGCCAGGCGCTCGTGCCGATCGTGATCGGGGTGATCGTGGACCACGCGGTGGCGACCGGCTCGACCGCCCGGCTGCTGGTCTGGACCGGCGCGCTGGCCGGGCTGTTCCTCCTGCTCACCTGCGCGTACCGGATCGGCGCACGGCAACTCATGCGAGCCATCGCGGACGAGGCCCACCGGCTGCGGCTCGAGGTCGCCGCCAAGGTGCTCGACCCGCACGCCGGGGTGCGCACCGGCGAGGTGCTGACCATCTCCACCACCGATGCGGACCACACGTCCTACCTGCTCGACTACATCCCGCGCATCGCCGGGGCGCTCACCGCGACGGTCGTCAGCGCGGCCGGGCTCTGCCTCATCTCGGTACGGCTGGGGCTCGTGGTCCTGCTCGGCACGCCGCTGGTGCTGCTGGCCCTCCAGCGCGCCGCGCCCCGGATCACCGACCGCGTCGCCGACCGGCAGGAGGTCGCCGGGCGGGCCTCGTCGCTCGCCACCGACCTGGTCACCGGGCTGCGACCGGTGCGTGGCATCGGCGCCCAGGAGGCGGCCGCCGAGCGGTACCGGCAGGTCAGCCGCGAGTCCCTGCGCGCGACGCTGGCCGCGGCCCGCACCCAGGGCACCTTCCTGGCCGCGTCGACCACCGTCAGCACGCTGCTGGCCTGCGGCATCGCCGTCCTGGCCGGCTGGTTCGCGCTCACCGGCCGGATCAGCGCCGGCCAGCTCGTCACGGTGATCGGGCTGGCCGCCTTCCTCGGCGAGCCGTTCGCCACGTTGTCCACCGCGACGGGCTGGATCGCGTCGGCGCGGGCCTCCGCGGCCCGGATCACCGGCGTGCTCGGCGCGTCCCCCGCACCCGCCGCGCGACCACCGGCGCCGCCGCGCCCCCGCCCGGGCGAGTGCCTCGGCCTGGTGGTGTGGCCGGACGCCGCCGCTGTCGCCGCGCTCTACCAGGACGGATCGCCGGACGTGCTGGTCGTGCCGCACCACCCCGACCTGTTCACCGGCACCATCCGGGAGAACCTGCTCCGCGACGACCCTCCGGCGAGCGCGCTGGCGGCCTCGGCCGCGGACGACGTGGTCCGGGCCCACCCCGACGGCCTCGACCACCAGATCGCCGAGCGCGGCGCGGCCCTGTCCGGCGGGCAGCGGCAGCGGCTCGCGCTGGCCCGCGCGCTCCTCGCCGCGCCGGCGCTGCTGGTCCTGCACGACCCGACCACCGGAGTCGACCCGGTCACCGAGCACGCGATCGCGCGCGGCATCCGCGCGCTGCGGCACGGGCCCGGCTCGACCCTCGGCACGCTGCTGATCACCACCAGCCCGGCCCTGCTCGCCGTGACCGATCGCGTGGTGGTGCTGCGCCGCGGCGCGGTCGTGGCCACCGGCACCCACGCGTCGCTCGCCGCCTCCGACCCGGAGTACCGGGCGGCGGTGCTGCGATGAGCACCGCCGCGTTACCGGTCGCCTCCGCGGCCCGCACGTGCGCCTGGTTGCTGGGCCGGTTGCGTACGCGAAAGCTCGAACTGGCCGTCACCGCGTCCGCCGCCCTGATCGCGGCTACCTGCTCGGTGGTCCCGGTGACCGCGCTGGGCCGGCTCGTCGACCTGGTCCGCGAGGGCGCCCCGCCGCGCGCGCTCGCCCCGATCGCGCTGATCGTCGCGGTGGCCGCCCTCATCGGCGGGCTGGCCGGCGGCTCCACCGCGGTCCTGGTCAGCCGGCTCGGCGAGAACATCCTGGCCAGGCTGCGCGAACAGACCGTCGGGATCGCGCTGCGGCTGCCCGCGACGGTGCTGGACCGCGCCGGGCGCGGTGACCTGCTCTGCCGGGTCGGAGCCGACGTCGCCGCGGTCGGCCGGGCCGCCGCGGACGTGCTGCCCACGATCATCTCCGCGACGCTGCTGGCCGCGCTCAGCGTGACCGCGATGTTCGGCCTCGACTGGCGGCTCGGGCTGGCCGGCCTCGTCGCGATGCCGCTCTACGTGCTGGCGCTGCGCTGGTACCTGCCGCGGTCGGCGCCGATCCACGCGGCCGAGCGGGCGGCGGTGGCGTCCCGCTCCCAGCTGCTCATGGAAAGCCTGCAAGGGGTGCGGACCGTGCACGCGTACCGGCTCGAACGCCAGCACCTGGCCCGGATCGCCGAGGCGTCGGCGCGGGCGCGGGACCTGTCGGTGGGGACGTTCACGCTGTTCACCCGGTTCGTCGGGCGGATCAACCGGGCCGAGCTGGCCGGGCTCGCGACGATCCTGGTCGCCGGTTTCTGGTTCGTGCGCGACGGCTGGGTCACCGTGGGGGAGACGGCCGCGGCGGCGGTGCTGTTCCACCGGCTGTTCAACCCGGTTTCGATGATCCTCTACACGTTCGACGAGATCCTGGCGGCCGGCGCGAGCCTCGCGCGGCTGGTCGGGGTGGGCACGCTGCCGGTCGCGCCGACCGGCACGGTGGTGCTGACCGAGGCCGACCTGACGCTGCGCGGCGTCTCGTTCTGGTACGAGCCGGGCGTGCCGGTGCTGCTCGACGTGACGCTGCGGGTCGCGCCGGGCGAACGCGTCGCGCTGGTCGGATCCACCGGCGCGGGGAAAACCACGGCGGCGTCCATCGCGGCGGGCATCCTGCGCCCGGTCTCCGGTACGGCGTCGGCCGGCGGCGTGCCGGTCGACGAACTCGCTCCGGGCGTCGTCGCGATCGTCAGCCAGGAGACGCACGTGTTCGCCGGGCCGCTGCTGGAGGACGTACGGCTGGCTCGTCCCTCCGCGACGGAGAGTGACGTCGCCGCGGCCCTGGCCACCGTCGGTGCTCTCGAATGGGCGCTGTTGCTGCCGCAGTGTCTGCACACCGTGGTCGGCGAGGGCGGCTACCCGCTGACCGCGGCGCAGGCGCAGCAGCTGGCCCTGGCGCGCCTGGTCCTGCTCGACCCGCCGGTGGCCATCCTGGACGAGGCGACCGCCGAGGCGGGCAGCGCCGGCGCCCGCCTGCTGGAGGAGTCGGCGCTGGCCGCGACCAAGGGCCGCACCACGCTGCTGGTGGCGCACCGCCTGACCCAGGCCGCCACCGCCGACCGCGTGGTGGTCCTGGAACACGGCCGCGTCGTCGAGCAGGGCACCCACGCGGCGCTGGTGGCGGCCGGTGGCCGCTACGCCGCCCTGTGGTCCGCCTGGCAGTCCCGCGGCTGAATCCGCGGTCGTCGCGCCACCGCGGTCGACGACCTCCCAGTAGGGTCCCCGGCATGAAAATCCGTGAGGACGAGGTCCGGATCGTGGCGCCGGACGGGAAGATCCGCGGCGTGGTGATCGCGCCGGCCGGCGGTGGACTGTGGCCGGGCGTGGTGCTGTACACCGACATCTTTCAGCTCACCGAGTCGACGCTCCGGACGGCCCGGCGGCTCGCGTCGGCCGGGTTCGTAGTCTGCGTGCCGGAGATCTACCCGCGGCTGCTGCCCGGGGTGGCGCTGGAGTTCGACGACGAGGGCAAGCAGGCGGGGCTGGCCGCGGCGGCCGGCACCACGACGGCCCAGTTCGACTCGGACCGGGAGGCGGTGCTCGACTTCCTCGAGAACCGCGACGACACCACGGCCCTGTACGCTACCGGCTTCTGCCTCGGCGGCCACCTGGCGTTCCGGGCGGCGTTCGACCCGCGGGTGGCCAAGACGGTCTGCTTCTACCCGACCGGCCTGCACGACGGCGCCTTGGGCGCCGACCAGGCTGACTCGTTGTCCCGCGCGTCCGACATCCGCGGCCAGCTGATGATCGTCTTCGGCTCCGCGGACCCGCACGTGCCGGCCGAGCCCCGGGTCCGGACGGTCGCGGCCCTGTACGCCGCCGGGCTCGAGGACGTGGAACTGCACGTCTATCGGCGGGGCGAGCACGCTTTCATGCGCGACGTGGGCGCCCGCCACGACCCGGTCCTGACCGACTTGGCGCTGACCGAGGCGGTTTCCTTCTTCACCGGCCGCTGACCCTCCCCGCCGCGCACACACCAGTCCCGCGCGGCGCGTTCGCCCACCCGGCCGCTCCGCACGGAGTGTGGGGAGTGCGGCCGGTGGGGGCGGCGTAGCTCCCCACGCTCGGGTGGGTGCGCGTTGTGTGGGGAGTGCGGCCGGTGGGGGCGGCGTAACTCCCCACGCATCGTGCGGGTTGGCGGTGTGTGGGGAGTGCGGCCGGTCAGGGCGGCGTAGCTCCCCACGCTCGGGTGGGTGCGTGGTGTGTGGGGAGTGCGGCCGGTCAGGGCGGCGTAGCTCCCCACGCATCGTGCGGGTTGGCGGTGTGTGGGGAGTGCGGCCGGTCAGGGCGGCGCAATTCCCCACGCTTGGGTGGGTGCGCGTTGTGTGGGGAGTGCGGCCGGTGGGGGCGGCGTAGTTCCCCACGCTTGGGTGGGTGCGCGTTGTGTGGGGAGTGTGGCCGGTCAGGGCGGCGTAACTCCCCACGCTCGGGCGGGTTCGGACTCGCGCTGAGCCGCGGGACAGCCCGGTGTGGCGTGAGGAGAGTGCGTGGCACTCAGCCGGGCGAGCGCCACGGGACTCCTTCTACGCCGTACTCATGCGTTGTTGATCTTCAAAGATGCTTCCAGGCGCGGGTCGTCCAGGGCGTGGGCGGCGATCACCCGGTAGTCGCCCGCGCGGCGCTGCCAGCCGTCGTCCCAGCTCTCGAAGGTGCGCGACGGGAGCGGGATGCGGACCGTGACCGTTTCGCCGGGAGCGGCCTCGACGTTGGCGAAACCGGCCAGCCAGCGCTCGGGCCGCGACGGGTCGATCGGGGACGGTCCGACGTAGAGCTGGACCACCTCACGGCCGGTGCGGGCGCCGGTATTGCTCAGCGTCACCACGGCCTCGTCGGCGTTGACCGCGAGATCCTCGTACTGCCACGTCGTGTAACCGAGGCCGTGACCGAACGCGTACAGAGGCGCGACTCCGGAGCGCAACCAGCCCCGGTAGCCCATGAAGATGCCCTCGGCGTACTCGACCACACCGTCGACCGGCTTGATCTCCAGCACGGGGCAGTCCTCGGCGCGGCGCGGCCACGTCGTCGGCAACCGGCCGCCCGGCTCCGCGACGCCGAGCAGCACGTCGGCCAGCGCCGCCCCGGCCTCCTGGCCCGGGAACCAGGTCAGCAGGATCGCCGCCACGTCGTCCGACCAGGGCATGAGCACCGGCGAGCCGGCGTTCACCACCACGACCGTACGGGGATTGACCGCCGCCACCCGCGCCACCAGCTCGTCCTGCCGGCCCGGCAGCGCCAGCGACGTGCGGTCGAAGCCCTCCGACTCGACCTGTTCGGTCGTGCCCACGACGATCACCGCGACGTCCGAGGCGGACGCCAGCCGCACCGCCTCCTCGATCATCCCGTCCTCGTCCGGTGACGGCGGGCGGTGACCGAGCGTCGTCGCCACCGAATGGGCCGCACCCGGAGCGATCGTCTGGTCCAGCACCACCGTCACCGGCACGCCCGCCGCCAGCGTCACACCGGCCCGCTGCTCCTTCGGCGACAGCAGCAGGTCGGCCCGGGTCGCGCCGGGCGGGTGCAGCGTGCCGTCGTAGAGAAGCTGATCGGCCACGGTCAGCGCGAAAGTCCCGAACCCGGACACCGCGAACGTGTGCTCCCCGTCCGCGAGCGGGGTGAAGGTCGCCGAAAGCCGCAGGCCGTCGACGGCGTCCAGCTCCAGTCCGCCGGGCAGCGAGCCGATCCAGCGCACCGCCGTATGGTCCAGCGGGAACGAGCGGCCGCCGATCGTCATCCGGATGTCCGACCACTGCTCGCCGTGCCCGGCCGGCAGGAACGGGCGGGGGTCGGCGCCGATCGCGTGCTCCACGTCCACCCCGGACAGCGCCCGGGTCAAGCCCTCCAGCGGGGAGATCGTGTGCGGCGGCGCCACCTGCGCGCTGCCGCCGCCCAGCACCCGGGCGTCCGTCGCGAGCGCGCCGATCATCGCCACCTTGGTCAGCGCCGCGGCGGCCAGCGGCAATATGCTGCTCTCGTTCCGGACGAGCACGAAGGACCGGGCCGCGACCTCGTGCGCGACGGCGTCGCCGTCCAGACCGGCCGGCGGCGTGATCTGCGGCGACCCCAGCGCGCCGACCCGCGCGGCGAGCCGCAACACCCGCCGCACCTTCTCGTCGATGATCTCCTCGGGCACCAGCCCGGTACGCACCGCGTCGACCAGCGCGGCGCCCCACGGGTTCTCCAGGTTCGGCATCGCGATGTCGAGACCGCCCAGCGCCGAACCCACGGTCGAGCGCGCCGCCCGCCAGTCCGACACCACGACGCCGTCGAAGCCCCACTCGCCCTTGAGGATGTCGTCCTGCAGCAGCTTGTTCGCGGCCATCGGCGAACCGTTCACGCCGTTGTAGGCGCTCATCAGACCCCAGCCGCCGGCCTGGACCACCCGCTCGAACGGCGCCAGGTACAGCTCGCGCAGCGCCCGCTCGCCGATCCGGACGTCGACCTGCATCCGGTCGGTCTCGAAGTCGTTGCCCACCAGATGCTTGACCGTCGTCGCCACGCCGTGTTCCTGCACGCCGCGCACGAAACCCACCGCGATCTCCGCGCTGAGCAGCGGATCCTCCGAATAGCACTCGAAGTGCCGGCCGCCCAGCGGCGTCCGGTGCAGGTTCACCGTCGGGCCCAGCAGCACGTGCACGCCCTTGCGGCGCGACTCCTGACCGAGCAGCCGGCCCGCCCGCTCGGCGAGCTCGGTGTCCCACGCGGCGGCCAGCGCGGTGGGGCTGGGCAGCGCGATCGACGGATCGTCCGGCGCCCACCCGGTTCCCCGCACGCCGATCGGCCCGTCCGACATCACGATCGACCGCAACCCGATCCGCGGGATCGCGGGCAGCGACCAGAGGTCCTGCCCGGCGAGGAGCGACACCTTCTCCTCGAGATCCAGCAGTTCGATCAGGTCATCGACGTCAGTCAATTCATCCCCCAGGTCAGGTACGCAGGTACGAGGCACCATTCAAATCGACGATCGCGCCGGTGGCCCACTCGGCCTCCGTCGACGCCAGCCAATGGACCGCCGCCGCGATCTCGTCCGGCCTCGCCACCCGCCGGAACGGGCTCTGCGCCCGGATCGCGTCCCCGTCCGGACCGGCCAGGTGCTCGCGCGCCATGTCGGTCTCGATGAACCCCGGCGCCACGGTCGCCACCGTGATCCCGTACGGCGCCAGCGCCACCGCCAGCGACTGACCCATCGCGTTCATCGCCGCCTTGCTCGCCCCGTACGCCGGCTGCTCCGGCTCACCCCGGAACGCGCCGCGCGACGACACGTTGACGATCCGGCCGCCCCTTTCCCGCATGTGCTGCGCCGCCGCCCAGATCGCGTTCGCCGCCCCGAACAGGTTCACGTCGAACGTCTCCCGCCACGACTCGCGCCACCGCGTGTACTCCTGCCCGAACACCGGATGCGGCCGCTCCCGCGCGCCATAGATGCCGGCGTTGTTCACCAGCACGTCCAGACCCCCCAACCGCTGCGCGGCGAGATCAACCATCTCCCGTACGGCGTGGGGGTCCGACATGTCGGCCTGCACGACGGTGTGGCCGTCGCCGGGCAGTCCCGCCCGCACCCGTTCGGCCTCCGCCGCGGAATCGCGGTGATGCACCGCCACCCGATCGCCCGACCCGGCGAACCGCGCCGCGATCGCCGCACCCAACCCCCGCGAAGAACCGGTGACCAGCACCGCTCGAGACGTCATGGCACCACCCTAAGATCCTTGGCGTGGACAACGACTGCCTGTTCTGCCGCATCGTCGCCGGTGAGATCCCCGCCACCGTCGTGCACGAGACCGACACCACCCTCGCGTTCCGCGACATCGATCCCAAGGCCACCGTGCACGTGCTGGTCATCCCCAAGACGCACTACGCCGACGTGGTCGCGCTCGCGCAGGACCCGGCCGTCGCCGCCGACGTGCTGGCCGCGGCCGCCGCGGTCGCCGAGAGCGACGGCCTGACCGCCGGCGGCTTCCGCGTCCTGTTCAACACCGGCGCCAACGCCGGCCAGGAAGTCTTCCACGTGCACGCGCACGTCCTCGGCGGCGAGCCGCTCGGCCCGATGCTGGCCATCCGATGACGCCGGCCACCCGGTACGAACGCGCCGCCCGCAAGGCCCAGGCCACCGGCCGCATCCCCGCGCTGTCGGTCGCGCTGCACCGCCCCGACCGCGAGCCGTGGATCTTCACGGTCGGCGACTCGGGCAACCCGGAGCACCCGCTCGGCCCGGACACCCGCTTCCGGATCGGCTCGGTCACCAAGACCTTCACCGCCGTCCTGGTCATGCAGGCCCGCGACGACGGCCTGCTCGACCTCGACCAGCCGGTCTCGGCCCACCTCGACGTGCCCGCCCACGGCGACGCCACCATCCGCCGGCTGCTCTCGCACACCGCCGGCTTCCAGCGCGAACCGTCCGGCGACGTCTGGGACACCCTGATCGCCCCGGACGCGGACGGGCTGCTCAGAGAGCTCGACCGCGCCGAACGGGTGCTGCCGAACGCCCGCCGCTACCACTACTCCAACCTCGGGCTCGCCGTCCTCGGCCAGCTCGTCGCCAAGCTGCGCGGCGGCACCTGGGCCGAGGTCCTCGCCGAGCACGTCCTGCGCCCGCTCGGCCTGCACGCCACCACCGTCGAAGCGCCGCCGCAGGCCGCGGTCGGCTACCTGGTCGACGACTGGTCCGACGCCGCCCGCCCGGAACCCCAGATCGACATGGGCGGCGTCGCCCCCGCCGCGCAGCTGTGGAGCACCGCCGGCGACATGGCGGCCTGGGCCTCCTTCCTGGCCGGCACCGACCACGCCGGCGTGCTGGCGCCGGCCACCCGCGACGAGATGCGCTGGCCGCTCACCACCACTGACGAGACCCTCTGGGCGGCCGGCTTCGGGCTCGGGCTGATGCTCAACCCGCAAGGCCAGCGGATCATGCACGTCGGCCACGACGGCGCCATGCCCGGCTTCCTCGCCTCGGTCTACGGCCGTCGCGGCGGCGCGGAGCCGCCCTTCGGCTGCGCCGTGCTCGGCTCCTCGGGCACCGCCCGGGAGACCAACGACCTGGTCCACGAGCTGCTCCGGCTCGCCGCCGAGCTGGACCCGGCCGACATCCAGCCCTGGCGTGCCGCGGCGCCGGCACCGGTCACCTACCGGTCGGCCCTGGGCCCCTGGTTCAGCGAAGGCTTTCCCTTCCACTTCTCCTGGCACGACGGCCACCTCCAGGCCCGGGCCGCCGACGCACCCGCCGACCAGCCCCCGGCCGTCTTCCAGCCGCTGCCCGGCCGGCCCGATGTTCTGCGCACCGTGTCCGGGCGCGAGACCGGCGAACTGCTCCGGCTCACCCGCGACGAGCAGGGGACGATCGTGCGCATGCACTGGGCGACCTACCGCATGACCCGGGTGCAGGAGGGCTTCGACGGCGGCCCCGCCTCCGCGGGCGCCACTCGCCCGCCGGCGTGATCCTGGCCGCTACCCGGCCATAATGGCATCGGCGGGCGGGCGGTCGAACGGATACGATGGCACGATCCTTAAGCGCGCCGCCCCCGCCGGGCGACGAAGAGAATGAGAGCAGGTGGCGGAGGCCTCACGGGCCGCCCTATGACCGGTACGCCGAACCCTTCCAGCGCGGGCTCCAGCGGCGCGGCGCGGGTACAAACCAAGATCTCGGTCTCCGATCCGAAGATCATGGTGAACCTGCTGGGTGCCAAGGACGAGATCCTGCGGTTCATCGAGCGAACCCTCGCCAGTGACGTGCACGTCCGCGGCAACGAGATCACCATCACCGGGGACCCCGCCGAGAACGCCACCGCCGAGCGCCTCTTCTCCGAGCTCATCGAGCTGATCGAGAAGGGCGAGACGCTCACCGTCGACTCGGTGCGCCGCACCGCGACCATGCTCGAGGAGAACACCACCGAGCGCCCGGCGGAGGTGCTGACCCTCAACATCCTGTCCCGGCGGGGCCGCACCATCCGCCCCAAGACGCTGGGCCAGAAGCACTACGTCGACGCCATCGACGAGAACACGATCGTGTTCGGCATCGGCCCGGCCGGTACCGGCAAGACGTACCTCGCCATGGCCAAGGCGGTCCAGGCCCTGACCGCCAAGCAGGTCAACCGCATCATCCTGACCCGCCCGGCGGTCGAGGCCGGCGAGCGCCTGGGCTTCCTGCCCGGCACGCTCAACGAGAAGATCGACCCGTACCTGCGCCCGCTGTACGACGCCCTGCACGACATGCTGGACCCGGAGGCGATCCCGCGCCTGATGGCCGCGGGCACCATCGAGGTCGCCCCGTTGGCCTACATGCGCGGTAGGACCTTGAACGACGCGTTCATCATTCTGGATGAGGCTCAGAACACCACGCCCGAGCAGATGAAGATGTTCCTCACCCGGCTCGGGTTCGGGGCGAAGATCGTGGTCACGGGTGACATCACCCAGGTCGATCTGCCCGGCGGCACGACGAGTGGTCTCAAGATCGTCCGCCAGATCCTGCAAGGCGTCGAGGACGTGCACTTCGCCGAGCTGTCCAGTGCCGACGTCGTACGGCACCGGCTGGTCGCGGAGATCGTCGACGCGTACGCGAAGTACGACGCCGAGCAGGAACAACTCGCAGCGCAATCCGTCCACGCCGTTCCCGGCCGGGCCGCCAGTGGTGGCCGCACCGGGCGCCGGCGCTGAGCCAAGGGGTACACGCACCACTATGTCCATCGAGATCGCCAACGAGTCGGGAGTCGAGGTCGACACCGACGCGATCCTCGCGGTGGCCCGGCACGCCTTGGACGAGATGGGGGTCAACCCGCTCGCCGAGCTGTCGATCCTGCTCGTCGACACCGACTACATGGCCGAACTGAACCACCGCTGGATGGGTGGTGACGGCCCGACCGACGTCCTCGCGTTCCCGATGGACGAGGGCAGCGTCGACCACGGTCCGGGCGAGGCCGGCACCGGGGAGCCCGCGCTGCTGGGCGACATCGTGCTCGCGCCCGAGGTGGCGGCCAAACAGGCCGCCGCCGCGGGTCACTCGGCCGCCGACGAGCTGCACCTGCTCACCGTGCACGGCGCGCTGCACCTGCTCGGCTACGACCACGCCGAGCCGGAGGAGGAGCGCGAGATGTTCGCGTTGCAGAACCGCCTTCTCCAGAGCTGGCGCGCCGGCCGGCAGACCGGCTGAGCCCATGGAGCCCGCCCATCTACTCGCGGCAGGGGCGGCGTCGGCCGGCCTGCCGGACGCGCAACTGATCATCTTCGCGGTCGTGCTGGTCCTCCTGGCCGGTCTGGCCTCGATGGCGGACGCCGCGCTGGGGACCGTGTCGCCGGCCCGGGCCGCCGAGATGGCCCGTGAGGGTGAACGCGGCGCCGCGGCGCTGGAGGCGGTCGCCTCCGACGTGGTACGCCATCTCAACCTGCTGCTCCTGCTGCGCCTGATCTGCGAGCTGACCGCCACGACCCTGGTCGCGCTGGTGGCGGTGGACAGCTGGGGCATCGGCTGGCGGGCGGCGCTGGTCACCGCCGGGGCCATGACCCTGGTGAGCTTCGTGGTGGTGGGCGTCGCACCCCGTACGGTCGGCAGACAGCACGCGTACGCCGTGGGCCGTGCCGCCGCGCCGCTGGTCCGCTGGCTGGGCAAGGTGCTGAACCCGCTGGCCTCGCTGCTGATCCTGATCGGTAACGCGGTGACGCCGGGCCGGGGTTTCCCGGAGGGGCCGTTCGGCAGCCAGGTGGAGCTGCGCGAGCTGGTCGACCTGGCCGAGCAGCGCGGCGTCGTGGAACACGGCGAGCGCGAGATGATCCATTCGGTGTTCGCGCTGGGTGACACGATCGCCCGCGAGGTGATGGTGCCCCGCACCGAGATGGTGTGGATCGAGGCGCCGAAGTCCTTGCAGCAGGCCCTGTACCTGTTCCTGCGGTCCGGTTTCTCCCGCATCCCGGTGATCGGGGAGAGCGTCGACGACGTGCTGGGCGTGCTGTATCTGAAGGACGTGATCCGCCGTACCCAGTCCGGCGACCCGGCGTCCACGGCCGAGGCGGTGGCGGACGTGATGCGCCCGGCGACGTTCGTGCCCGAGTCGAAGCCGGTCGACGATCTGCTGTCCGAGATGCAGGCGGCGCGCACCCACCTGGTCATCGTGGTGGACGAGTACGGCGGCACGGCCGGACTGGTCACCATCGAGGACATCCTGGAGGAGATCGTCGGCGAGATCACCGACGAGTACGACGTGGAACGCCCGCCGGTGGAGCACCTGGACGACGGCGCGGTGCGGGTCACCGCGCGCCTGCCGATCGAGGACCTGGGCGAGATCTTCGGCGTGGAGCTGCCGGCCGACGAGGTGGAGACGGTCGGCGGCCTGCTCGCGCAGACGCTGGGCCGGGTGCCGATACCGGGCGCCGAGGTCGACGTCGGCGGCCTGCACCTGGTCGCCGAGGGCACCACCGGCCGGCGCAACCGGATCGACTCGGTGCTGGTGCGCCGCCTGGAGCCGGAGCCGGACGCCGAGGCCGACGAGAACCCCGACAGCACGGACACAGAGGAAAGACTGACCGCAGATGCCTGACCAGACCTTCCCCGGCGCCTCGGTGCCGTCGACCGACGGCGGCGAACTGAGTGCCGAAGACGCCAAGCTGGTCACTCTGGCGCGAAGCTCACGCGCGCGGGTGGGTGCGGTCGAGGGTGCGGCCGTACGGGACCAGGACGGACGCACCTACGCCGCGGCGACTGTGGTTCTGCCCAGTCTGGCCGTGACCGCGTTGCAGCTGGCGGTGGCCTCGGCCGCGGCGGCGGGCGCGACGAAGCTGGAGGCCGCGGCGGTGGTGACGGAGGCGTCCGAGCTCGATGGCGCGGGCCACGCCGCGGTGCGGGACCTGGCGGCCGACGCCCCCATCCACGTGGCGTCGCCGACCGGCGCCCTCCTCGGCACGGTCACGGCATGAGCGAGCCCTCTTCGACCAGGCGTTCCGCCGGGCGCGGCGGCTCTTCGTCCGCTCCGGCCGCGCGCGGCGGGTCTTCCTCCGCCTCGGCCCCGCGCGATGGCTCTTCCTCCGCCCCGGCCGCGCGGGACAAATCGGGCCAAACTCCGGATGATCGGCGGCTCTCGGCCGGGGAGCGCAACGAGCTGCGGCGCCAGGAGCGGCGTGCCGCCCGCCGAGGCGAGCCCACGGGCGGCGACCGGCGGGGCCCCTCGGCCTCCTCCGGGCGCGGCGCGGCGGCCGGTGAGCGTGCTGGGCGCAGCGAACCGACGGGTGAGCGATCTGGTCGCGGTGCGGCGGGTGAGCGGACCGGGCGTGCTGCGGCGGGTGAGCGGGCCGGTGGCGGCGCGGCGGGTGAGCGGGCCGGGCGGGGCGGTCCTCGGGGCGGGCGCCCGGGGGATGGCGAGCGCGGTGGCATTCAGAGCCGCGGGCGGTCCGGGTCGGCGGAGGCTGCTTCGTCGCGTACGCAAGCAGGCGGCGGCAAGCGGAAGCCCGCCGCGCCGAGTGAGCGGACGGTGAGCGAGCGTCGCGTGCACCGGCACAAGGAGGCGGCGCGGCAGGCGGGCGGCGACGACGTGTATCGCGCCGGTTTTGCGTGCTTTGTCGGGCGGCCGAACGCCGGCAAGAGCACGCTGACGAACGCGATCATCGGCCAGAAGATCGCCATCACCTCGAGCAAGCCGCAGACCACCCGGCACGTGATCCGCGGCATCCTCCACCGGGAGAACGCCCAGCTCGTCCTGGTCGACACGCCGGGTCTGCACCGGCCGCGCACCCTGCTGGGGGAGCGGCTCAACGATCTCGTGCGGGAGGTGTGGAGCGAGGTCGATGTGATCGGGGTGTGCTTCCCGGCGGACGAGCCGGTGGGGCGCGGCGACCGGTTCATCTCGTCCGAGATGGCCGAGCTCAAGGCGACGATCATCGCGGTGGTGACCAAGGTGGATCTGGTCTCGCCGGAGACGCTGGCCAAGCACCTGCTCGCGGTGAGCGAGCTGCACGACTTCGCGGAGATCGTCCCGGTCAGCGCGGTGTCCGGGCACCAGGTGCAGTCGCTGGTCGACGTAATGATCAAGTATCTGCCGGAGTCGCCGCAGCTGTACCCGGACGACGTGCTCACCGACGAGCCCGAGCAGGTGCTGATCGCCGAGCTGATCCGCGAGGCGGCGCTCGAGGGTGTGCGCGACGAACTGCCGCACTCGATCGCCGTCCTGGTCGAGGAGATGATGGTCGAGGGCGGCCTCACGAAGATCTACGCGGATCTGTACGTGGAGCGCGACAGCCAGAAGTCGATCGTGATCGGGACGCGCGGGGCCCGCCTCAAGGAGGTCGGCAGCCGGGCGCGGCGAGAGATCGAACAACTTCTCGGCACCCGCGTGTATCTCGATCTTCACGTGCGGGTAGCGAAGGAGTGGCAGCGTGATCCACGCCAGCTCCGGAAGCTCGGTTTCTGATCTAAACGTCTAAAACCGTCGATTATGGGATAAGTCACGCCGATTTGTAGATACTGGTGCGACTTGGGTAACAACGAACCCTATGCGTAACCGGTACCTGGATCTGCTGCGTGCTGTGGCGACCCTCCGGGTGGTGGTCTACCACTCGACCGGCTGGGCGGCATTGACCGTAATTTTTCCGGCGATGTCGGTCATGTTCGCTCTGGCCGGCTCGATGATGGCGGCGTCCCTCGACCGGTACGGACCCTGGGCCGTCGAACGCCGCCTCCATCGGCTCCTGCCATCGCTGTGGGTGCTGGTGGCGGTGGCCGTTCCCGCGATGCTCGTCGGCGGCCTGGTCTGGAACTGGACCGTCCTGCTCTGGGCGTTCCCCCTGCAGGACCCACCCGCCACCGGCTTCTGGATGGAAGGCCTCGCGGCCATGTGGTACCTGCGGGACTTCCTCTGGTTCGTGCTGCTCTCGCCGCTGGCCCTGCCCCTGTTCCGCCGGTTCCCGCTTCCCACGATCCTTTTCCCGTACGCGACACTCACCGTCCTCACGCTGACCCAGGCAACGCCGCCGCCGGTAGTCCGGGATCTGGCGCTCTACGGCGGCGCGTGGCTTCTCGGCTTCGCGCACCACGACGGGCTGCTCGCGAGGCGCCGCTGGTGGCTGATCGGCCTCCTGGCGGCCGCCGGAGCCGCCTGGTCGCTGACCCACCCCGGTCCGCGGGGCTTGGACCTGAACGACATCCCGCTGGGCAACGCCCTGTGGTCGGCGGCGTTCATCCTGGTGGCGATGAGCGTGTCGCCCGCCGTGGCCCCGCGCCGCATCCTGACGATCCTGAATGCGAGGGCTCTGACGATCTACCTGTGGCACGTGCCGTTGATCGTCGCCGTGGCCGGGTTCGCGACGACGTGGGGCCTGCCGATCGAGGGCTGGGTGGGCATCAGCTGGCGGCTGGCCGTGGTCGCGGTCCTGCTGAGCGTCGTGGTGCTGGCCGTCGGCTGGGTGGAGGACGTCTCGGCCGGCCGGACCCCGTCGCTGATCCCGGGCCGCCCGCCGATCCCGGTCTCGCCGGCCCCGGCCGTGCCCGCCCCGTCCGCGCCCGCGGCGGCTTCGTCCCGCCGGGCCGCGTAAGGGCGGATACGACTTCGGCACAACGCTTGCCTGCGGGGTGGGCCCTGCTGCGACGATGGCTTCGTGCTTGTTGCGTTCTCCATCACGCCGCTGGGAGTCGGTGACTCTGTCGGTGATCTGGTGGCCGAGGCCGTCCGCGTGGTCCGGGCCTCGGGGCTGCCCAACCGGACGGACGCCATGTTCACCACCGTCGAGGGTGAGTGGGACGAGGTCATGGCCGTCGTCAAGCAGGCCGTCGACGTCGTCGCGGCGAAGGCGCCGCGGGTGAGCCTGTCGCTCAAGGCCGATGTGCGGCCCGGGGTCACCGGTGCGCTCGAGGCCAAGGTCGCGCACATCGAGCGGGTGCTCGACGAGTGAGACGGCTGGTCATGTGGGACATCGACTACACGCTGCTGCGCGGCGGCGGGGTGGCGATGACGGCCTGGCGCAGCGCGTTCACCGAGCTCACCGGGCTGGCCTGGCGGCAGACGCCGGTGCTGGGTGGCCGGACCGACCTGGACATCTGCGCCGAGGTGTTCGCCGCGCACGGGGTCACCGGGTGCACGCCCGAGGCGTTTTTCCTCCGATATGTCCAGGAGGTCGAGCGCTCGGCCCACCTGTTCGCCGAGCACGGCGAGGTGATGCCCGGAGTGCGCGACGTGCTGGAGCGGCTCAGAACCGCGCCCGGCGTGGTGCAGACGCTGGTCACCGGCAACGTGCCCGAGGTGGCGAGGGCGAAGGTGGCGGCGTTCGGGCTGGCCGGCGCGTTCGACACCGAGGTCGGCGGATACGGGACGGACGACAGCGTGCGGGCGACGCTGGTCCGGCGCAGCCTGGAGCGGGCCGAGGCGAAGTACGGCGAGAGGTTCGCCCCGGTCGTGGTCGGTGACACGGTCAACGACGTCGCGGCCGGCCTGGCCAACGACGCGCTGGTGGTGGGTGTGGCCACGGGGTCGACGCGGATGGCCGAGCTCGCCGGCGCCGGAGCCCACGCCGTCCTGCCGGATCTGTCCGACGTGGACTCCGTGGTCCGGGTGCTGACTAGCTAGGGCTCACCGGGTTGGGCAGCGCACCCCCGAAGCGGCGGTCCCGGCCGGCGTAGAGCTCGCACGCGTACCACAGATGGCGCCGGTCGAAATCCGGCCAGAGCGTGTCCAGGTAGACCATCTCGGCGTAGGCGGACTGCCACAGCAGGAAGTTCGACGTGCGCTGCTCGCCGGAGGGCCGCAGGAACAGGTCAACCTCCGGCACCTCGGGGTGGTACAGGTATCGCGCGACGGTCTTCTCGGTGACCTTGTCCGGCTTGAGCTTGCCGGCCGCGACGTCGCGGGCGATCGCCGCGGCGGCGTCGGCGATCTCCGCCTGACCCCCGTAGTTCACACAGAACTGCAAGGTCAGCGTGCTGTTGTGGCGCGACATCTGCTCGGCGGTCTCGAGTTCGTCGATCACGCTCTTCCACAGGCGGCCACGCCGGCCGGACCAGACGACCCGCACGCCGAGGTCGACCAGCTGATCGCGCCGCCGCCGGATCACGTCGCGGTTGAAGCCCATGAGGAAGCGCACCTCCTCGGGCGACCGCTTCCAGTTCTCGGTCGAGAAGGCGTACGCCGACAGGTACGGGATGCCGAGCTCGATCGCGCCCTCGATCGTGTCGAACAACGAGAACTCGCCCTGCTCGTGGCCCTTCGTGCGGGACAGGCCCCGCTCCTTGGCCCAGCGGCCGTTGCCGTCCATCACGATCGCGATGTGCCGCGGGAGCGCCGCCTTCGGCAGGTCCGGCGGGCGCGCGCCGGACAGGTGCGGAGTGGGTGGACGCGGCGTCATGAGGTCTCCCGTCGATCAACCAGCGGAAGCGAGCGCAGGGCCCGCTCCATGTGCCATTGCAGGTGTGCGGCGACCAGGCCGCTGCACTCGCGGCGCACCGGTGAGTCGGTGGCGTCCGCGATCGCCCAGTCGCCGATGGCGAGGGCGTTCATCAGGTTCAGCGTGGCCGGGCTCGGGTGGGCCGAACCGGGCGGCCGGCAGTCGGGGCAGACCGCGCCGCCGGCCGGCACCGAGAAGGCGGCGTGCCGGCCGGGGTCGCCGCAGACCGCGCACTCGGCGATCGCGGGCGCCCACCCGGCCGTGGCCATGGCGCGCAGCAGGTAGGCGTCGAGCACCAGGCCGCCGGCGTGCTCCCCGGCGGCGAGCGCCTTCATCGCGCCGAGGGTCAGCTGGAACAGCCGCAGCGACGGCTCCCGCTCGACCGGCGTGAGCCGCTCGGCGGTCTCGGCGATGGCGCTGGCAGCGGTATACCGAGGGTAGTCGCCGAGGAACCGCTTGCCGTACAGATCGACCGCCTCGACCTGGCTCACCGAGTGCAGCGAGCTGCCCACCCCCTCCGGCGAGCCGGCCAGCTGCAGGTCGATGTGGCCGAAGGGCTCGAGCCGGGCGCCGAAACGCGACGTCGTCCGCCGTACGCCCCGGGCGACCGCCCGCAACCGGCCGTGACGGCGGGTCAGCAGCGTGATGATCCGGTCGCTCTCGCCCAGCTTCTGCACACGCAGGACCACCGCGTCGTCGCGGTAGAGGTGGCGGCGATAGCCGGATCCGGTGGGCACGGAAGCCATTGTGCCGCGCCGGTACGACAGTCCCGGACGCGGACCCTGACGAGATCTCAGGGTCATCTCCGGGGACTCTGGGTGACAGGACTGATGGTGCCGCGCCGTCGCCACCCCTAGCGTCAGGGCATGACCACGAGATTTCGGCTCGTCCTCGTAGCCGCGGCCGCGACCACCACCCTGACCGGCTGCGCCGGCGTGCTGGGGGCCCGCATGACGTACGAAGACATCGAGAAGACGAAGATCACCGAGATCCGGGTCAGCGGCGGCAGCGGCGACGTCACGGTGAGGAGCAAGGCGGAGGTCACCCAGACCGCGATCAAGCGGATCGTCCGGGGCAGCTCGAACCCTCGTGAGTCCTACCGCCTCGACGGGACGGCCCTGCTGCTGGACACGTCCTGCGGGGACAACTGCCAGGTGTCGTACGAGATCGAGGCCCCGGCCGGCGTGGCCGTCCGCGGCGGCCTGCGCTCCGGCGACGTGACCCTGGCCGGCGTGGGGGCCACCGACCTCCAGCTCACCTCGGGCGACATGATCGTCAAGGACGCGACCGGCCCGGTGAAGCTGCGCGCGACGTCCGGCGACATCAAGGTGCTGACCGCCACGAGCACGGTCACGGTCCAGTCGACGTCCGGCGACATCGAGGCGCGCAACGTGGCCGGCGCGGTCGACCTCCAGGTCACCTCGGGCGACATCACCGCCGAGCGGTCCACCGTGGGCTCGGTGAGGGCGCAGGCGACGAGCGGCGACGTGCGCGTGATCGTGCCCGCGGGCCGCTACCAGGTCACCACCGACACGCGCTCGGGCGACGACTCGGTCATCGGCGTGACGAGGGACCCGAGCGCCAAGGCGGTCATCGACGTGCGGACCCGCAGCGGTGACGCGACCGTCAGCGCTGCGCCATGATCGGTGAATGAGTTTCTATCTCCCGCTGGGTGAGGACCGCTTCCAGCCGACCGAGGCCACCGAGAGCCCGTGGGACAGTGCGATGCAGCACGGCGGCCCGCCGGCCGCTCTGCTGGGCCGCCTGCTGCGCGTCGACGGCCTGCGGCTGGCGCGGATCTCGGTGGACTTCCTCGGCCCGATCCCGCGGCGCGAGCTGCGGGTGGAGACGTCGACGCTGAAGCCCGGCCGGCTGACCCTGCTCAACGAGGCCCGGATGGTCGTCGACGGCCGGGTGGCGGTGACCGCCCGCGCCTGGCATCTCGCTCCCGGCCCGACGCCGCCCGCGGTCACGCCCCGCGTCACCGTCCCCGCCATTCCGGAGACATCGGTTTCCTTCGGGCCTCGCGAGGACTGGGGCTACGGCCGGGCGATCGACTGGCGTGTCACCTACGGCAGCGTGGACGACCTGGGTGAGACGCACGTCTGGAGCCGGGTCCGCAGGCCGTTGATCGAGGGGGAGGAGCTGGACGGCACGTCGAGGGCGCTGATCGTGGCCGACTCGGCGAACGGCCTGTCCGCGGAACTGCCGATGGACAAGTGGCTGTCGATCCCGCCGACGATGACCACCACGCTCCTGCGCCCGGCGACCGGCGAGTGGGTGCACATCGCCAGCCGCACGATCCTCAGCGACGACGGCCTCGGCATGGCCACCGCCGTGCTGGGGGACGACCAGGGCGAGATCGGCCAGGTGACCCAGCCCCTGGTCGTCCGCACCCGCTGACCTGGGGGCGTCAGCGCTTGGCGGCCTCGACCGCCTCGCGGATCACCCGGGCGCTCGCGGTCTGCGCGGCCTCGCCGTAGCGGCCGTACGGGGGGCCGTACGCGGGCTGGCCCGGCTGCACCCGCCAGCTGTCCGCCAACGACCCCACGTCGACCGTGTCGTAGCCGATCGCGTCGAGGAACTCCGTCACCTGCTGCTTGGCGGCGGCGTCGTCACCGGCGATGGTCAACGCCGTACGGTCGGGGGCGCCCGCCGGGCGGTTCAGCACCGCCAGGTGGCCGAAGTAGATGTTGTTGAACACCTTCACCAGCGTGGACTGGGCCAGGAAACGCTGCTCCAGCTCGGCGCTGGTCACCGAGTCGTCGTCCAGCTCGGCGAAGTTGCCGTCGCGCTGCGGGTAGTAGTTGTTCGTGTCCAGCACGATCTTGCCGGCCAGCGCGGCCACCGGCAGGTCCTGGTAGGCCTTGAACGGCACGCTCACCACCACGAGGTCGCCTGCCGCGGCGGCCTCCGCGGCGGTCGCGGCGCGGGCGCGCGGACCGAGCGAGTCCACCAGATCCTTGAGGGTCGACGGGCCGCGCGAGTTGCTCAGCACCACGTCGTAGCCGGAGTCCACCGCGAGCTTCGCGACGGTGCCGCCGATGTTTCCGCTGCCGATGAAACCGATTGTTGTCATGTCCGGCAAAACCTACCCAACTGGGAGGCTATTCCGCAGCAGCGACGTGACCTCGATCGCGAGATCCGTCGCCGCCTCTATCTCGGCCCGGCGGATCGACACGCTCTCCACGTGGAAGCCGAACGGCACCCCGAGATCACCACAGCAGGCGATCAGCTCCCGGGCGATCGACAGGCATTCCCGGTACGACGTGGCCAGCGGATCATCCGAGTCACGCAGCGCGCCGGCGAGTCGGCCGGGGATGTCCACGCCCAGCCATTGGAGGAACTCGAGGGTCTTCGCCGACCCGCACAACGACAGCGTGAAGATCACCGGCCGTACGGGGAGATCACGCTTACGGCACTCGGCGGCGTAATCGGCCAGGAGCACCCGGACCGCGGCCGGGTCGTAGACCACCTGGGAGATGAAGAACGTGCAGCCCCGCTCCTGCTTGGTGATCATGCGGAGGTGCTCGTCCCTGGAACGGCCGTGCCGCTCCGGGATCACCACCGCGCCCAGGGGCAGCTCCGGACGTACCTCGGAGTGGAGCTTGTGCGCCCGCCGCAGGTCGGTCCGCACGGGTTTGCCTCCGGAGGAGGCACCGACGAAGACGCTGAGCACCTGCGACACGTCAAGATCGGACAGCCAGGTACGGAGCTCGTCCTCCTCGTACTTGCCGACGCACCGATAGATCACCACGGGCCGGTCCCACGCGCCGAGATGCGACGCGAAGAACGACGCGGGATCCATGGTCGGCAGGTACGGGAAGGGCCGCTCGCCCGGGTTGCGGTCGGCCTCGTCGTCGATGTCGTAGAGGACCAGCCCGTCCAGATCGAGCGGCGCGAGCCGGCGGAGCGTCACCTCGGCGATCTCGCGGACCTTCTCCGGGGTGGCGCTGCGCCGTGGCGGGGTGATGCCGAACAGCATGACGCCGCCGCGGCCGTGGACGAGCTGATCTTGCAGGGAAGGACGATGCACCGCGCCAGCTTAGGGATAAAACGGTTACCGCGGTGTGAACGGGACAACAACCACCGTCACCCGAGGATCGGCCGGAACAGCCCGAGCCCGATGGTGATCGCCAGCGTCGTCGCGGACAGCAGCCCCGAACCGGCCACCAGGGCCACGTCCGCGGAGGTGAAGATCTGCCGCCGCGCGTACGTGCGGGGGATTCCCGAGTCGAAGCCCCGCGCGTCCATCGCCACCGCGAGCCGCCCGCCCCGCCGCAGGGCCCCGACCAGCAGCGCGAACGCCGTCGAGACGAACAACCGCAGCTTGGCGACCGGGTTCCGGCCGGCGTCCACCCCGCGGGCCCGCCGGGCCAGAGTGATCATCTGCCACTCGGCGCCGAGCAGCGGCAGCAGCCGGAACGCGGCCAGCGCGCCGATCGCGAACCGGACCGGCGCCTTGGCGTTCTGCACCAGCGCGTCGGCGAGGTCGGTCGGGTCGGTGGTGGCGAAGACGATCACACCCGGCACCGCCACCGCGAAGATCCGCAGGATCAGGGCCAGCGCGCTCAGCAGGACGCCGGTGGTCACGTCGAACGGTCCGAGGCCGAGCAGCAGCGCGCCGTCGCGGTTCGCCGCGAACAGCACCATCGTGACCAGCACCCCGAGCGACGCGACGACCAGCGGCAACGCGCGCCGGGCCAGGACGGAGTAACGCACCCCGAACAGCGGCAGCAGCGCCAGCTCGATCACCAGCGCGATCGCTGGCGTCAGCGGGTCGAGCGTCGCGACCAGCGGCAACGAGAAGACCAGCGCGGCCGCCAGCTTCGCGACGGGGTTGCGGCGCGCCAGCGGCGCGGACGGGTCGGCAACCGGTTGCAGCGCGAAGCTCATGAGCGATGCCGCCGGGGGAGCGGGTCGGGCAGGCGCGACGAACCCAGCGCGAAGGTCCGGTCGGCGAGCGTCTGGACGAAGTCGTCGTCGTGCGTCACCGCGACCACCGCGTGCCCCTCGTCGCGCAGCGTGGCGAGCAGCGTGACCAGCTCGATCCAGGTGCGCCGGTCCTGCCCGAAGGTCGGCTCGTCGAGCACCAGCAAGCGCGGCTCGGTGGCCAGGGCGGTCGCGACGCTCAGCCGGCGGGCCTCACCTCCGGAGAGGGTGTACGGGTTGGCCTGCGCGAGCCGGGTCAGGCGCAGACGGTCCAGCAGCCCGTCGACGGTCTCCGTCACCTCGGCGGGCGTCCGGCCGACCCGGCGTGGACCCATCGCCAGCTCGTCCACGACCCGGCTGGTCACGAACTGGTGCTCCGGGTTCTGGAAGACCGACCCGATGCGCCGGGTCAGGACCGCGGCGCGCCACCTGTGAGGCCTGGTCTGCTCGAAGGCCGTCACCGTGCCACCGGTCGGAGCCAGCAACCCGCCGAGGGTCAGCGCCAGGGTCGACTTGCCGGCGCCGTTCGGCCCGGTCACCGCCAGCACCTCACCGCCGCTCACGCACATCGACACCGGATCCAGCCGCTGCGCCACCGCCACCTGCTCGGCGCGCGCCATCACCTCGCCGGCCGGCACGGCCGACTTCAGCGGCGGGATGGTGAAGCCGGGAACCCACACACCGTCGTCGGCGAGCTTGTTCCCGTACGCCGCGAACACCATCTCAGGCGCACCATCGGCTCGGATGCCGCCGCCCGGTTCGAGCACCACCACCCGGTCGACCAGCGGCAACGCCTCCGCGACCCGATGCTCCACGATGATCATTGTGGAGTCGTCGCCGGCGGCCCGCGACCGCGCGATCCCTTCGCGGATCAGGGCGGCGCCGGCCGGGTCCAGATTGGCGGTCGGCTCGTCCAGCAGCAGCAGTCCGGGCCGTAACGCCAGCACCCCGGCCAGCGCGAGCCGCTGGGCCTCCCCACCGGACAGTGCCGCGGTCGGGCGGGTGATCGGGTACGGGAAGCCGACCCGGTCCAGCGCGTCACTGACCCGCGGCCAGATCTGCGCGGCCGGCACACCGCGGTTCTCCAGGCCGAACGCGACGTCGTCGCCGCTGCGCGCCATCACGAGCTGCGTCTGCGGATCCTGGAAGACGATGCCCGTACGCTCCCGGGCCTTGCGGGGGTCGAGCCCGTCGATCTCGACGGTGCCCGCCGACTCGCCGGAGTCGGCGGGCAGCAGACCGGCCAGCGCGGCGAGCAGCGTGCTCTTGCCGGCCCCGGACGGACCCAGCAGCAGCACCCGCTCGCCGTGCGCGATGCGCAGGTCGACATCGCGGACCGCCCAGGCGCGGCGCCCGGCGTGCCGCCACCCGAACCCCCGCAGGACGACCTCACTCATGCCTTCAGACCAGAGCCCTTTCCCGGCCCGCCGCGAACCGGTCCAGCACACCGGTCTGTGCCAGCGCCCTGGTCAGGGCGACACTGCCGAGACCCGCGATCACCACCGACGAGGCGGCCGTGATCAGAATGTACGGGAACCGCATGCTCGCCCACGAGGTGTCGCCGTACCAGACGAACGCGTCGTAGAGCGAGGCCACGATCCCGGCCGCCGCGCCGGCGAGCAGCGCCACCGGCAGGCGGTAGACGCGGTACGCGAACAGGGCGAAGATCAGCTCCGCGCCGAGCGCCTCGAGCGGGCCCTGCACCACGATGGTCCAGCCCCAGCTCGTGCCGATCGCGACCGACACCAGCGACGCCAGGGTCAGCGTGTAGAACGCGGCGCCGGGCTTGCGGACGATCAGCGCGCCGAGCACGGCGGGCACCAGCCACATGCCGTAGATCACCGCTCGTCCGGGCAGCGGGATGGCGTCGGCCGGGCCGTTCCACAGCAGGCTCCACGCCCAGAAGATGACGCCGAACGCGACCGCGATGATCGACGCGATCACGATGTCGACGGTCCGCCAACGGTTCTGCATGATTGCCTCCCAGCTCATACCGGGAGGAGACGCACGCCGCACTCTCGTACGGCGCGGCTGGAGAAAAGACCGAACTTCCTGCGCTGGCATTACCCAGATCAGGTACGAGGGTCTGCGGGCATACGGCCCGCACTCTCAGCGCTGTGCGCTCCCCTGTCGGATGAGGCTCGCCCGCGATGTCTGCGCCGTCGCGAACGAGTCTCACTTGCATGTGTTTCGATGATGACGCTAACACCGCTGCACGATGTCGAACAGCGAGGGAGTGATCACATGGAGATCAAGGCGCGCGGCCTCACCTTCGACGTGTACGAGGGCGGCCCGTCCGACGGTGAACCGGTGCTGCTGCTGCACGGCTTCCCCCAGGACCACCGCGAGTTCGACCTGATCGCCCCCAAGCTGCACGAGGCGGGGCTGCGCACGTACGCGATGGATCAGCGCGGCACCTCACCGGGCGCCCGCCCCCCGGACGTCGCCGACTACCGCATGCCCGAGGTCACCGCCGACGCCCTGGCCGTCATGGACGCCCTCGGCCTGGAGTCGGCGCACGTCATCGGCCATGACTGGGGCGCACAGGTGGGCTGGCTGATGGCCGCGCGTCACCCCGAGCGGGTCCGCACGCTGACCGCCGTCTCGGTGCCGCACCCCAAGGCGCTGCTGCTGGCCCTGCGGGTCCGCCCCTCCCAGCAGGCCCGGATGCTGTACTTCCGGGTCTTCCAGACGTCGATGTCCGAGCGGCTGCTGCGGGCCAACGGCGGCGCGGTGCTCAAGGGGATGCTGCGACCGGCCGGCGCCCGCGCCCCGATCTACGTCAACGCCATGCTCGACGAGCCGGACCGGCTCACCGGCGGGCTGAACTGGTACCGCGCGCTGACCGCCGAGCAACTGGCCGACGTGGGGGTGATCCGGGTGCCGACCACGTACGTCTGGAGTGACCGGGACGGCGTGGTGAGCCGCCTGGCCGCCCTGCGCACCCGCGACTGGGTGGAGGCCGACTATCAGCTGGTCGCCATGCGCGGCATCAGCCACTGGGTGCCGGAGCAGGCGCCGCGATCGCTGGCCGACGCGGCGATCGTGCGCATCCGCGGAGTTTGACGGCGGTGAAAACAGGGGAATCCGACGCACCATGGCGGGCGAGAAGAGGCGAATCGATCACGAGTCGGAGAAGCAGCGCTGGGACCGCAACTTCGCGGATCTCCTTCAGGAGCTGCGGGTCGCACAGACCGGTATCCAGATCCTCTTCGCTTTCCTGCTCACTCTGCCGTTCAGCAGCGGGTTCCCGAAGACCACGGCCTTCCAGAAGGACGTCTACGTGGTCGCGCTGCTCTCCGCGGCCGGCGCCACCGCACTGATCATCGGCCCGGTGGCCTTCCACCGTGCGCTGTTCCGGCAGGGCCGCAAGCCCGAACTGGTCCGGCACGCGCACCGGATGGCCTCCGGGGGGCTGGGCTTCCTGCTGGTCTCGATGGTGAGCAGTGTCCTGCTGATCACCGATTACCTGTTCCACTGGCCCGCGACGATCGTGCTGACCGGGGTGACCGCGCTGTTCTTCCTGATCTGGTGGGCCGTGTACCCGTTCTACCGGCACGGCTGGATCGACGAGGACGCCGAGGAGGAGGACGAGGCGGTCACCGGCGACGCCCCGACGCCGACAAACCGAGTTTCCTGAGCTCCAGGTCGGCCAGCGCGTCGACCGCCGCGGCGTCGCCGTTGCGCCAGCTCTGCGCGATGTCCGGGCCGAGCCGGGTGAGATCGCTCAGCGGCGCGCTCGCCAGCGCGCGCAGTGCCAACAGGTCGCGGCCCGCGGGCGCGTCCCGCACCGCGGCGGCCACCCCGGCCCGCCGCATCCAGCGCACCCGCAGCGGCAGCCACAGGAACAGCACGACAGCCAGCGGCACCGCGACCGAGACGAGGGCCAGCACCAGCGCCATCTGGTCGACGATCTGCTCCTGCTGGCGGCCGGCCTCGGCGATCGACCGGGCCGCGTCGGCCGCGCCGTTCAACGGCTTGACCAGCTGGTCACCGACGAGCGGGACCCGGCCCACCTTGGTGCCGGCGTCGGCCAGGTTGTCCGCGATGCCGCCGCCCGCGCTCTGCAGCCGCTGCCCGGGAACGGCGAGTTTCCCCACCATCTCGTGCACCCAGAGGCCGGCCCGGATCCACAGACAGACCCAGACGACGACGATGAGATCGGTGATCAGCTGACGGATCGCGGTGGGGACGCGGTCGGCGTAGAACTTCACGGGGCACAGCGTCCCACGTGGACGAAATCAGCGCTTCCCCGCACAGTCCGGGCACGTACCGAAGATCTCCATGGTGTGCGAGACGTCGACGAAACCGTGCTGGCCGGCCACCCGGTCGGCCCACGACTCCACCGCCGGACCCTCCACTTCGACCGCCTTGCCGCACGACCGGCACACCAGGTGATGGTGGTGGCCCTGGCTGCACCGGCGGTACAGGTGCTCGCCGCCGGGCGGCCGCATCACGTCGATCTCGCCGGCGTCGGCCAGCCCCTGAAGCGTGCGGTAGACCGTGGTCAGGCCGACCCGCTCACCGCGCTCGCGCAGCTTGGCGTGCAGATCCTGAGCGCTGTTGAAACCCTCGGTCTCGGCCAGTACGGCACTGACCGCGCTGCGCTGCTTCGTGTTGCGCTGCGCGGCGGTGGGCTCGGTGTTCACGATCGGACCTCCCTCGCGTGGCTGACGGCATCGGCGACGATGTGTGCGACGTGGTCGTCCACCAGGGAGTATGCGATCTCCCGTCCACGCCGGGCACCACGGACCACGCCCGCCCCGCGCAGCACCCGCAGATGCTGCGACACCAGCGGCTGCGGCGCGCCCAGCTTCTCCACCAGCTCGTGCACGCACCGCTCGCCCACCCCGAGCTCGGCGACGATCGCCACCCGGATCGGCGCGGACAGGGCCCGCAGCAGCTCACCCGCCGACTCGTACGCCTCATAACCGGTCGTCATCGCTGGACCACCGTATCGAGGACGACGTCCGGCGGCTCCACCTCCTGCGGCTGACGGACCCGCCGGCGCAGCGCCCGCCGGACGCCGCTGCCGAGGCTGATCGCGACGAACCCGGCCAGTGCCAGGATCACCGTGGTCGCGCCCGGCGCGGTGTCGACCTCGGCCGAGACGACCACGCCCAGCCCGGCCGCGACCACGCCGATCGCCATGGCCGCCGCCATCGTCGTGCGGAAGCCCCGGGTCACCTGCTGCGCGGCCGCCACCGGCACCACCATGAGCGCGGAGACCAGCAGCAGGCCCACGGTGCGCATGGCGATCGTGACGGTCACGGCGGTGGTGACGGCCATCAGCAGGTTCAGGGTCCGCACCGGCAGGCCGCTCACCCGGGCGTACTCCTCGTCGTTGGAGACCGCGAAGAGCGCCGGGCGGAAGCCGGTCATCGCCACCAGCACCGCCGCGCCCAGCACCGCGATCACGACGATGTCCTGCGGCGACGTGGTGATCAGCGACCCGAACAGGTACTGGATGAGGTTGGCGTTGCTGCTGTCGTCGGAGAGCCCGACCAGCACCACGCCGCCCGCGATGCCGCCGTAGAACAGCAGCGCCAGGGCGAGGTCGCCGGAGGTGCGGCCGCGCTGGCGGATCAGCTCGATGCCGACCGCGCCGATCGCGCTCACGATGATCGCGGTGATCACCGGGGAGTGGTGCAGCAGCAGGCCGACGCCGACGCCGGTGAGCGCCACGTGGCCGATCCCGTCGCCGATCAGCGAGAGCCGGCGCTGCACCAGATAGACGCCGAGCGAGGGTGCGGCCAAGCCGATGACCAGCGCCCCGATCAGCGCGCGGATCATGAAGTCGTACTGGAAGAGGTCCATCAGCTCGCGGCCATCCGGTCGGTGGGCGCCCACTCGCAGATGCCGGCCTTCACCTGCTCGGCGTGCGGGTGCACATGGTCGTGATCGGGGTCGGCGTGGTGCCCGGCCGGCTCCGGCGGAACGCCCTCGTGCGCGATCCGGCCCTGGTGCACCACCACGGCCCGGTCGATCAGCGGGCGCAGCGGGCCCAGCTCGTGCGCGACCAGCAGGATCGTCCCGCCGCGCGCCTGGAACCGGCCCAGCGCCGCGGCGAACGCCTCCTGGCTGGCCATGTCCACCCCGGCGGTGGGCTCGTCGAGCACCAGCAGGTCCGGCTTGCCGGCCAGGGCCCGGGCGATCAGCGTCCGCTGCTGCTGACCGCCGGACAGGGTGGAGACCGGGTCGCCGATCCGGTCCAGCAGGCCCACGTCGGTCAGCGCGTCGCGCACCGCGTGCCGGTCGGTGCCGCCGGCCGGCCGGAAGATCCCGCGGCGGGCCAGCCGGCCCGAGGCGACCACCTCGCCGACCGTGGCCGGCACGCCGCTGCCGGCGCCGAGGCGCTGCGGGACGTAGCCGACCCGGGCCCAGTCCCGGAACCTGCGCAACGGGGTGCCGAACAGCTCGACCCCGCCTTCGCGCAGCGGTACCAGGCCGAGGATCGAGCGGATCAGGGTGGACTTGCCCGAGCCGTTCGCGCCGAGCACCGCCACCACCTCACCGGCGGCGACCGCCATCGTGACGTCGCGCAGGATCTCGCGGCCGTCGTAGCCGATCGTGGCGTGGTCCACGGTCACGACACTCATGAGGCACATCCCAGGGCTGTGGTCAGCGCGGCGAGGTTGTCGCGCATCACGGAGAAGTAGTCGCCGGGCCCGGTGATTCCCTCGAGCGGGTCGAGGACCGCGGTCCGGGCGCCCACCTCGCGGGCGATCGTGTCGGCCACCTTCGGGCTGACCAGCGTCTCGAAGAAGATCGTGGTGGTGCCGTGCTCGCGGGCCTCCTTGGCCACCGCGGCGAGCCGGCGCGGCGACGGCTCGGCCTCGGGCGAGATGCCGGTGATGCCGACCTGGGTCAGCCCGTACCGGTCGGCGAGGTAGTGGAACGCGCCGTGGCTGGTGACCAGCTCCCGCCGCTGGCAGGTTCTCAGCGCGTCGGCGTACTCGGTGTTCAGCTCGTCCAGCTGGGCGTGCACCGCGGCGGCCCGGCCGGTGTACTCGGCGGCGTGCGCCGGGTCCGCCTGGGCCAGCCGCGCGCCGAGCCGGTCGGCGATGGTGGCGAACCGCACCGGGTCCAGCCAGACGTGCGGGTCCTTGCCGTCACCCAGAGCGAACAGCGGCACCACCGAGGAGACGTCGAACGCGCGGCCCTTGGCCTCCTGCTTCACCGCCGCGTCCACGGCCGGCTGGAACCCGCGCAGGTAGACCGCGAGTCCCGCGTCGGCGACGTCGGCCACCTGGCGGGGGTTGAGCTCCACGTCGTGCGGCTCGGCGCCGGGCTTGGTGAGGTTGGTGACGGTCACCCGGTCACCGCCGATGCGCTCGCTGAGGAACTGCAGGGGATAGAAGGCGGTGACCACGTTGAGCCGGCCGTCGGCGAAACCGGAGGCGGAGGCGCGGGCGCCGCAGCCGGCCGCGACCACGAGGGTCAGCAGCAGGGCAGGTAACAGTCGGCGCATAGCACCAACTGTCCACGACAATGGAAATGATTGTCAAAAGCGCATAGGTGAGCCGGCCTCTAGATCGCCTTGGCCACGACCACCGCCACGAGAACCGTCAGCAGGATCAGGCGGACCGCCCGGGTCGCCGGCTTCTGCACCGGCCAGGTCGTGAAAGTGAGGCCCGCCAAGGCCAGAGCCAGCACGAAGAGCAGCGCCGCGCCGACGATCCCGGGCAGGAACAGGCCGGCCATCATCACCGCGAGCGCCCCGATGAACGCTGTGGTGGGATTCACCCGGGCGAGCCGCCGCAGCAGGTTGTCGGACGGTGTCACTTGTCAGCTCCTCGTGATGCGTACGCTTCGTCGCATGCTGGTGCTCAACCGCTTCCTCGTCCCACCGGACACGCAGGACGGGTTCGTGTCGCGCGCGCACGCGGCGCTCGCCGCCCTGGCCGACCGCCCCGGTTATCTCTCCGGCCGGCTCACCCGCGCACTCGACGACCCCGCCCACTGGGCCCTGGTGACCGAATGGGAGTCCGTCGGAGCCTACCGGCGTGCCCTGGGCGGCTTCGACGTCAAGGTGCACGCGACGCCGCTGCTGTCCGAGTCGATTGACGAGCCGTCCGCTTTCGAGACCCTGGCGAGCGCCGAGCCGGGCGGCGAGGTGGTGGTCTCGGCGAGCGACCGGGCAACGGATCAGTGGCGCTGACGACTAGTCTTTCCACCATGACGACGGCGCCTCAGATTCCCGCCCCACCGCAGGGTCCCGGCGTCCATCCCCCCTTCCCGGCGCCGCCGGTCGAGGGCAAGGGCCGGCGGGTCGGCCTGAGCCTCGGCATCGGCGCCGCCGTGCTGGTGCTGATCTGCGGCGGCGGTGGCGTCGCGCTGGTCGGCCTTGCGGCCTCCAGCCAGGGTGCGATCCAGGAGCGGGCGCAGGCCGCGGTCCGGCAATACCTCGACGCCGTACAGGACAAGCAATACGAGCGTGCGTACGGGCTGCTCTGTGACCAGGCGCAGGACGAGGAGTCGCCGTCCGAGTTCCGGCTGCGCGTCTCGCGCGAACCGGTGATCGAGGACTACCGGCTGGGCGACTACGACCTGATCTCCGGCGCCGTCCCGGTCGACGCGACCTATTCCGACGGCGACACCGCTCAGCTCGAGGCGATCCTGGGGCAGGACCGCGGCACGGGCGAGTTCGAGGTGTGCCAACTCGCAGGGTAATCTCGCTGTTTGTCCTGATCCACCACCCGCGTCCCCGCCGACACCCAGCCGGCGTAGGAGGAACATGCCCGCCGACCGTATCGACGCCGTCGTCAGCCTGGCCAAGCGCCGCGGCTTCGTCTTCCCCTCCAGCGAGATCTACGGAGGCACCCGCTCGGCCTGGGACTACGGTCCGCTGGGCGTGGAGCTGAAGGAGAACGTCCGCCGCGAGTGGTGGCGCACGATGGTGCAGCAGCGAGACGACATCGTCGGCCTCGACTCCGCCGTCATCCTCTCCAAGGACGTCTGGGTCGCCTCCGGCCACGTCGAGGCGTTCACCGACCCGCTCACCGAGTGCCAGTCGTGTCACAAGCGCTTCCGGGCCGACCACCTCGAGGAGGCCTGGGAGGAGAAGCACGGCTCGCCGCCGGCCTCGCTGCAGGAGCTGAACTGCCCCAACTGCGGCAACAAGGGCACCTTCACCGAGCCGAAGAACTTCAACGGCCTGATGAAGACCTACCTCGGCCCCACCGAGAGCGCCGAGGGCCTGCACTACCTGCGGCCCGAGACCGCCCAGGGCATCTTCGTCAACTACAACAACGTGGCCACGGCCGCCCGCAAGAAGCCGCCGTTCGGCATCGCCCAGATCGGCAAGAGCTTCCGCAACGAGATCACCCCGGGCAACTTCATCTTCCGTACGCGTGAGTTCGAGCAGATGGAGATGGAGTTCTTCGTCGAGCCCGGCACCGACGAGAAGTGGCACGAGTACTGGCTCCAGGAGCGCTGGAACTGGTACCGCGACCTCGGCCTGTCCGAGACCAACCTGCGCTTCTACGAGCACCCGGCGGAGAAGCGCTCGTTCTACTCGACGCGCACGGTCGACATCGAGTACCGCTTCCAGTTCGGCGGCACCGAGTTCGCCGAGCTCGAAGGCATCGCCAACCGCACCGACTACGACCTGTCCACCCACTCCAAGCACTCCGGCGTCGATCTCTCCTACTTCGACCAGGAGAAGCAGGAGCGCTGGGTGCCGTACGTGATCGAGCCCGCGGCCGGCCTGACCCGCGCCGTGCTGGCGTTCCTGCTCGAGGCGTACGACGAGGACGAGGCGCCGAACACCAAGGGCGGCGTCGACAAGCGCACGGTCATGCGGTTCGACCCGCGCCTGGCCCCGGTGAAGGTCGCGGTGCTGCCGCTGTCGCGCAACCCGGAGCTGTCCCCGAAGGCCCGCGAGCTGGCGGCGAACCTGCGCAAGCGCTGGATCGTCGAGTTCGACGACTCGCAGGCGATCGGCCGGCGCTACCGCCGGCAGGACGAGATCGGCACCCCGTTCTGCGTGACGGTCGACTTCGACACCTTGACCGACAACGCGGTGACGGTCCGCGACCGGGACACGATGAAGCAGGAGCGGGTGTCCCTCGACCAGATCGAGGACTACCTGATCCGAAGGTTGTACTAGAAGGTGAAGCCGCCCGGTCGGTGGTTGCGGTCCGCGATGAGCCCGGCCAAGGTCGCCAGGGCGATCTCGGCCGCGGTGCGCGAACCGATGTTGAGACCGACCGGGCGGTGCACCCGCGCGATCTGATCGTCCGGCACGCCCCGCTGCTTGAGCGCCGCGATGTGCGGCCCTTCCTTCTTCGGGTTCCCGACCAGGCCGATCCACCGGGTCCGGGCGGCCAGCGCTTCCTTGAGCACGTCCCCGAGCTCGGCCCGGTCATGGTCGGCCACCACGACGTCCGTGTGCTCGTCCAGCTCGGCGGCCCCGAGATCATGCACGAACAGATCCCCGTGCGGCCGAGGCGTCCCCAGCAGCCGGGTCTGATCCGGCTCGACGAGCACCGCCTGGAACCCCACCTCGACCGCGAGCCGCAACAGGGCTTCCGCGATCGACGACTCGAACACGACGACCAGCCGCCGAGGCGCCGGCCTTTCCCGCTCATCCCCCATGCAGCCGACTCTGCCAGATCATGAGCGGGGTGGCGCAAGGGGTAGTCGCGCGCCTAGTATCTGTCCCCGGAAAAGCCATAACCCCGGGTGCATGCCTAATGGCAGAGGCCCACCGGGGTCTTCGCGGATGATGCTAGCGCACGGGGAGCGGGATGAGCCAGCAGTTGAGCGAACCGGAAGTGGTGAGGCGCCGTCTGTCACCCGAACGGCTGCATCCCTATCTCACCGCCGCATACGGTGATCTTGATGGCGCGCTCGCGCTGTACGCCTGGAACGCCGACCTGTCGGCCGCCGTGGCCAAGACCATCGGGCACGTCGAGATCATCCTGCGAAACGCTCTGCACGAGACTCTCGTCGACTGGTCCGCGAAGCGCTTCGGCGACGAGCGGTGGTACCTGGATCCCGGCCGGTATTTACAGCCACGGGCTACCGAGGACATCCGCGCGGCACGCCGGCGTGCGACCCAGACGGGGCGATCGGAGACGTCAGGCCGGGTTGTCGCCGAGCTCAACCTCGGTTTCTGGCGCTTCCTGCTGGCCAAGCACTACGACGAGACCCTCTGGCGGAGCGCGCTCTACCGGGCCTTTCCCGGGGAGAACCGCCGTCGCGTCATTCACGACGCGGCGACCGTGCTCCATCTGTGCCGCAACCGCGTCGCCCACCATGAACCGATCTTCAACCGGCCCATCGGGGACATCCGATTCGCGGTGCTGGCGCTGGCCGACTGGATCTGCCCGGTCGGCCGGGCATGGATCGAGCGTCGGTGCCGGATCGAGGCGGCCTGGATGGAGCGGCCGTGATTCCGGGTCCGGGGTGGGGGCATGGCATGCTCGATGGCGTGATGGCACCGCTGAAGCTTGGGAACCACAAAGTGACCCCGCCCGTCGTGCTCGCTCCGATGGCGGGCATCACGAACGTGGCGTTCCGGCGGCTCTGCCGGGAGCAGGGCGGCGGCGTCTACGTCTGCGAGATGATCACGACGCGCGCGCTGGTCGAGCGGATCCCCAAGACCTTGAAGATGATCTCGTTCGCGGAGGACGAGGACTTCCGCAGCCTCCAGCTGTACGGGGTGGATCCCGAGGTGACGGCGAAGGCGGTCCGGATGATCGGCGAGGACGGCCTGGCCGACCACATCGACCTCAACTTCGGGTGCCCGGTTCCCAAGGTCACCCGCCGTGGGGGAGGGGCCGCGCTGCCGTGGCGGCGCCGGCTGTTCGGGCGGATCGTGCGGGAGGCGGTCGCGGCGGCGGAGCCGTACGGGATCCCGGTCACGGTCAAGATGCGCAAGGGCATCGATGACGACCATCTGACGTACGTGGAAGCGGGCTTGATCGCGCAGGAGGCCGGGGCCGCGGTGGTCGCCCTGCACGCGCGCACCGCCGAGCAGCGGTACTCGGGCCAGGCGGACTGGGACGCGATCGCCACGCTGAAGCAGGCCCTCGACGTGCCGGTGCTGGGCAACGGCGACATCTGGGAGGGCTCGGACGCGCTGCGCATGGTCGAGCACACCGGCGTCGACGGCGTCGTGGTGGGCCGTGGCTGCCTCGGCCGGCCGTGGCTGTTCGCCGACCTGGAGGCCGCGTTCACCCAGGGCCCGGACTACCAGCCGGTGCTGCCCACGCTCGGCGAGGTCGCGAAGATCATGTCCCGGCACGCGGAGCTGCTGGTCGACGCGCTGGAGGACGAGAAGCACGGCTGCGCCGACTTCCGCAAGCACGTCGCCTGGTACCTCAAGGGCTTCCCGGTCGGTGGCGAGCTGCGCCGCAGCCTGGCGATGATCTCGTCGCTGGCCGAGCTGGACGACCTGCTCGGCAAGCTGGACCAGAGCGAGCCGTTCCCGGTCGAGTCCCTGGGCCAGCCGCGCGGACGGGTCAACGCTCCGGGCAAGGTGTCCCTCCCGCACGGCTGGCTCGACAGCCGCGACGACGAGAGCGTGCCGGCCGGCGCCGAGGTGGAGAACTCAGGCGGTTGACAGCGCGGTGAGCAGCACCGGGACGGCGCACAGCGCGAACAACCAGGTCAGCGGCGCGGGCACGGCGAAGACGCTGTAGAGGGCCACGGCGCAGACCTCACTGGCGAAACCCGCGACGGACAGCACGGTGGTGCGGGCCCGGCCGCTGATCGCCTCCTGCAGGCGGGTCTCGGCCACGACCATGGAGAACTGGAGCAGGCCGAACGCCCCCGACACGGCGATCATGCCGGTGGCGTGGGGGATCAGGGCTCCGGTCACCAGCAGGACGGCGGCCGCGGCCAGCGGCGTACGGGGACCGGGGGTGGAGTATCTGCCGGCGAGCGCACTTCCGGCCGCCATCGCCAGGGCGGTCACCGCGAACAGCAGCGGCACCGTGGCCGTCGTGGCGCCCTTGTCGCGCGCCAGCAGCGGCAGGTATTCGTCGAGTGCGCTGAAACCCGGCACGAGCGCGGCGACCGCGACGGCGCGGATGACCCGTCTGCTGCGGCCCGCTTCCCGCACCCCGTCGAGCAGCATCCGGAAATATCCGGGTTCGTCGTCGGCCTCGGCGCGCGCGGTCTCCGGCAGACGCAGCGCCAGCACGCCACCCAGCGTCTTGATCGCGACGCTGGCGCCGCCGACCAGCAGATATCCGCCGGCCGACCAGGCGGGCGAGGCGAGCAGCGTCGCGGCGAGCATGGCCAGGATCGCGACCGTGCCGCCGCGGCCCACCACGCGGGCGTAGTCCTTCTCCGCGCCGGACGCGGACAGCTCGTCGTAGATCAGGGCTTCCAGCGAGCCCGACCCGAGCGCGCCGCCGACGCCCCACAGCACGAAGCCGAGCGCGAACCCCGGATACGACGGCCAGATCAGCCACAGCGCGTAACCGGCGGCGGTGATCAGCTCACCGAGCGCGTACAGCTTGCGGCGCGACCACGTGTCGGCGAGCGCGCCGGACGGGATCTCGGCGACGAACGACACCACCGACCAGATCACGAACAGCGACGACACCGCAGCCGTGCTGAGACCCCGGTCGGCGAACAGCAGCGCATAGACCGGGTAGAGAAGAACGCCGTCCTCGCAGGCACGGACGGCGGAGAAGCGTCAGCGTCAAACCGGGTGCATGGGTCCATGCTGCCCGGCGTGTCAAGCGAGTTTGGCCTCGTCGGCCGCGGCCCGGCCGGACTCCCATCCCTCAAGACTGTCCACGCGGCTGCCGCGGGATCGGACCGTACGGGGGAACGCCCTGTCCATCGCCTCACGCACCTGGACGTCGCGATTGCGCAGCACGGGCAGCAGATCGGTGTGTTGTTCGATCTCGTGCCGGGTGGTCTGCTCGAGGCGCTCGCCGATCCGCACGACGTACGCCACGAGGAAACTGCGCCGGAACGCCTTCACCCGTGCCTTGCCCTTGGCGGGTTCGTCGCGCGCCATCGCCCGGTTCGACTGCACCAGCAACGACGTGTACAGTAATTCGACCGCGTCGATGTCCG
The DNA here is from genome assembly GCF_934643405.1 of uncultured Actinoplanes sp. GTDB lineage: Bacteria > Actinomycetota > Actinomycetes > Mycobacteriales > Micromonosporaceae > Actinoplanes. The sequence continues at coordinate 40,267 of NZ_CAKUCL010000024.1, forward strand.
CGTCGAATCCGAAAATCGTCGAGAACCCCAGCTCCGGCGACCACACGGTGCGGCACTGATTCGCCCGGGCGACCGCGTCCAGCAGGCTTGCTTTCTCGCTTTCGTACGGGTGATCAACGCCGACGCGCCGGGCGAAGGGCACCACTTCGGCCCGTTCGCCGGCCGTGAGCGCCTCCTCGATCCGGTGCCGGGAGATCAGTTCCTGCGCCTTGGCCGAATAGGCTTCCGCCTCGGCCGGGAAATCGGTCGACTCGGCCTTGGCGAGCAACGCCCGGACGCGGTCCAGCACGCGGCTGTCGACGTGCCCGGAACGGCCGGTTCGCAAAGCGCTGCCGGGCGGCGGAATGAGCACCTGAATCGACGGAAGCCGCCGCAACATCAGCAGAAGCCCGAGCGACGAGTCCAGCAGGGTGACCCGATCGGGCCGCTTGCCCCCGCGCGGCAGATCCTCGGCCTGCCCGCGCCACCGAGGGTCAACAGCATCGAACCCCGACAAATGCTCCCGTACGCCGTCGGCCGTGATCAGCCCCTTCTGCGGATCCCCGCCGCGGGCCACCACCCGGTACAGCTCCGCGGGCTGCCACCCGCCCCCGAAGAGCCGCCGAAGCTCCCGCATGAGCGCGGCGTGCAGAACCGGATCGACCTCCCCCGCGGGCGCGACGGTGAGCGCGTCGAGCCCGGCCTCATAATTCACGGCCCCGCCCAGCACCCCGCGAACCACCTCATCGACCGACACAGGTCAGTCCTTTCCTCCGGTGGTCACGCCCAAGAATAGCCGCGCTCGCGAACCCGTCCGCCCAGGCCCGATCCGGCACCGACGACGAAGCGGCGGGGAAGGCCCCGTGGCCCTCCCCGCCGCTTTCGGGTGCTGCGTCAGACGTCGAGGTCGTTCTCGATGCGGCGCAGCTGGTGGCGGGCCATCGCCAGGTTGGCGCGGTCCCGCCGCAGAGCGAGGTACAGGAAGAGGCCCTTGCCGGATCGGCTGGTCAGCGGGCGGATGAGGTGATACTGGCTCTCGAGCGTGATGAGGATGTCCTCGATCTTCTCGGTGATGTTGAGCATCTCCATCGCCCGTAGCTTGGCTCGGACCACGTCCGTGTTGCCTGCCGCGGCGACGGTCAGGTCCAGTTCCTTGCCGCCGCCGACGGTGCCCAGTGCCATGCCGCTCGTGTGGTCCACGAGGGCGACACCTACGGCGCCGTCGATCTCCATGATCTCTTTGAGTGCGGTGTCCATGTCGGCCATGGAAACTCCTCCGTATGCGGTGGGATGGCAGCCCGCCGTGCTGACGGCGAGCCGGTTCGGTCGCGGCCGCAGCCGCCGGGTCTCAGCCCGTCGCCTGGCGGCGGCGGACGCTGGTGGGCAGGGTGGCCATGGGAGTTCGGCGGGCCAGGGGCGCCGGGCCGGGCTGGAGCGGGATCTCCGGGCGGGGTACGGGCTGCGTCTGCAGCGCGAGCAGCTTGACCAGCCGCTGTACGCAGCGCCGGGCCTCCAGGTGCACCAGGGCCAGATTGGCGTCGCCGGAGGTGACCAGGGTCAGCAGCGCGTTGGGGCCGGCCGTGTACGACGTGATGTAGCCCCGATCGCACTCGACCACCGCCTCGCGCAGGTCGCCGTGGTTCACCGAGTGGGCGAACCGGCGGGCCAGGGCGAGGTGCGCGGCGGCCAGCGCGGCGATGCTGTCCGGTTCGATGTCGTGCGCGTCGTGCGCGACCACCAGACCGTCGGTGCTGGACAGCACGCTGCCGGAGAGCTCCGGCAGCCGGCTGCGGAGGCGGCCGAGTTCCTCGAGTACTGCGGGATCGACCGTCATCGTCGGCCTCCTTCGCCCGGAAAGGCTTGTCCGCCCCGAAAGGCTCCTGGAAATCTCCTCGATGAGGGGGCGCGCGGGTCACCGCAGGGCCCGCAATGCCGTGCGGATGCGCTTGAGCAGAAGCTCGTCGGCGCCCTGATGGATCGGCGGCGGCTCGCCGGCCAGTTCCTTGGGCAGCTTCGCCCCGGGTTTGCGCCGGGCCAGCCGCGGCGGCCGGTAGACGGTCCCGTTGGCGTTCGAGAGCGGGGGATCGTCGCGGGCCGGGGGAAAGGACGGCGGCGGCCCGACAGCCGGTGGTCCGACAGCCGGTGGTCCGACCGCCGGGGGCCCGACAGCCGGTGGTCCGGCAGGAGGTGGTCCGGCAGAAGGTGGTCCGGAAGCGGGGGGCCCGGAAGCAGAGGCGCCCGAATCGGGCGGGCCGGAAGCCGGCGGGACCGAGACCGGCGGGACCGAGACCGGCGCGGCCGAAGCGGGGGAGATGGCCCCCGGCACCGCCGCGCGGCCACCCGCCACCGGCGCCCCGTTGACCAGCGCGGGCCGCGTCGCGTCCACCGAAGTCCCCCGGGCGCGCGGCAGACGCACGAAGTCCGGCCCGTCGCCCCGTACGTCGGGAATCTCCAGCAACCCCATCGCGGCCATGCGCCGGAGCTCCTGGATGGTGGCATAGCCGGCCCGCCCCAGCAGCAGCGCGAGATCCGCCGGTGTGCGCTGCCCGTCCGCGTTGACCAGCAGCTCCCACTGCAGGGCGGTCAGCGTCACCCGTTCCCGCGGCGGCCGCGGGGCGGGACTGACCGCCATGGTGTCCACCCGGGAGTCCGGGAAGATGTCCGCGAGCAGTCGCACCCGGCGCTGGACCTCCCTGGTCACCGCCGCCGGGTCGATCTGCACGATCGCGCCCAGCCAGTGCGTCGCACCGTCCAGGAACTCGACCGGCGCCGACGACGCGGCGAGCGCGAAGAACGCCGCGTCATAGGTCGCGCCGAGCACACACAACTCCAGCTCACCCTGCGTGAGATGGCCCTGTTCGACCAGCAGCCGGCCCACCCGCGCGGTGGAGGTGCCCAGGTCGAGCGCGTTCTGCCAGGTGCGCCCGGCGAGCCGCCCGGACGACGTGAGCAGCTCACCGACGCCGGGAGCGGACGGCGACTCGGCGTAGATCACCCGGCCGTCGAGCACGTACACCGCGCCTCCGGGCTGGCCGCCCACCATCAGGGCGCCGGTCCGCCGCTCGCCCGCGACCTGCGTGAGCAGATCGGCGGGTACAGCGGTCTTGGCGGGTGTCACGTATCTCTCCCGGGGAGTGTCAGGCAACGACGAGGTCGTCGGCGAGCTTCTGCATGCGGCGGCGGGCCACCGCCAGGTTTCCTTGCACCCGATCCAGCCAGACGTAGAGCACGAGCCGGCTGTCGAAGTCGGTCTGCACGAGCCGCAGCAGGTGATAGCCGCCGGCGGTCGTGATGATCAGGTCTTCCAACATGTCGTGCGGTACGGCGGAGACGAACAGCGATCTGCTGGTCGCCGCCTGCACCACGTCCGCCGTACCGGCCGCGGCGGCCTCGTGGTCGGAATTCGGTGCGGCTCCCGTCGTCGCGACGGGGAACCCGGTCGTGTAGTCGACGATGCTGGCGCCGACCGCGCCAGGTATCGCCATGGCCTCCTGTAGACAGTGATCGACGCCGGGCACGTCTCTCCTCAGCGCTGGTGTGCTCCCGCCGTGCCGGGCGTCTTTGCCTGGAGCGTCGGCGGACCTGCGGGTGGTGCCGGCGTTGCGAGCGAATGCCCGTCGTCGCGCCGTCACCGTGGGCCATCCTGCGGCGACGGTGCGGCGACAAGTCGCACCCGGTGTGCGTCATGGTCGGCGGGTCGGCGGCGGGCGGCGAAAAACCCGCGCAACTCCACTCCGGCGACCGCGCCCAGCCAGTGCCGTTCGCCCTCGGCGAAGCGCACCGGCGCGTCATCGGACCGCAGCAACTCGTGCGTCGCGTCGCAGATGGTGGTCGTCACCCGCAGCGCCAGCTCGTGCTGTCCGATCAGCCCGTGGCGAAGCAGCAGACGCCCCACCCGGCAGCCGGAGCGGCCGGACGCGACGACGCCGGCCCAGGCCGGCGCGGAGACCCGGCCGGAGGCCACCAGACGTTCCCCGATGCCCGGGCAGGCCGGTGTCTCGGCGTAGGCGATCCGTCCGGCGACCAGGTACAGAACTCCACCCGGCCGGCCGCCGACGTGCAGTGCGCCGGTGCGTCCGGCCTCGCCGAGCTCGCTCAGCAGGCTCCGCAACGTCGCGGTGGCCGGTGAACCTGGAATCACTCTCGCTCCCCGTACGCCGGTGGACTTTCGGCCATCCTCGGCGGCATCGAGAGGCGTCGTCGGACGGTCAGTCCGGCGATCCGGAAAGGAGGAATCGCGTAACATGATCGTCACTTCTCGATGAAGGGGGCGCCTTATGCCGAGCCGGTGGGAGCAGATCGTCGTGGACGCGGAGGACCCGGCACGACTGGCTCGCTGGTGGGCTGAGGCCCTGGGCTACGTGATCGTGCACGAGGCGCCCGACGAGATAGAGATCCGCCGAAGCCAGGACGAAATGCCCGGGCTGCTCTTCACCCCGGTGGCCGAGGCCAAGACGGGCAAGAACCGGCTGCACATCGATCTGCGCCCGGACGACCAGGAGGCCGAGGTGGAACGCCTGGTCGACATGGGCGCCCGCCCCGTCGACATCGGTCAGCACGACGTCAGCTGGGTGGTCCTGGCCGACCCGGAGGGCAACGAGTTCTGCGTGCTGTCCGCGCGGAAGCACTGAGGCTCAGTAGCGGAATCGGCCGATCAGCGTCTGGATCTCACCCGCGGCGGAGCTCACCCTCTCCGCCGACGTACGGGTGGTGTTCGCCCCCTCGGCAGTCGCCTCGGTGGATCGGGTGATCCCGGAGACCGTCCCGCTGATCTCGCCGGCCGCCGCCGACACGTCGCCGACGTTGCGCACCATCAGGTCGGTGGTCGACGACTGCTCCTCGACGGCCGCCGCGATGGTCCGCTGCCCGTCGTCGATCTGCGCGATGACCTCGGTGATCGCCGCGATGGCGTCCGCCGTGCCGGTCGTCATCTCCTGCATCGCGGAGATCTTCGCGGTGATGTCCGCGGTCGCCCGGGCGGTCTCCTGCGCGAGATCCTTCACCTCGCCCGCGACCACCGCGAACCCCTTGCCCGCCTCGCCGGCGCGGGCCGCCTCGATGGTCGCGTTCAGCGCCAGCAGGTTCGTCTGCTCGGCGATCCCGGTGATCAGCCGCACGATGTCGCCGACCTCCCGGCTCGCCTCGCTGAGCCGGCCCACCGCCTCCGCGGTCCGCGACGCGTTCTCGCCGGCCGCGCGGGTGGTGTCGGTCGCCGACGAGGTCTGCCGGGCGATCTGGCGGATCGACGCGGAGAGCTGGTCGGTGGCGATGGTCATGTCGTTGACGGCCGCCGAGACGTGCCGGGCCGAGGCGTCGGCGTGCTGTGCCTGCGTCGACGTTGCCTCCGCCGAGCTGTCCAGTTCCCCGGCGAGCGTACGGAGGTCCCCGCTGGCCTCGGTGAGCGTCCCGACCCGGGCCGCGGTCGCCGCCACGGTGTCCCGGATCGAGGCCATCGCCCCGTTGAGGGCCTCCGCCATCGCCCCCAGCTCGTCGCGGCGCGCCACCGGCACCCGCACGGTCAGGTCGCAGCCGGCCGCGGCGCGCAGGCCGGCCAGCATCTCGCGCAGCGGGCGGCGGATCACGCCCAGCGTCCGCAGCGCGGCGACCACGGTGATCAGCACGGCGGCGAGCAGGGCGAGCGCGATGATCCAGATGCTCGTCCGGGCGGACGCCACGCCGAGGTCGCTGGCCGCCTGCACCTCGGCCGCCATGCCGTCGTCCAGCTCGCCGAGGTCCTCCTCGAGCTGCCCGTAGAGATCCAGATATTGGCCGAGCAGCCCTGCCGCGCGAGCCCGGTCCGTCGCCGCCGCCGACACCACGGTCGCGGCGCTGTCCGCGTACTCGACCACCGCCGGACGCGTCCGGGCGAAGTCGGCGCGCAGGCGGCCAGGCGCCTTCTCGGCGGCCGCGTCGAAGTTCGTCACCAGCGACTCGCCATGATCAATGACTTCGGCCACCGCGTACGCCGTACGCTGGGCGTCGGTCGTGGCGTACATCGCCGACATCACGTCCGCCCGCAGCGCGTCGTGCATCATGTCCGCGTTCCACTGGCGGCTCATCCCGGCGCTCACCGACGCGATCTCGCGGTTGGCCGCGGCCTGCCGGTTCGAGCTGAGGATGGCAAAACCCGCCACCAGCGCCACCGATGCCAGACCGGCGGCACCCATGATCAAGAGGCGCGCCACGATGGTGACGCCGCGTGCACCGGACGAAACGGACTCCACGGCTAACTCATCGGCATCCGGGACGAGGCGCTTAGGGTGATCACATGACGGCGCCCGACGCCCAGCGGTGGTTCACCGAACCCGCCAAGGACAGCGGGTACGGACGTACGCCGTTCCAGCGCGACCGGGCCCGGGTGCTGCACTCGGCCGGGTTCCGCCGGCTGGCGGCCAAGACCCAGGTGCACACCGCGGGCTCCGACGACTTCCTCCGTACCCGGCTGACCCACTCCCTCGAGGTCGCCCAGATCTCCCGGGAGATGGGCGAGCGGCTCGGCTGCGACCCGGACGTGGTGGACGTGGCCGGGCTCGCCCACGACCTGGGCCACCCGCCGTTCGGCCACAACGGCGAGAACGCGCTCGACCAGGTCGCGCAGCCGTGCGGCGGCTTCGAGGGCAACGCGCAGACGCTGCGGGTGCTGACCCGGCTCGAGGCCAAGGTGCCCGGCGCAGGCCTCAACCTGACCCGCGCCTCGCTCGACGCCACGTGCAAATATCCCTGGACGCGTCGCCCGGGTGGCCGCAAGTTCGGCGTCTACGCCGACGACCTGGACGTGTTCACCTGGCTCCGGCCGCCCGGCGCCGGCGACCGCCGCTGCCTGGAGGCGCAGGTGATGGATTGGGCGGACGACGTGGCGTACTCGGTGCACGACGTCGAGGACGCGGTGCACGGGGGATACCTGTCGTTGCGGCCCCTGCTGCGCGATCCGGACGAACGGGCCGCGCTCTGCGCCGACGTGCGCGGTGTGTACTCGGACGAGACGGGCGACGTTCTGCGGGACTGCCTCGATCAGTTGCTCGCGGACCCGGTCGTCGCGCCCGTCGCCGACTATGACGGCTCGTACGGCGCCCAGGTGACGCTGAAACGGATGACCAGCGTCCTGACCGGGCGTTTCGTGGCCTCGGCGGTGGGCGCGACGCAGCGGCGGTACGGGACCGGGCCGGTGCGCCGGTACGACGCCGACCTCATCGTGCCGGCCACCGTCCGTAACCAGTGCGCGCTGCTCAAGGGGATCGCGTTGCGCTACGTGATGCGCTCCCCGGCCGCGGCGCGGCTGCACGACCGGCAGCGGGTCATTCTGATCGAGCTGGTGGAGGCGTTGTCCCGTACGCCCGGGAAGCTGGACGCCGTCTTCCGCCCGCTGCATGACGCCGCGGAGAACGACGCCGCGGCGCTGCGCGTGGTGATCGACCAGGTCGCGTCGCTCACCGACCCGCTCGCGGTGGAATGGCATCGCGCGCTCGTGGCAACTCCGGCATAGCGCCCACCCGGACCCTGGTGGCGGTGGCCGCCCGGCGCGAGGCAGGATGTATGCCGTGGCGGGCAGGGTCAAGGACGAGGACATCGCGCTGGTCCGGGACCGGACGTCGATCGCCGACATCATCAGCGAGTCGGTCACGTTGCGACCGGCGGGCGGCGGCAACCTGAAGGGGCTCTGCCCCTTCCACGACGAGAAGACCCCGTCCTTCAACGTGTCCCCGGCCCGCGGCGTCTACTTCTGCCACGGCTGCGGCCAGGGCGGCGACGCGATCAAGTTCCTGATGGACGCGGAACATCTGTCCTTCGTCGAGTCGCTCGAGCGCCTGGCCGCCCGGGCCGGCATCCAGCTGCGCTACGACGAGGACAGTGCCGACCGGTCGGTCCGGCGTCCCGCCGCCGGGCAGAAGCAACGCCTGCTCGCCGCGCACGTCGCCGCCGCCGAGTTCTATCGCGACCAGCTGTCCACGCCGGGCGCGCGCAAGGCCCGCGAGTTCCTCGCCCAGCGCGGCTTCGGCCGGGACGCCGCCGAGCGCTACGGCTGCGGCTATGCCCCCGACTCATGGGACGCGCTGGCCAAGCACCTGCGGCAGAAGGGCTTCACCGCCGAGGAGCTGAACACCGCCGGACTGACCAAGCCGGCCCGCTCCGGCTCGATCATCGACCGGTTCCGCGGCCGGCTGCTCTGGCCGATCAAGGACCTGACCGGCGACATCATCGGCTTCGGCGCGCGCAAGCTGCTGGAGTCCGACGACGGGCCGAAATACCTCAACACGCCGGAGACGCCGCTCTACAAGAAATCCCATGTGCTGTACGGGATCGACCACGCCAAGCGGGAGATCGCCAAGCGCGGCCGGGCGGTGATCGTCGAGGGCTACACCGACGTGATGGCCTGCCACGAGGCGGGCGAGCCGACCGCGGTCGCGACCTGCGGCACCGCGTTCGGCCTCGACCACATCGGCGTGCTGCGACGCCTGCTGATGGACAGCGACAGCTTCACCGGCGAGATCATCTACACGTTCGACGGCGACGCGGCCGGGCAGAAGGCGGCGCTGCGCGCCTTCGAGGAGGACCAGCG
>NZ_CAKUCL010000025.1 GCF_934643405.1 uncultured Actinoplanes sp.
GACGCGACCTGGACGATCTCGCCGCGGTGGCGTGACTTAGTCTTCCCCGGTGTTTCGGGTGTTCTTGCGGTCCGTGGTCGCTCTCGTTCTGGTCGCGGCCGCCGCGGTGATCGGCTGGCGGGTGCTGGCCCCTGCCGAGGTCCTCTCGCCCGCCGCGTCCTCGGTCCTGGTCGTCGGCAAGCACCGCCCGGGAACGACCGGCCGCACCAACGTGGCGCCGCTGATCGTCGACGGGCGGGTGCGCGTCTACGGCACGAAACGCCAGGTGCGAGCGGACGGCAAGGACGTCAACGCCAGGTACGTCTACACCGCGCGCTGGTCGTTCCGGCGCTGGCCGCAGCAGCTGTCCGGGCTGGTGGCGGTCGGCACCACGGTGATCAGCCGCTGGTCCGACGGCGAGCTGGTGGCGCTCGACGCGGTGACCGGCCGGATCGTGTGGCGCATCCACGGGCCGGCGGCGCCGAAGTACGACGGACACCGGACCGGCGCGTCGACCGTCTGGGCGCCACCCGGCCTGCACGTGGCCGGCACCTCGTTCCTGGTCTCTGCGGGACGCACGCTGACCTCCTACGACGGGCCGAGCGGCACGCGGCGCTGGCAGATCGACCTGCCGTCCGGCTGCGACGACGGCTTCACCACGGCGGGCGGGCAGTACGTCTGCGCGACCGGCGCCTTCGACACCGACACCGGGCTCGCGGTCGCCACGTGGCCGCCCGGACCCTACGCGGCAATCGGGTGTACGGCGGCGCAGGCGGACTGCGCCGGCCTGCGCGACGGCTCGGGCAAGGGCTGGTTGACCGGCGGTGGCAAGCCGCGCCGCAACGCCGCGCTGGACCGGCCGGACAGCACCATCGCGGCCGGCCTGGTGCTGTATCCGGCCGGCGACGGGCTGCGCAGCGTCGCCGCGAACGGCAAGCCGGGGCCGACGTTCCCGAGCGGGCAGGTGCTGGGCGCCTCCGACGGCAAGCTGGTGCTGCTCACGGCGACGCGGTCGGTGCTGGAGATGGACCCGCTCACCGGCGCGCGCAAGGCCGCGTTCCCGCTCCGGTACGGCCCCGAGAGCGTGAATTGGTCGCCGGGCCGCTGGCAGATCGTCGACGGGCACGTGGCCGTCGAGCGGCTCGCCAAGAACGGCCCGTCGGACCCGGATACAAACGGCTACTACTTCTCCACGGACCCGGTGATCATCGCCGCCCTCTGACTACGGTGATGCCCATGACGACGCCTCGGGTGCTGCTGACCGGCCTGGCGATGGGCGAGTCCGTGCGCTGGCACGACGGCCATCTCTGGTTCTGCGACTGGATCGCCGGCGAGATCGTCCGCCTGGACGGTTCCGAGCCGGTGGTCGTGTCCCGGATGAGCGGGCTGCCCTTCTGCATCGACTGGACGCCCGCCGGGGAGCTGCTCGTGCTCGACGGCCCGGGGGCGCGGCTGCTGCGCGACGGCTCGGTGTTCGCCGGCCTCCGGGAGATCGACGGCTCGCATCCGTGGAACGACATCGCGGCCGACGCGCGCGGGTTCGCCTTCGTCAACAACATCGGCTACGACTTCCCCGGCGGTGCCGAGAAGCCGGGTCTGATCGCGGTCGTGACGCCGGACGGGTCGGCACGGCAGGTGGCCGACGGCCTGCTCTTCCCGAACGGGATGGCGGTCACCTCGGACGGCTCGACGCTGATCGTGGCGGAGTCGCACGGCGCGCGGCTGACCGCCTTCGACATCGCGGCGGACGGCGGGCTGAGCAACCGGCGAATCTGGGCGTCGCTGCCCGGCGGGGCGCCGGACGGCATCTGCCTGGATGCCGAGGGCGCGATCTGGTACGCCGACGTGCCGAACCGGCATTGCGTCCGCGTCCGCGAGGGCGGCGAGGTGCTGGCCCGGGTGCCCCTCGACCGCGGCGGGTTCGACTGTGCGATCGCCGAGGACCAACGGACTCTGTACGCCGTGACCGCCGACTTCTCCGATCCGCAGGCCATGTTCACCGGCCACACCGGCCAGCTGGTCGCCATCGACCTGTGACATTCGCCGTGCCGCGCCGAGACGGAAATGCCCGGCCCGCCTTCTGAATTGACCTTGACCGGACAGTAAACCCCGGTGAAAGGACTTCCATGAGGGCGATCGTCTTCGACACGTTCGGTGATCCCGGCGTGCTGCATCCGGCCGAGGTGCCGCTGCCCGAGCCCGGACCGGGCCAGATCCGGGTGCGCGTCGAGGCGGCCGGGGTGAACCCGTTCGACGGCAAGGTCCGCAGCGGCGCGTTCCCGGCGGTCCGGTTGCCCGCGATTCCCGGCATCGAGCTGGCCGGCGTGGTAGACGCCCTGGGCCCGGAGGTGACCGGCACCGAGGTCGGCGACCGCGTCTTCGGCTGGGCCGTCGGCGGTTCCTACGCCGAGTACGCCCTGTCCGGGGTGTGGGCGCACATCCCCGAGGGCCTGGACTTCGTGCCCGCGGCGACCCTGCCGGTCGCGGTGGAGGCCTCGTCACGGGTGCTGCGAGCGCTCGATGTCCGGCGTGGCGAGACGTTGCTGGTGCACGGCGCGAGCGGCGCGGTCGGCCAGGTCGCCGTGCAGCTCGCCGTGGCCGCCGGCGTCACGGTGATCGGCACCGCCGCCGAACGCAACCAGGACGTGGTGCGCGCCCTGGGCGCGGTGCCCACGGTCTACGGGCCGGGGCTGGTCGACCGGGTGCGGGCGCTGGCGCCCCGCGGCGTCGACGCCGTCTTCGACGTGGCCGGCCGCGGCGTCCTGCCCGATTCGCTCGAGCTGCGCGGCGGTCCGTCCCGGATCGTCACGATCGCCGACCCGGCGGCCGAGCAGTACGGCGTAGCCGGCTCGTGGGCCTCGGACCAGCGTCCCGCCGACCTGCTGGCCTTCGCCGAGCTCCTGGTGAAGGGCGAGGCCCGCACCACGGTAGCCGGCACCTACGACCTGGCCGAGGCGTCGGAGGCGCAGCGCCTGAGCGACGCCGGCCACGTCGCCGGCAAGATCGTTCTGATCCCCTGACGCTGGACGTCTAGGGCCGCGCGCCGATCTGAAGGACGTTCTTGGGGCGGGTGACGTCGGCGAAGAAGTCGTTGCCCTTGTCGTCGACGACGATGAACGCCGGGAAGTCCTCGACCTCGATCTTCCAGATCGCCTCCATGCCGAGCTCGGGATATTCGAGCACCTCGACATGCTTGATGCAGTCCTGGGCGAGCCGCGCGGCCGGGCCACCGATCGAGCCGAGGTAGAACCCGCCGTGCGTGGCGCACGAGCGGGTGACCTGGCCGGACCGGTTGCCCTTGGCCAGCATGACCATCGAGCCGCCGGCCGCCTGGAAGGTCTCCACATAGGAGTCCATCCGGCCGGCGGTGGTGGGGCCGAACGACCCGGACGCGTACCCCTCGGGGGTCTTCGCCGGACCGGCGTAATACACCGCGTGATCGCGCATGTACTCCGGCATCGGCTCGCCGGCGGCCAGCCGCTCGGCGATCTTGGCGTGGGCGATGTCGCGGGCGACCACCAGCGGGCCGGTCAGCGACAGGCGCGTCTTCACCGGGTACCGGGAGAGCTCGGCGCGGATCTCGGACATCGGCCGGTTCAGGTCGACCTTGACCACCTGGTCGTCCGCGTCGTCCAGCTCGACGTCGGGCAGGAAGCGGGCCGGGTCGGTCTCCAGCCGTTCCAGCCAGACCCCGGACGGCGTGATCTTCGCGAGCGCCTGGCGGTCGGCCGAGCAGGAGACGGCGATCGCGACCGGGCAGGACGCGCCGTGGCGGGGCAGGCGGATCACCCGTACGTCATGGCAGAAGTAACGCCCGCCGAACTGCGCGCCGATGCCGAAGTCGCGGGTCAGCTCGAGGACCGCCGCCTCCAGCTCGACGTCGCGGAAGCCGTGCGCCGCCATGGTGCCGTGCCGGGGCAGGTTGTCGAGGTACTTCGCGCTGGCCAGCTTCGCGGTCTTCAGCGCGTACTCGGCGCTGGTGCCGCCGATCACCACGGCCAGGTGGTACGGCGGGCAGGCGGACGTGCCGATCAGCCGCAGCTTCTCGTCCAGGAACTCCATCATCCGCGCCGGGTTCAGCAGCGCCTTGGTCTCCTGGTACAGGTAGGACTTGTTGGCCGAGCCGCCGCCCTTGGCCATGAACAGGAACTTGTACGCGTCCGGCTGACCGCCCGGGTCCTCCGCGTAGAGCTCGATCTGGGCCGGCAGGTTCGAGCCGGTGTTGCGCTCGTCCCACATGGTGAGCGGCGCGAGCTGCGAGTACCGCAGGTTCAGCCGGGTGTACGCCTGGTAGACGCCCTGGGCGATGGCTTCCTCGTCGGTCCCGTCGGTCAGCACGTGCCGGCCGCGCTTGCCCATCACGATGGCGGTGCCGGTGTCCTGGCACATCGGCAGCACGCCGCCGGCCGCGATGTTCGCGTTGCGCAGCAGGTCGAGGGCGACGAACCGGTCGTTGGGCGAGGCCTTCGGATCGTCGATGATCGAGCGCAGCTGGGACAGGTGAGCAGGCCGCAGGTAGTGGGCGATGTCGTGCATCGCCTCCGCGGTGAGCTGGCTGATCACCGACGGGTCGACGGTCAGGAACCGCCGGCCGCCGGGCCCGTGCACCACGTCCACGCCTTCGTCCGTGACCAGTCGGTACTCGGTCAGGTCGTCGCCGATCGGCAACAGCGGCGAGTACGAGAATGCGGCGCCTCTGTTCATGAGCGGCAAGCCTAGGACAGGCCCGGCGAGTCCCGCGAACCTGTCCAGCAGTGCGCCGGATAATCACATCGGCATAACGTTCACGTAAAAGGTAGATACGCCATCTCGCGCCCGGAGACGGCGATCATGCCGCCGGCGCCGACGGCGAAAATCTTGGCTTCCGTACGGACGTCGGCCAGCACATGCCCGTCGGAGCGCGACAACGCGACCACCCGGCTCGGCTTGGTGGTGATCACGAGCACGGCGTTCGGGGTCAGGGCCGCCGACGCGCCGGCGCCCACCTGCCGGGCCCACGCCGTACGGGAGCGGGAGAAGGAGTGACCCCGCAGCAGTGACTTGTCGGCAGTGCGGACGACCGCACTCTGATCGTCGACCGCCAGCACGTTCTCGCCTTTGGCGCCGTGCCAGAGCACCCGGCCGTCGTGGCCGTTGATCAACTCCTCGCGGCCGACCGGGTCGACGCCGAGCACGACGTCCTCGCCGCCGGCCGGGTCGCGTTCCTGTTTGCAGTCCGAGCCGTTGTCCGCGGTCCGCAGGTTCAGGCCGTCGCGCCGCCAAACCGCCCCGCTACCCGGCGGATCGGTGGCGACCACGCTGTAGTAACAGGTGCCGTCCTGGGCCGTACCGGTGATGGTCAGGACCCGCCCGCCGGCCAGCGCTACCCGCTGCTGCGGCCCGGTCTGCACCACCTGCACCACCTTGCCGGTGGCGGTGTTGACGACCCGCACCTTGCCGTCGTCCGGCAGTCCGATCAGGCCGGGCAGCACGCGCGGGCGCGCCACGTCGTCGTCCACCCCGGCCGCGCTGAGCTGCCGCGTGTCCGGCAGGTCGGGATTCGCGGCGTTGAGCACGAAGCCGATGCCGCCGGTGTCGACCGTCCACTTCGGCGTGCTGCCGCCCGGGTCCCACGCGGTGAGCCGGCATTCGCTGCCCTTGCCGCAGTGCAGGTCGAGGATCGCGTCCCGGTACGTCCAGACCGCGGTCGCGGCGGTGTCGGCGCGCCGGACCGTTCCGGTGCGCGGGTCGAGCACCTGGTAGCCCTTGGTCAGCAGGCGCCCGGTGACGACGACGGAGTTGGTGCCCTGCCCGGCCACCGAGGCCCAGTCGGCGTCGCTGCCCCACAGCTTGATCCCGGCGGTCAGGTCGTAGGCGTCGACCGACGTGCGGTACTCGACGACGACCGCGTCGCCGGCGATCGTGACGCTCTGCGGGCTGCCGCCGATGCGTTGCTGCCAGCGGGCCGCGCCCTGGGCGATCGGTTCGCTGGTGTTCACCCAGTTCCAGATGCCCGGCCACGGGTTCCACACGCCGGTCGTGGCGAGCACGATCACGACGATGACGGCGACCAGCGCGTATCCCTTCCAGGGACTGCCTCCGGACGCCATGCGCGACAACTTAACCAGCGCAATCCCTCGGTAGATGGATCTCCATATGTCCGTGTCGGTCTATTTTGTACGTCTAGCCTTGCGACGCCGCCTGGACCAGCGGCTGTGTCCGATAGGGAATGAGCTCGGCCAGCGCGATGATGGTCGACGCCCGCACGATGCCCTCGTAGCCCACGATCTGGTCGATCACCCGCTGGAGGTCCGCATTGGACCGGGCCACGATCCGGCACATGACGTCGCCGCTGCCGGTGATCGTGTGCGCCTCCAGCACCTCCGGGATGTCCGCCAGGTGCTCGGTCACCGCCGTGTGCCCGTAGCGCTGACTGATCTCCAGCGTCACGAAGCTCATCACGCCGAAGCCGATCACCGCCGGGATCACCTCCGGGCCGAAGCCCTTGATCGCCCCGCGGGAGATCAACTTGTCCAGCCGAGCCTGAACCGTCCCGCGCGCGACCGCGAGCCGCCGGGACATCTCCAGCACGCCGATGCGCGGCTCGGCGGCAAGCAATTTCAGCAACCGCGCATCCAGATCGTCCAGCTGGACAGATTGCGTAGTCATTGCGGCAAGCTACCGTACGGATCGCGCAGTCTGCTCAGCGATTCGGCCGACTATTGCCCACCGATGTGACGGGGACAACCATCAGGCCATGACGCAGAGCTTCCAAGGCGGCTCCGCCGCACTGCAGGACAAAAACGTAGAAGTGATGGAGCACGCCAAAGAGACCTCCGACGTCTTCCCCGTCAAGGGCGTCGACTACCTCCGCTTCCTGGTGGGCAACGCGAAGCAGGCGGCCCACTACTACTCCACCGCCTTCGGCATGACCTGTGTCGCCTACCGCGGCCCCGAGCAGGGGTACCGCGACCACGCCGAGTACGTGCTGGTCAGCGGCTCGGCCCGGTTCGTCGTCTCGGGCGCGGTGCACGCCGGAGCCCCCGGTTCGGATCACGTCACCAAGCACAGCGACGGCATCTACGACATCGCGCTCGACGTTCCGGACGTCGACGCCGCCTACCGGCACGCGGTCGGCGCCGGTGCCCGCGGCGTGACCGAGCCGCACGACCTCACCGACGAGCACGGCACCGTCCGCATCGCGGCCATCGCGACCTACGGCGACACCATCCACTCGCTGGTCGACCGCTCGAAGTACACCGGCCCGTTCCTGCCCGGCTTCGTGGCCCGCGGCCCGATCGTCGACCGGCAGCCCGCCATCGCCGCCGGCCTGCAGCCCAAGCGCTTCTTCCAGGCCGTCGACCACGTGGTCGGCAACGTCGAGCTCGGCAAGATGGACGAGTGGGTGGAGTTCTACCGCCGGGTCATGGGCTTCACCAACATGGCCGAGTTCATCGGCGACGACATCGCCACCGACTACTCGGCGCTGATGTCGAAGGTCGTCGCGGACGGCACCCGCAAGGTCAAGTTCCCGCTGAACGAGCCGGCCGTCTCCCAGCGCAAGTCGCAGATCGACGAGTACCTCGAGTTCTACGGCGGCCCGGGCGCCCAGCACATCGCGGTCGCCACCAACGACATCATCGGCAGCGTCGACGCCATGCGCGCGGCCGGCGTCGAGTTCCTGGACACCCCGGACTCGTACTACGACGACCCCTCGCTGCGGGCCCGCATCGGTGAGGTGCGCGCCCCGATCGAGGAGCTGAAGGCGCGCAAGATCCTGGTCGACCGGGACGAGGACGGGTACCTGCTGCAGATCTTCACCAAGCCGGTCCAGGACCGCCCGACCGTCTTCTTCGAGCTGATCGAGCGGCACGGCTCCCTGGGCTTCGGCAAGGGCAACTTCAAGGCCCTCTTCGAGGCGATCGAGCGCGAGCAGGAGCTGCGGGGGAACCTCTGAGGCTTTTGTATGGTTATGGGCCGCTGCCGGGTCGTCCGGTGGCGGTCCGCTGGACGCAGTCATGGGACCGGCTTAACCTCCGGGGACTGCACGACAAGGGGGCCTACACCATGGTGGTTAAGGTTTTCCCATGAGTTCGCTGCCCGCCGGCTGGTACAAAGACCCCGCCGACACCTCCACCCAGCGGTACTGGGACGGTGAAGGCTGGCTCGGTAAGGCCATCCCGGCCGATGCGGTCCCGCCCGACGGGCCGCCTCCGGTCGAGGAGGAGCCGCCCGCGCCGACGCCGGATGCCGGGGCCGGCACGCCGCCGTTCCAGCAGCCCGGTGGTCAGCCGCCCGGTGGCCAGTGGCCCGGTGGCCAGCAGCCCCCCGCCTGGATGCCGCCGGCCCAGCAGGCGCCGCCGCCGGGCTGGGGTCCGCAGCCGCCTCCGCCGCCCGGCTGGCAGCCGCCGCCGGGGATGCAGCCGCCGCCCGGCTGGCAGCCGCCGCCCGGCTCCCAGACGCCGCCGGCCGGTTATCCCCCGCAGGGTTACCAGCCGCAGCCCGAGCAGCAGCCGCCGCAGGGTTCGCAGGCGCCCCACGGTTACCAGCCGCCATCCGGGCAGCCGCCCCAGGGTTCGCAACCGCCCCAGGGTTCTCAGCCGCCGCAGGGTTACCAGCCGGCTCCCGGGCAGCAGCCGCCCGGCTTCCAGCCCCCGCCCGGCTTCCAGCCCCCGCCCGGCTTCCAGCCTCCGCCGGGCTGGCAGCAGATGCCGCCCGGGATGCGCATGGCCGCCTACCCGCTCATGGTCCAGGCGCGCCCGCACGGGTACGCCCTGGCCGGCCTCGGCCCGCGCCTGGTCGCCCGCCTGGTCGACATCTTCGCCGTCCTGCTGCTCAACGTCGTGGTCAACGGCTGGTTCGCGTACCAATGGGCCCAGGAGTTCCTGCCCATCTACCGCGCCGCGATGGACTCGATGCGGGCCGGCGGCAGCGCCTTCCAGGACGTGCCGACCAACGGCCGGATGGAGGGCCTGTTCTGGGCGATGCTGATCATCGCGACCCTGCTGTGGCTGCTCTACGAGGCGCCCGCGACCGGCTCGAGCGGCCAGACGCTGGGCAAGCGGCTCATGCGGATCAAGGTGGTCGCGCTGGAGAACACCGAGCCGCTCGGCTTCGGCCGCGCGTTCGGCCGCTGGGCCCGGCTCGGCCTGTGGACGCCGGCCTGGTACTGCCTGATCGGCTTCGTCATCCAGTTCATCGACTCGATTTCCCCGCTCTTCGACCCCCAACTCCGTCAGGCTTTCCACGACAAGACGGCCCGCACCGTGGTCGTCGCCCTGCCCCCGCCCGGCGCGCCGCAACCTGTCGACGCAGGGGTCGGCGGCGCCTCCGACACCTCGCCGCCCCGCCCTCCGGAAGGATGATCATGACCCGGCTGACCCGCGCCGACCTGGACGGACTGCCCGCCTACGTGCCCGGCCGCAACCTCGCCGACCTCACCCGCGAGCTCGGTATCGCCGAGGCGATCAAGCTGGCGAGCAACGAGGTCCCGTACGGTCCGCTCCCCGGCGTGCCGGAAGCGGTGGCCGAGGCTGTCCTCAACTCGCACCGCTACCCGGACCTGGGCGCGGTCGAGCTGCGGGAGGCGCTGGCCGAGCGGTACGGCGTGACGCCCGACCGGGTGGTCACCGGCTGCGGGTCGGTCGCGCTGACCGAGCTGCTGGTCAAGGCGGCGTGCCTGCCGGGCGACGAGGTCGTCTACGCGTGGCGGTCGTTCGAGGCGTACCCGATCATCGCCCACGGCGCGGCGACGACCAGCGTGCGTATCCCGAACACCGAGAACCACGGGCACGACCTCGAGGCGATGGCCGACGCGATCACCGAGCGCACCCGCGTGGTCTTCGTGTGCAACCCGAACAACCCGACCGGTACGGCGTTGCGGAAGCCGGAGCTGGACCGGTTCCTCGCCGAGGTGCCGTCGGATGTCATCGTGGTGCTCGACGAGGCGTACCGGGAACTGGTGACCGACCCGGAGGTGCCGGACGGCCTGAAGACGTACGGGCATCGCGAGAACGTCGTCGTGCTCCGCACGATGTCGAAGGCCTGGGGCCTGGCCGGCCTGCGCATGGGTTACCTGATCGCGTCGCCCGAGGTGGCCGGCGCGGTCCGCAAGGTGCTCACCCCGTTCTCGTCCAGCAACGTTGCCCAGGCCGCCGCGCTGGCCGCGCTGCGCCAGGAGGCCGAGATGAGCCGGCGCTGCTCGCTGGTCGCCGCCGAGCGGGAGCGGGTCACTGAGGCGCTGCGCAAGCTGAGCGTGGACGTGCCGGAGAGCCAGGCCAACTTCGTCTGGCTGCCGCTGGGCGACCGGGCGGTCCCGTTCGCCCAGCTCTGCGAGCGGCGCGGCGTGATCGTCCGGCCCTTCCCGGGCGACGGCGTCCGGGTCTCGATCGGCACCCCGGCCGAGAACGACACCTTCCTGGCCTCCGCCGAGGCCGTCCTGGAGAAGCTCGCCTAGCCCCCGACCGGTGCGGCCCGAAGGCTTCCGCGAGCCAGGCGTGGAGAGGCGGCGACCCGCGCTTCAGCGGCGTCCCTGTCGGCTTCGCTACCGTGCGGAAGGGTTTCGCTACGTAACGCTGGCCATTAGCGTCGGTCTATGGGCAGGCGTGGGTCGTCCGGTGTCGCCGAGCGTGCGACCGTCGGCATCGTGCTGGTCATTCTGGCGGTCCTCTTCTGGATCTCCGACCAGCACCGCCTGGCGGTCTTCGTCGTGCTGGGCCTGTTCGTTCCCTATCTCGCCGTGGTGGCGCCGTTCCGGTGCGGTGGTTACACCCGCCAGCGGCAGGCCTGCCGCCTCGTCGGCAACGGGTGGCTGATCGGCTGCGAATACCACCGCTTCGATCGCGTGGGACGGATTTTTCACCGCGACCGTGATCGCGCCGCGGCCCGCTATCGGAGCCCGGGCCGACCCGTCCAGGCCGCCGCGTCGGTGGGGCTGCCGCGGAGGCAACCGGCGAGGGAGCCGACGCGGCCCCGCGGCTTCGACATTCTTTCGCTGCTGGTCAGTGTCAGCAGCATGATCGCGGGTTGGCTGGCGCTGTGGATCGGCCCGTGACGCCATGGGGCCGTCCGCATCGGACGGTGGTGGTCAGGGGGCCGAGGGCGACGGGGCGGCCGGGGCGGATGCTGAGGGGGAGGCGGACGCGGACGCCGAGGGGGCGCCGCAGTAACCGGCGACCGGGGTGAGCCACTCGGCCAGCTGGCCCTCGATCGTGGCGTTCAGGTCCTTCAAGGACTTCACCTTCGCGAAGTACTTGCGATCCTTGGCGCTCGCCTCCAGCTTCGCCGCCGTGGTGGCCCCCGCCTCCTTGAAGTCGGGGTCCTGAGCGCCGGCCGTCTCCGTGCGGATCTTGGTGGCCATCGACTTCAGCTGGCCGGCCGCCGCATTCTCGGCCTTCTTGGCCTCGGGGGCTTGCTTCGCTTCCTTGTACGTGATCATCTTGCCCATCGCCGTGCCGAGGTTGCGCAGTTCGACCTGGTAGATGGACTGGAAGCGGCCACAGATCTGTGCCGTGTCCGCCGCGTAGTCGGGCGTGGGCGAGGTGGTCGGCGCGGCGGTCGCCGGGGCCGCGGCCGTCGGGGTGTCCTCGTTCTTCCCGCCGCCGTCGCAGGCGGCCGCGCCGGCCAGCAGGGTGCCGCCGGCGATCACGGCGAGGAGGGCGCGTCGCATGTGGAGATCCTGTCCGTCGGGGTCCAAACCCCGCCGACGTTACGTTCCGGATCGTCCGCCGTCCAACCCACCGTGATCGGCAAGATACGAGCCGCCGCGGGTGGTGGTGTGGATCATCTGCGAAGCGGTTGCGTTGGAGGGACGATGGGGGGCGTGACTACAGAGCAGAGTGGCTTCCGGGTCGAGAAGGACACGATGGGTGAGGTCCGCGTGCCGGCCGACGCCCTGTGGCGGGCGCAGACGCAGCGGGCGGTGGAGAACTTCCCGATCTCCGGACGAGGTATCGAGCCCGCGCAGATCCGCGCGTTGGCCCAGATCAAGGGTGCCGCCGCGCAGGTGAACGCGGCCCTCGGCGTACTGGAAGAAGACCTTGGAAAGGCGATCGCGACGGCGGCCGCGCATGTCGCCGACGGCGGGTACGACGATCAGTTCCCGATCGACGTGTTCCAGACCGGGTCGGGCACCTCGTCGAACATGAACGCGAACGAGGTGATCGCCACGCTGGCGGCCCGTGAGCTGGGTCGCCCGGTGCACCCGAACGACCACGTCAACGCCTCGCAGTCGAGCAACGACGTGTTCCCCTCCTCGATCCACCTGGCCGCCACCGAGGCCGTGGTCACCGAGCTGATCCCCGCCCTGGAGCACCTCGCCCGCGCGCTGAACCACAAGGCGGAGTCGTGGTCCGAGGTGGTCAAGAGCGGGCGGACGCACCTCATGGACGCCACGCCGGTCACCCTCGGTCAGGAGTTTTCCGGGTACGGCCAGCAGGTCTCCAACGGCATCGAGCGGCTGAACGCGTCGCTGCCCCGGCTGGCCGAGCTCCCGCTGGGCGGCACCGCGGTCGGCACCGGCGTGAACACCCCGCCCGGCTTCGCGGCCGCGGTGATCGCCCGGCTGGCCGAGACGACCGGGCTGCCGCTGACCGAGGCGCGCAACCACTTCGAGGCGCAGGGCGCCCGGGACGCGCTGGTCGAGGCGTCCGGGCAGGTCAGGGTCGTCGCCGTGGGGCTCTACAAGATCGTCAACGACATCCGCTGGATGGGCTCCGGACCGCGGGCCGGCCTGCGCGAGCTGCGCCTGCCCGACCTGCAGCCGGGGTCGTCGATCATGCCGGGCAAGGTGAACCCGGTGGTGCCCGAGGCGGTCCGGCAGGTGTGCGCGCAGGTGATCGGCAACGACGCCACCGTCGCGTTCGCCGGCACCCAGGGCGACTTCGAACTCAACGTGATGCTGCCGGTGATGGCGCGCAACCTGCTCGAGTCGATCCGGCTGCTGGCCAACGCGGCCCGGCTGCTCGCCGACCGGTGCATCGACGGGCTGGAGCCGAACGTCGAGGTGGCCCGGGCGTACGCGGAGGGGTCGCCGTCGATCGTCACCCCGCTGAACCGGCACCTCGGTTACGACGAGGCCGCCGCGATCGCCAAGCAGGCGCTCGCCTCCGGGCGCAGCATCCGCGAGGTGGTCGTGGAGCGCGGTCACCTGGAATCCGGCAAGCTCACCGAGGAGCAGCTGGACGCGGCATTGGACGTGCTCCGCATGACTCGTCCCTGACCCTTGTCGGTACCCTTGTACGGTGACTCTGCGCTTGTACGACACTGCGACCCGATCCGTCCGGGACTTCGTCCCGATGACGCCCGGTCAGGTCGGGATCTACCAGTGTGGCCTCACCGTGCAGTCACCGCCGCACATCGGGCACCTACGGTCCGCGATCAACTATGACGTGCTGCGTCGCTGGCTCATGCACACCAGCTACGAGGTCCGGTTGATCCGCAACGTCACCGATGTGGATGACAAGATCCTCGACAAGTCCAACGCCCAGGGCCGGCCGTTCTGGTCGATCGCGTACGAGAACCGGCTGGTCCTGGAGTCGACCTACCGCGCGCTGAACGTGCTGCCGCCGACCTACGAACCGCTGGCCACCGCGCACATCCCGGAGATGCACGAGCTGATCACCGAGCTGATCGAGCGCGACCGGGCGTACCCGGCGGCCGGCGGCACCGGCGACGTCTACTTCTCGGTGCCGTCGTATCCGGAGTACGGCGAGCTCTCCGGGCAGGACCCGGAGGACATGCGCCCGCCTACCGACGGCGGCGAGCCGGACAAGCGGGATTATCGGGACTTCGCCCTCTGGAAGGGTGCGAAGCCGGACGAGCCCGCCGACGCCTCCTGGCCGTCGCCGTGGGGCCGCGGTCGTCCCGGCTGGCACATCGAGTGCTCCGCGATGGCCCGGCGGTACCTCGGCGCCGAGTTCGACATCCACGGCGGCGGGCTCGACCTGACCTTCCCGCACCATGAGAACGAGCAGGCCCAGTCCCGCTCGGCCGGCCTGCCCTTCGCCCGGTACTGGGTGCACAACGCCCTGCTCAACCTGGGCGAGGCGAAGATGAGCAAGTCGCTGGGCAACGTGGTCGACCTCGGCGTGGTGCAGGCCATGGGCATCCGGCCCGTCGAGCTGCGCTATTACATGGGCACCCCGCACTACCGCTCCCGGATCGACTACTCGGACGAGGCGCTGAGCGAGGCCGCCGTGGCGTACCGGCGGATCGAGGGCTTCGTGCACCGGGCCGCCGAGGTGGTCGGCCCGGGCCGGCCCAAGGACGTGCCGCCGGCGTTCGCCGCCGCGATGAACGACGACCTCAACACCTCGGCCGCGCTCGCCGTCGTGCACGACACGATCCGCGAGGGCAACACCGCGCTCACCAACGGCGACGAGGCCGGCATCCGGGGCGCGCTCACCGAGGTGCGCGCGATGCTCGGGGTGCTCGGGCTCGACCCGCTCGACCCGGCCTGGCGCGGGGCCGAGCAGAAGGACGAACTCAAGCCGGTCGTCGACGCGCTGGTGAAGCTGGCGCTGGAACAGCGGGCCCAGGCCCGCGCACGTAAGGACTGGTCGGCCGCGGACGCGGTCCGCGACCAGCTCAAGAACGCGGGAATTCAGGTGGAGGACACTCCTGCCGGGCCGCGCTGGACGGTAGGGGAGCAGCACTGATGCCGGGAAATTCACGTAACGCGAGCAAGCGCGTGGTGTCGAAGAAGGGCGCCGCGGCCGGGTCGGGCGGCAAGAACCGCGGCGGCCTCAAGGGTCGCGGCAAGACGCTGCCGGCCGACGAGCGGCCGTGGCACAAGGCTTACTCGGGCACCGAGCAGCTGCCCGAGAAGACCGCCCGCAAGCAGGAGAAGGAGCGCCGGGCGGCGGCGGCCGAGGGTCGTTCCCCGAAGGTCGGCGTGCCCGGCACGAAGGACACCACATGGGGTCGCGGCGGCCGCAACACCGGTCGGCCGGTGCCGCAGCGGGGCAAGGCGGGCGTCCGGGGTGGCCCGCGGGTGGCGCCGGGTCGCCGGTCGAACCCGACCAAGGAAGGGCCGGAGCTGCTGCTCGGCCGCAACCCGGTGGTGGAGGCGCTGCGGGCCGCGGTGCCGGCCACCGCGCTGTACGTGGCGCAGGGCATCGACATCGACGACCGGATCGCCGAGATCGTCCGCACCTCCGGCGACCGCGGCATTCCGATCCTCGAGATCAGCCGCAACGAGCTGGATCGGATGACCGGCGGGGTGCTGCACCAGGGCATCGGCCTCCAGGTGCCGCCTTTCGCGTACGAGAATTTCGACGACCTGCTGACGGCGGCGCTCGAACAGACGGCGCCGTTGCTCGTCGCGCTCGACGGCGTGACCGACCCGCGCAACGTGGGCGCCGTGATCCGGTCGGTGGCCGCGTTCGGCGGGCACGGCGTGTTCCTCACCGAGCGGCGCGCGGCCGGCATCACGGCGACCGCGTGGCGTACGAGTGCGGGCGCGGCCGCACGGGTGCCGGTCTCCCAGGTGGTCAACCTGACCCGGGCGATCAAGCAGGCGCAGCAGGCCGGCTTCACCGCGATCGGGCTGGACGCGGACGGCGAGACCGATCTCTACCAGCTGGAGGCCGCGGTCGGGCCGCTGCTGGTGGTGGTCGGCTCCGAGGGCCGCGGCCTGTCCCGGCTCGTCGGCGAGACGTGTGACCTGCGGGTGCGCATCCCGATGGCGTCCGACGTGGAGTCGCTCAACGCCAGCGTGGCGGCCGCGGTGACGCTCGCCGAGGTGGCCCGCCGCCGCGCCTACGACGAGTAGGCACTTTTCGCCGCCGTTCGCCTCCCGAAAACCGTCGTGGATGGGTCGTAGCATGACGGCCGGGAATGGGCGCGGCGGAAGGCGGGCGGATGACCGGTCCGGGCGATGGCTTCGTGCTCGGAGTCGATCTGGGGACGTCTCACACGGTCGCGATGGTGCGACATCCCGACGGGCGCGTCCGGCCGCTGCTGTTCGACGGGCAGCCACTGTTGCGGTCGGCCGTCTTCCTCGACGCGGACGGGCGGCTGCACGTCGGGACGGACGCGCTCCGGCTGGGATACGCGGATCCGGGACGGCTGGAACCCAACCCTAAGCGGCGGGTCGACGACGGGTCGGTGCTGCTGGGTGAGACCGGCGTGCCGGTGGCCGATCTGTTCGCGGCACTGCTCGGGGCGGTCGCGCGGGAGGCGATGACCACCGCGGGGTTCCTGCCACCGGCGGTGCTGACCCACCCGGCGTCGTGGGGCGAGGGCCGGCGATCGGTGCTGCTCGAGGCGCTCGGCAAGGCGGGCTGGCCGGCCGGGACGCGGCTCGTGCCCGAGCCGGTGGCGGCGGCGCGATACTTCGCGGACGTGCTGCGACGGCCGGTTCCGGTGGGGTCGTCGCTGGCGGTGTTCGACTTCGGGGGCGGCACGCTCGACGTGGCGGTGGTGCGCAACGAGGGCGTCGGCCGGGACGGGCGGGCCCGGTTCGCGGTGACGGCGTCCGGCGGGGCGGATGATCTCGGCGGCCTCGATCTGGACGCGGCCATCGCCGATCACCTGGGCAGGTCGCTGGCGGCGGCCGAGCCGGCGGCCTGGCGGGCGCTGACCGAGCCGGTGACGCTGGCGCAGTGGCGGGCGCGGCGGCAGTTCTGGGAGGACGTGCGCGGCGCCAAGGAGATGCTGTCGCGCAGCGCGTTCGCGCCGGTGCCGGTGCCCGGGGTGGAGGACGCGGTCCACCTGACCCGCGACGAGCTGGAGGCGGTGGCGGATCCGCTGGTGCGGCGCGGCGTGGCCGAGGCGGCGGAGGTGGTCGCGGCGGCCGGGCTGAAGGCGTCGGAGCTGGCCGGGTTGTTCCTGGTGGGCGGCTCCAGCCGGGTGCCGATGGTGGCGCGGCTGCTGCACGGCGAGCTGGGGATCGCGCCGACCGTGCTGGAGCAGCCGGAGATGCCGGTGGCCGAGGGCGCGATCGGTGCGGCCTGGGCGGACGCTCGGGAACCGGTCCGATACGCGGCCGGGTTGGCCCCCGCGGCGCCGCCGGGCAAGGACGAGCCGGCCCGGCTGGCGGACACGTTGGCCGAGGAGCCGTCGTTGGCCTCGACGCTGGCCGGGGAGCCGTCGTTCGCGTCCATGCCCAGCGAACCCTTTGCCGGTGAAAAGCCGATAAAGCGGGCAAGCGGGCCGGGTGAGGGTGGGCGGAACGGCGGCGGCCCGGGGGTTGCGGCGGGTGGGCCGGCGAGTGTGGTGGCTGGGCCGGCGGCTGCGGGGACCGGGTCGGCTGGTGTGGGGACGTGGGCGGCGGGTGCCGGGATGGGGCATGGGCCGGGCGGGGCGGACGTCGAGGATGAGCGGCTTCAGTCGACTCCGGTCGATCCGTGGGCTACGGGGGAGGCCGCGTCGTTGCCTACGGCCGCTGACTCCTTCGCGGCCCACCAGGTCAGCTCACCGTCAGGTCTGCGAGGCTCAGGGGGCGGGCCGGCCGGCGGAGAAGGCGCGGTGGCCACGCCGCCGGGCGGAGCGGCGTCCGGCGGGAGCGCGGCATGGCCGGTGAGCGATTCGCCGAGCGGGAGCTTGGCCGGGAGAGCGAGTCGCCCGCGGGCAGGCGCGGCGAACGGGCCGGCGGGGAAGGCTCGTCGTCTCCTCGGTGGAGCTGAGGGTGGCGAACCGGCCGGAAGCCCGGTGAGGAGGGTGACCACCCCGTCTGCGGCCGCGAGCTCCCGGGGGCGCGTTCGACGACCGTACGTGATGATTTTGGCTGTTGCGGTAAGCCTGATGCTGGTCGCCGGGGCCGCGCTCGTCTGGGTTCTGTGGCCGGGCTACCGGGCGCTCGATTATCACCCGCTGAGTGAGCCCCGGCGGACCGCGGCGGTCGTGCCGGTCAGTTCCGACTGGGCGGACGCGGCGATCATCGGTGACCGGACGTATTTTGCCAGCTCCAGCACGGAAACCGGCGCGGTCGGAGTGGTCGCGGTGGAGATCGGCGCGACGAAGCCCAGCTGGACCAGTACGAAAGCGGGGACCGCTCAGCGCTGGACGTCGATGGTCGCGCTGCCGGTGGGGGTCGCGCTGTTCACCGACGCGGACTCGATCACCAGCTCGCGGCGGATCGCCGTGCTCGGCGCGGACAACGGTGCTCTGCTGTGGCAGCGGGCGATGGCCGACGACGACGAGGTGCATTTCGCGGGGGACACGGCCGTCGTCACCGATCATGCGCGCAAGCGGCTGATCGGGCTGCGGCTCGACGACGGCACCGAGCGGTGGTCCACGGCCGACCCGGCCGGCTCGTCCGGCACCGAGCCGGCGGTGCTGGCGGTGACCACGCCCAAGGATCTGGAGGGGCCGGCCACCGTGTTCGGGCGGGCGTACGAGCCGGACCTCGGCGACGACCCGCGCATCGTCGAGATCGGGGCGGACCGGTCGGTGCGGGTGCTGGACGCGGACACCGGGAAGGTTCTGACGTCGCGGCAGAACGTGGCCGACCCCCATGACGAGATGGTGGCGCACAACGGCCGGCTGATCGTGTTGCAGCCCAACGACCAGCGGATCGTCTCGTACAAGCTGGACAAGCTGGGCGAACCGGCCGTCTTGTACACCGCGCAGGGGCGCAACAGCCAGATGAAGGACGTCACGCCGTGCGGGGACGACCGGGTGTGCTTCGGCGAGGAGGTCGGATACGACGGCAAGACCGACGCCGTGGTGGCGCTCGACGTGACCGGCGGCGACCAGGTCTGGCGGTACCCGCTGGCGAACATCGACACGCTGGTGCCGGTAGGAGAGGCGGTCATCGGGACCAGCACGTCGGGTGACACCACGCTGATCGACGCGACCGGCAAGAAGGTCTGGACCCGCAAGGGCGAGGCGGCCCGGCTCGACGGCGGGAATCTGCTCGAGTTCTCCAAACCGCTGTCCCGCTCGCCGGACAACCCGGCGGTGGCCGGCCGGCACCTCGGCGACCAGGCCGTGCCCCTCGGCTACCTCAGCGACATCCGCTCGGACACCTGCGCCTGGAACACCTCGGTGCTCGCCTGCGTGGCGGAGAAGGACTTCGTGACGCAGGAGTTCGCGCCGAGATAGAGGCGACAGAAAACCGGGCGGTCCCGTCAGGAACCGCCCGGTCTCCGGAACCTTCGTCAGATGCGGACGCCGGTCTCCGCGTTGAACACGTGGAGGCTGTTGGTCTGCGGCTTGATGAAGACGGTCTCGCCCATGGCGGGCATGTGGCGCCGGTCGGTGCGGACGACGAACCGCTCCGAGCCACCCTCGAGCTCGGCGTGGCCGTACACGTTGGCGTCCGAGCCGAGGTCCTCGACCAGGTCGACGACGATCGGGAAGCCGCCCTCACCCTCCGACACGATGTCGGCGGCCTCGGGACGGAAACCGATGGTCACCTTGCCGCCGCCGTTCTGCGCGCCCGCCACCTGCTCGCGGGTCAGCGGAACAGCCAGCGAGCCGAAGTGGCCGCCGGCCTCGGTCAGCGGGACGGTCTTGAGGTTCATGGCCGGGGAACCCATGAAGCCGGCGACGAAGACGTTCCCGGGGGTGTCGTACAGCGCCCGCGGGGTGTCCACCTGCTGGAGAACGCCGTCCAGCATGACCGCCACCCGGTGGCCCATGGTCATGGCCTCGACCTGGTCGTGGGTCACGTAGACGGTGGTGACGCCCAGCTTGGCCTGCAGCGTCGCGATCTGCGAACGGGTCTGGACGCGGAGCTTGGCGTCGAGGTTCGACAGCGGCTCGTCCATGAGGAAGACCTGCGGCTCACGCACGATCGCGCGGCCCATCGCGACACGCTGGCGCTGGCCACCGGAAAGCGCCTTGGGCTTGCGCGACAGGTACTCGTCGAGCTGCAGGAGCGCCGCGGCCTCCTTGACCCGGCGGTCGATCTCCGACTTCGAGGTCTTGCGCAGCTTCAGGGCGAAGGCCATGTTCTCGTACACCGACATGTGCGGGTACAGAGCGTAGTTCTGGAAGACCATCGCGATGTCGCGCGACTTGGGCGGCAGGTTGGTGACGTCCTTGCCCTCGATGAGGATGCGGCCCTTGTCGACGTCCTCCAGGCCGGCGAGCATGCGCAGGCTGGTGGACTTGCCGCAACCGGAGGGGCCGACCAGGACGAGGAACTCGCCGTCGCCGATCTCGAGGTTCAGCTCGTTGACCGCGGGGCGCTCGGCCCCGGGATAGATCCGGGAGGCGTGATCATAAGTAACGGTGGCCATGGTGAACCGACTTCCTTTCCACCGGCAGGAACGTGCCGGACGATCCGAGTGGAAACAGTGCTGCAAACGTAAAGCTTTTTACGTGACCTGCCAAGGTGGCTGTGATGTTTCCGGACGATATGCTGTTGCGCGCGCCCCTGTAGCTCAGATGGCCAGAGCACCCGTCTTGTAAACGGGAGGTCGTCGGTTCGATCCCGACCGGGGGCTCGGTCGGCCGCTTACCCTGCCCGCGGAGAGCGCGGGCCGGGCCGCCTCGCATATTGCCCGGGGGGCCGAGCCCCCCGGACCCCCGCGGTGCGGTGGGTGCGGTGCGAGCATGCCGCGGGCGCTGCGGTGCGGTGGGTGCGGTGCGGGCATGCCGCGGGCGCTGCGGTGCGGTGGGTGCGGTGCGGGCATGCCGCGGGCGCTGCGGTGCGGTGGGTGCGGTGAGCGGTTTCGGAGCCGGCCGGTGAGTGTGCGCGGGCGCTGCGGTGCGGTGGGTGCGGTGAGCGGTTTGGGAGCCGGCCGGTGAGTGTGCGCGGGCGCCGCGGTGCGGTGGGTTGGGAGGTCAGCCGGTAGGCGGGCCTTAGTGTGGTCGGCATGCGTATCGAGCGGATCTTGGAGGCTTCCGCGGTGCATGCGGCGGCCGACCTCTTCGACGCTCCGCCGCTGGCCGAGGCCACCGAGCGCTTCCTCGCGCAGCCCGGACATCATCTGCTGATCGCCTATGACGACGACGGCCGCCCGATCGGCATGATCTCCGGGGTGGAGATGATCCACCCGGACAAGGGCACGGAGATGTTCGTGTACGAGCTCGGCGTGGCGCCGGCCGCTCGCCTGCAGGGGATCGGTTCTCGCTTGGTGGCCGAGCTCGCCGCGATCGCGAAGGACGCCGGCTGCTACGGGATGTGGGTGGGCACCGAACCGGACAACTCGGCCGCACTGGCCACGTACCGTCGCGCGGGCGCCACCGAGGAAGCGCCGTTTACGCTGCTCAACTGGGACCTGATCGAGGGAGGCGGCGAATGACCGAATCGATCCGGCCGTTCCTCGCGCCCATGCGGGCCCGCGCGGCGAACGAGCCCGGCCGCGTCTCCACGCCGCTCGAGCTGTTCTTCGACCTCTGCTTCGTGGTGGCGGTCGCGCAGGCGGCGGCGCCGCTGCACCACGGCGTCGCCGCGCATCACATCGGGCACGCCCTGCCCGGCTACCTGATGGTCTTCTTCGCCATCTGGTGGGCCTGGATGAACTTCACCTGGTTCGCCTCGGCGTACGACACCGACGACGTGGTCTACCGGCTCACCACGCTGGTGCAGGTCGCCGGGGCGCTGGTGCTGGCCGCGGGCGTGCAGCAGGCCTTCGAGGACGGCGACTTCGTCCTCGTCTCGTCCGGGTACGCGGTCATGCGGCTCGCCCTGGTTCCGCAGTGGCTGCGGGCCGCCCGCTCGGACCCGCCGCGACGCCCCACCGCGATCCGGTACGCGATCGGCATCAGTGTCCTGCAGGTGCTGTGGCTGCTGCGCCTGCTCGTCCCGCACGACGAGCCCGCGCTGTTCTACCCGTCCTTCGTCCTGCTGGCGCTGCTCGAACTGGCCGTGCCGGCGTGGGCCGAGACGGCGCCCGGCGGCCCGACCACGTACCACCCGCACCACATCGCCGAGCGGTACGGCCTGTTCACGATCATCGTGCTGGGTGAGGCGGTGGCCTCGGCGACGGTCGCGTTCCGCGGCGCGCTCGACGAGGGCGGCGAGCACACCGCCGGCCTCCTGCGGCTGACGCTGGCCGGGCTGGTGATCGTCTTCGCGCTGTGGTGGGTCTACTTCGACCGCTCCGCTCACGGCCTGCTGACCTCGCTGCGCACCTCGCTGATGTGGGGCTACGGCCACTACTTCATCTTCGCCTCGGCCGCGGCGGTCGGCGCCGGCCTCGGCGTCGGCGCCGACTATCTGACCGGGCACGCCGACATTTCCCGCACCATTGCCGCGTACGCCATAGCGGTCCCGGTGGCGATATACCTTTTCTTCGTCTGGTTGTTGCACATCCGGCCGCACCAGACCGGCACGGCGCTCGCGACAATGCCGGTCGGCATCGTCGCGATCCTGGTGACGCCGCTGCTCCCGGCGTCGATCGAGATCCTGGCGGTGCTGCTGGTCGCGATGGTCGCGCTCACGCTGTGGCGGCGTCGCGCCGGTGGACCGGTCCACATCGGGGCGTCTCCGAATACCTAGAAGAAATTGAAATCAGGATTCCACGCCATTCATGCGTGGAAATGAATGTCACGGCCTCGTCACAACGTCATCGACGGTAGTGACTTCCATACGCTTCGATCGGCAAGATCCCGGGGATGCGCCCGGTGAAACCCCGCTGGGCGCCTTCCTTCCGGAGGACCCGCGCGTGAGACAAACATCCACTTGGGGCCGGCGGACGTTCACTTCTGTGCTGGCGGTCGGCATGACCGTCGGCGCGGCCACGCTGAGCGGCGTGACCCCGGCCGCCGCGGCGCCGGGCACGGGCACCGCCCCGGCCGCATCGCAGAAGTCGCCCGAGGACCCTGCCACCCCCAAGGAGTCGCCGGCCGAGACACTCGGCTCGCACGACGCCGATCTGCTGGCCCAGGCGGAGGCCGCGAAGAAGAAGAACGTCACGGTCATCATCGCCACCGACAAGGGCAAGGCGCCCGACGTGGCGGCCAAGGTCAAGAGCCTCGGCGGTACCGTGACCCACCGCGTCGACCAGGTCGGTTACGTGCTCGCCTCGGTGCCGACCGCCAAGGTGCTGACCGCGGCGAAGCTGCCCGGCATCTCGGCCGTCGACCTGGACGAGACGATCAAGCTGCCCGGCCCGGACGCCGGCAAGGTCGACCTGCGCGCGGCGAAGCAGGCCGCGGCGCCGTCCGGCCCGGGACCGGACACTCCGGCGGCGAACCCGTACATGCCGACCGACGAGACCGGCTCGGTGGACTTCAAGAAGAAGAACCCGACGTACGACGGCCGCGGCGTCACCATCGGCATCATGGACTCCGGTGTGGACCTCGACCACCCGGCGCTGCAGAAGACCACCACCGGCGAGCGCAAGATCGTCGACTGGGTCACCGCGACCGACCCGCTGCTCGAGGGCGACGGCTCGTGGCGCGCGATGATCACCGAGGTCAGCGGCCCGACGTTCACCTACGCGGGCTCGACCTGGACGGCCCCGGCCGGCGCCTGGCGGGTCAACCGCTTCGCCGAGAACATCACGATCAACGACGAGGCGGCCGGTGACGTCAACCGGGACGGCGACACCACCGACACGTGGGGCGTCCTCTACGACCCGGTGAGCCACGACATCCGCGTCGACGTGAACCAGAACCACGACTTCACCGACGACGCCGTGATGCGGCCGTACAAGGAGAAGTTCCAGGTCGGACACTTCGGTACGGACAACCCGTCCACCGCGGTGCAGGAGAGCATGCCGTTCGTGGTCGAGTACCGCGAGGACGTCGACCTCACCCCGGCGGGCCTGCCCGGCCAGACCTCCGACTTCGTGAACATCGGCATCACCGAGGGGCTGCACGCCTCGCACGTCGCCGGCATCGCGGCGGGCAACGACCTGTTCGGCAACCCGAACCTCGACGGTCAGGCGCCGGGCGCGAAGATCGTGTCGGCGCGGGCGTGCTCGTGGGGTGGCGGCTGCACCGCGGCCGCGCTCACCACCGGCATGACCGACCTGGTCGTCAACCGGCACGTCGACGTCGTCAACATGTCGATCGGCGGCCTGCCCGCGCTGAACGACGCGAACAACGCCCGCGCCCAGCTGTACGACAAGCTGATCAACGACTACGGCGTCCAGCTGTTCATCTCGGCCGGCAACGACGGCCCGGGCGTGAACACGATCGGCGACCCGTCGGTCGCCACCGACGTGGTCAGCGTCGCGGCCAGCGTCACCAGCCAGACCTGGCTGGCGAACTACGGCTCGGTGACCCGCCGGCCGCAGCAGCTGTTCCCGTTCTCCTCGCGCGGCCCGCGCGAGGACGGCGGCTTCAAGCCGAACATCGCCGCGCCGGGCTCGGCCATCTCGGCGACCCCGCTGTGGGAGAACGAGCCCACCCTGGCCACCGTCGGCTACACGCTGCCGCCGGGCTACGCCATGGAGAACGGCACCTCGATGGCGGCGCCGCAGGCCACCGGTGGCGCGGCTCTGCTGCTCTCCGCCGCCCGGGCGAAGGACCTCGGCGTCACGCCGGCGTCGCTGCGCCGCGCGATCTACTCGACCGCCGACCAGATCGCCGGCGAGAAGGTCAACGCGCAGGGCTACGGCCAGCTGAACGTGCCGGACGCCTGGAAGCTGCTGCAGAAGAACTCGCCGGTGCGCGAGTACACGTCGTCGGCGCCGGTCTGCTCGCCGCTGTCCGACTTCCTCGCGACTCCGGACCGGGGCACCGGCATCTACAACCGGTGCGCGGCCGGCGCCGGCGGCCTCAAGGCGGGCCAGACCAAGACCTTCACCGTCAAGCTGACCCGTACCAGCGGCCCGAACAAGAACATCACCCACCGGCTGTCCTGGCTGGGCGACAAGAAGTCGTTCTCGTCGGCCGGCTCGGTGGCGCTGCCGCTGAACAAGACGGTCAGCGTCCCGGTCACCGTGCGTGCGGTGGACGGCGTGGCCAGCGCGATCCTGAAGGTCGACGACCCGGCCACCCCGGTGGTCGACTTCGAGGTGCTCAACACGGTCGTCACCGGCCTGGACACCAAGAAGCCGTCGTACTCGGCGACGTTCGCGGGCTCGGTGGACCGCAACTCCACCACCTCCTACTTCGTCACCGTGCCGCAGGGCGCGACGGCGTTGCAGGTGGACCTGTCCGGCATCGCGACCGGCTCGCAGACCCGGTGGATCGCGATCAACCCGTGGGGCGTGCCGGCCGAGGACACGGCCAGCGCGAACTGCTACACCAACTACTCCGACGCGGCCGTCTGCAAGCCGCAGGAGCGGGCGTACGAGAACCCGATCCCGGGTGTCTGGGAGCTGGAGGTCGAGTCGCGGCGCACGTCGCCGTCGCTGAACAACCCCTTCAAGCTGACCGCCAAGGTGCAGGGCGTCACGGTGTCCCCGGAGACCGTCACGCTGCCGTCCGTCAAGGTCGGCGAGGCCGGCCCGGTGAGCTGGACCGTGAAGAACAACTTCGGCCCGCTGACCGTCACCGCCCGGGGCGGCCCGCTGGGCAGCTCGAACAGGCAGCGGCCGACGATCGCCGACGGTGAGAGCCAGGAGTTCACGGTCGAGGTGCCGGCCGGTGCGCAACGCCTCGACGTGTCGATCGGCAACCCCAGCGACGTGGCGTCCGACCTGGACCTGACCGTCTACAAGGACGGACAGCAGGTGGCGCAGCAGGCCGACGGCGACGCGGAGGAGGCGGTCTCGATCGCGAACCCGGCCGCCGGCACTTACACGGTCGCGGTGGACGGCTACTCGGTGCCCTCGGGCTCGACGGCGTACGACTACCTCGACGTCTACTTCAGCCCGGCGCTCGGCACGCTCAGCACGCCGGGCACGGCCGTCTCGCTGCCGAACGGGGCCAGCACGACGGTCACCGGCTCGGTCACCGCGGCCGCTCCGGCTCCGGCCGGTCGCGACCTGTTCGGTGAGGTCGCCGTGGTGACGGACGAGGGCGCGGTCGTCGGCCGTGGCTCGGTCGTCATCGGCTCGGTCACCCCGTAAGAGGCACGACGAGAAAGCCCGCCCGGCAGTGTCCGGGCGGGCTTTCGCACATCCGGCTAGCGGTACTGCTGGTCGACCCCGGCGATCGGGCGCGCATCGGCCGAGAAGGCCCGGTCGTGCTCGTCGTCGATCGGCTCCTCGTGCAGGCGCGGGTCGTCCGGGGTGGCGGCCGGCTTCGGCCGCTCCTTGGCCGGCGTCTGGGCTGCGGGCTGCCCCGCCGCCTGGACCGCGGGCGCCTCGGACGCGGCCGGGACGACCGTCATCCCGCCGGCCGGCATGCCGGAGACGTCGGGCCGGTCGCCCGAGCGCGGCAGCGCGTTCACCGGCAGCAGGCCACCCAGGCCGCCGAGCAGGGGCGTGCCGCCCTCGAACGCCTCGGACTGCCGGACGGCCGGCCGGTCGAGGTTCGACGAGCGCATCGGCGACCCGGACCCACCCGACGGCAGCAGGTTGCCGATCAGCGGGATCGAGTTGGCCCCGAACAGGTTGTTCACCGGCAGGCGCACCGGCAGCTGGTCGTCCTGCTGACGCAGGGTGCCGCCGACGACGTCCGCGGCCGGCTCGAGACCGGGCCGGGGCTCCTCGCCGACCTCGCCCGGCAGCATCGGGTTCAGGTCGGGCGAGTTGTTGCCGGCCTTGACCCGCACCACCGGACTGCCGCCGAGCCGGCTGTCCTTCAGCGAGCTGTAGCGCAGCGGGTTCTCGACGTTGACGCCGTTGGTCTCGCCCAGCATGCGGGTGAGCTGCTGGTCCGCCTGCTGCTCCGCGGTGCCGGTGCCCGGCAGCAGGTCGGCCTGGGCGGGGGTGGTCGCCCCGAACAGGAAGATGCCCCCGGCGACGGCCGCTCCGGCGTACCACAACTTGCGCATTGATTTCCTCCTGGCGACCTACGGCTCGAAGCCCGTCGCGATTCGAATTTCGTGCGATTCGGACGAATGACGTCGGAAGGGGCAACGAGCGGCCCCGCCGGAGGGTTCCGGCTGACTAGGATCGCCGCGTGGCGACGGAACCGGCCGGCCAGGTCACCCGCAGGTCTCTGGTGTCGCGACTGCGCGAGCGGAACGGCGACGCCCGTCCACATTTCGTGGTGTGCGGCGCCGACGCGCTCGTCTACACGCTCAGCCAGGAACTGTCCAATTCGGGCCATCCGATCCGGCTCACCGTGATCGTGCCGCCGGAATTGCGCTCGGACGTACCCGACCTCGGCGAACTGCGTGATGTCAAGGTCATCCGCGCGCCGCGGCTGGATGAGCACACGTTCCGCGACGCGGGTCTGGCCGGCGCCGACGCGCTCGCGCTGATCATGCCGGACGACATGGTCAACCTGCATGCGGCGTTGTGCGCCCGCGCGGTCGAGGGCGACCTGCGGGTGGTGGTCCGCATGTTCAACACCGGGCTCGGCGACGCCGTACGCCGGCTGTTCGCGGACAGCGCCGTCCTGTCCGACGCCGGCATGGCGGCCCCGGCATTCGTCGCCGCCTCCCTCGGCGAGGTCGCGCCGACCCACTTCCGGTACGCCGGGCGAACCTTGCTGGTGGCGCGGCGCGCGGACGTGCCGGAGACGTCGGTCGTCCTTCCGCTGGCGGCGTCGGGCGACGGCGGTCAGGTGCGGCTGCTCCCCGAGGATCCCCCGCCCGGGGGCCGGAAGCCGAGCGATCTCGTGCTGGCCGAGGCGACCGGCCGGCCGTCCGCCCAGTCGGTGACCGCGCGTCAGCTGCGCCGATCCGGCCGCCGCCGGCGACCGTGGCTGTCCATCGGCCGCGCGATCCGGGCCGGTGTGACCCGCAAGCTGGGCATCGCGGTGCTGGTCACGATCGCGGTGACCGCGATGTCCGGAACGCTGCTCGCACACTTCACCAGGGTCGCCGGCTTCTGGACCTCGCTCTACGTCACGCTGCTGACCGTCGTCGGCTCGTCCGATGTGGAGCTGGACCGCTCGCCGATCGCCCAGGCTGCCCAGGTCGTGCTGACCATCGCGGGCGTCGCGCTGCTGCCGCTGATCACCGCGGCCGTGGTCGACGGCGTGGTCCGCACCCGGCTGGCGCTCGACCGCGGCGAGGTGCTCGGCGTGCACACCGACCACATCGTGCTGGTCGGGCTGGGCAACGTCGGCACCCGCGTGCTGCGACAGCTCAACGACCTCGGCGTGGACGTCGTGGCGATCGACCGGAACCCGGAGGCGCGCGGCATGCAGATCGCCGAGCAGCTCGGCATCCCGGTGATCGTCGGCGACGCCGCGCACGAGGAGACGCTGCGGTCCGCCTCCATCGACACGTGCAAGGCGCTGGTCGTGGTCTCCACCGACGACGCGGTGAACCTCCAGGCCGCGCTCTACGCCCGGGCGGCCCGCCCGGATGTGCGGGTGGTGCTGCGGCTGTTCGACGACGACTTCGCCCGCCGCGTGCAGGACGCCTTCGGCATCACCATCTCGCGCAGTGTCTCGCGGCTCTGCGCGCCGGCGTTCGCCGCGGCCATGCTGGAACGCGACGTGCTCGCCACCATCCCGGTCGATCGGCACGCGGTGCTCGTCGCGACCGTGAAGGTGCTGGCCGGGTCGGCACTGGACGGCGCGCCGCTGAGCGACGCCGACCGGGCCGCGAGCACTCGGGTGATCGCCATGTCCGCGGCCGGGTCGACCTGGGTGGACTGGTCGGCGGACCGTCGCCGGGTGCTCGCCGCGGGCGACGAGATCGTGGTGGTGGCCCGGCGGGCCGGCCTGCGCGCGCTGCTCGAGCAGGCGAGCCCGCCGCTATCGCAGGCCCGCCTCGACTCCCTCGGCCACTGAGCTCACGTCGACGCCGAGCACGGCCTGCTCGTCCGGCTTCTTGGCGAGCACGTCGGTGAGGTAGGACTGCACCGCCGGGGCCATGCCGACGTCCCGGCCGGCCCGCTCGGACAGCAGCCACTTGTGCTGGATGATCTGCGTGAAGATCTCCTGCGGTTCCAGCTTGCGGCGCAGGTTGGCCGGCACGGCCCGGACCACCGGCTCGAAGACCTCGGTCACCCAGCGGTGCGCCGCCTGCTGCTCATCGACGAGATCACTTTCCGCCCGGTACGTGTCGAGGTCGTTCAGCAACTGCCGGGCCTGGTTCTCCTCGGCGTCCAAGCCGGTCAGTCGCAGCAGGCGGCGGGTGTGGTACCCGGCGTCCACGACCTTCGGGCGGATCCGATATCCGCCGTCCACCGTGGACATGGCGACCTCGGCGACGTCGAACCCCAGCTCGTTGAGCCGCCGGATGCGTCCCTCCATGTCGTGCCGGGCGTCCCGGGCGATCTCCTGCTCGTAGGTCACCTCGTGCCACAGCCGTTCGTAGCGCGCCACGATGTCGTCCACCACGGACTCCGGGTCGATCGACTCGTGCAGCAGCTCGGCCGCCTGCAGGTCGAGACATTCGCCGAAGATGTTCAGCCGCAGGATCTCGATGTCCTCGCTGCGCTGGCCCTCGGAGAGCTTCGGGTAGAGGTTGCCGGTCTCGGCGTCGACCAGGTATGCCGCGAAGGCGCCGGCGTCGCGCCGGAAGAGCGTGTTGGACAGTGAGCAGTCGCCCCAGGAGAAGCCGGTCAGGTGCATCCGCACGATCAGGGCGGCGAGCGCGTCGAGCAGCCGGTTCAGCGTGTCGGGCCGCAGCACGTGGGAGAACAGCGCGCGGTACGGCAGCGAGAATTGCAGGTGCCGGGTGATCAGGACGCTTTCCAGCGGCTCGCCGTTCTTGTCCTCGCGATCGGTCACGATCGCCACCGCCTCGACGGCCGGGAAGTCGATCCGTTCCAGCGCGCGCAGCAGGTCGTACTCCTTTTCGGCGATCCGCTCGCGGGTTTCCTTCAGCGCGTAGACGACGTCGTTCAGCTTGACGAACCGCACGATGTGGCGCGAGATGCCCTGCGGCAGCGCGACCAGGTGGTCGGCCGGCCAGTCCTCGAGCGGGACACCCCACGGGAGATCCAGCAGAGCCGGGTCGACGAGAGCGGAGGTGATACGCACCGGACAAGTGTGACGCCCCGGAGCGCGCGTCGCTGCCGCAGGTGGCTCGTTACACAGGAGCAAGAACGCCGGACACTCATGCAGCCGTCCCGGTCTCCGGTGGTAAACCGGACGAATACGGCTGATCCCGACACGAATGGCGGAGTTGACGAATGCGACGTAAGGCGGGACTGGCCGTCGCGGCCGCCGCGACCGTGATGCTGTCCGGAGCGGCCGGCGTGACCGCGTGGCACTACGCCGACGGCAGGCGTCCGGTCGGCACCTGGCAGCCGGGCGCGGACGTGGAGCGCACGCCGGTGGCCGCGGAACGACCGGTCGTGAGCGCGCCCGGCTCCACCGTCGCCCCGCACCCCACCACTGTCTCGCCGCGCGCCGAGGCCGCCGAGCGGCCCGCGAAGACGTCGCCGTCGGCCGCCACGCCTGAGCTGCGCCCGGGGCGCCCGCTCGAGTCGGCCTCGGTCGGTGACGACGCCGGCCGGCAGCGCGTCGGCGAGCTCGTCGAGGTGCGCAAGCTGCTGGACTACCTGGGTGCAGGGCCGAAGAAGGAGACGTTCCGCTATCCCGGAGCGTCCTATGTGAAGCTTCACCTCGACCGGATGGCGATGCTGCCGGGCGACTACCTGACCGTCTCGAACCCGAGCGGCACCGAGTCGTACCGCTACGACGCGCCCAGCGTGCTCAACAGCGGGCCGATCGACCGGTGGGCCATGTCGATCACCGGGGACACCGCCGTCCTGGAGATGCACCGGGGCGCCGCCGGGCCGTTGAGCTCGCTGCTCGGGACCCTCGGCGTGCGGGTGGACCGGGTGGCGCGCGGGTTCAGCCGTACGGAACAAGCCCGGCAGCCGGAGGCACAGCTCACCGCGCCCGGCCGCACCGGGCGCGAGGAATCGGTCTGTGGCAGCGACACCTCGTCGGACGCCGTCTGCTACCGCTCGGCCGACCCGACCGCGTACACGAAGAGCAAGGCCATCGCCCGGTTGCTGATCAACGGCACCGAGTTGTGCACCGGCTGGCGGGTCGGCGCGCAGAACCGCATGCTCACCAACAACCACTGCTTCACCACGTCGGGCGAGGCCTACGACACCGAGGTCTGGTTCAACTACCAGTGCGCGCGCTGCGGTGGCTACGACGTGTTCCAGCCCACCAAGGTATGGGGCGACAAGGTCATCTCGACCGACCACACCTACGACTACACGCTGTTCACGGTCGCCAGCTTCGCCTCGGTCCGCAAGTTCGGCTACCTGACCCTGGACACCACCCGTCCCCGCGCCGGGCAGGAGCTCTACGTGCCGCAGCACCCGGCGGGCGAGCCCACCCGGATCGCCGGATCGCTGGGCGAGCGGGCCGGGAACTGCTCGGTGGCCGACCCGGGCTACAACGGATACGCCACCGGCTCCGACGTCTCGTACTACTGCGACACCGAGGGCGGCTCGTCCGGCTCGCCGGTGCTGTCCCGCGCCACCAACCGCGTGGTGGCCCTGCACCACTTCGGCGGCTGCCCCAACTCCGGGGTCCGCGCCGACCTGCTCGCCGCCAAGTTGCGCCGGTACCTCTAACTTTGAGGGCGTGACACAGACGATCTCGCGCACCCGGACCAGGCCGATCCTCGGCTGGTGGCTCGACCTGGTCCTGGTCGCGGCGTTCGTGGCGCTCACCTGGCTGCTGATCGACGGGCACCTGCTGGCGCTCGACCAGCGGGTGGCCGATTGGGCCTTCGCGCATCAGCCCCGGCCGGCCTACTGGACCGCCCGCGTCCTGAACTACCTGGGCCAGGGTGGTCAGGTCCTGACGCCGGTGTCGCTCATTCTGACCGCGGTGCTCGTCTGGCGTACGCGCTCAGTCCGGTCTGCTTTCCCGTTCGTCGCGGCCTTTGTGCTGACCTACATCACGATCGGCCCGCTCAAACTGTGGGCCGGGCGAGCCGCGCCGGCCTTCACCGGGCCGGACAAGACCATCATGTTCAATCCGTACGCCGTGGGCCCCGAAGCGATGAGCTACCCCTCGGGCCACATGGGCAACTCGCTGGCCTGGTACGCGGTGATCGCCCTGCTGGCCGCCGCGCTGCTCGGCCGGCCGCTGCGCCCGCGCGAGACGTTCGCGATCCGGGTCCTGCCGGTCGCGATCATCTTCGGCACGACGGTCTACACCGGCTTCCACTGGCTGACCGACTCGATCGCGGGCCTGCTGCTCGGGCTGGTGCTGGCCCGGCTGATCGAGCGGATCCCGTGGGACGCGATCCCGCTGCCGTCTCGCTGGAGCCGCCCGTCCGGGCTGGTCAGAGCCACTGCCCCGCGCGCATCACGCGCTTGACCTCGAGCTCGGGGGAGAGCACCACCAGGTCGGCGCGCAGACCCGCCTCGAGCGCGCCCACCTGATCGTCCAGGCCCAGCACCCGGGCCGGCGTGGTCGAGGCCATGGCCGCGGCGTCGGTGAGCGGCAGCCCGGCGGCGACCGCGTTGCGCAGGGCCACGTCCATGGTCAGCGTGCTGCCCGCGATCGAGCCGTTGCGGGCCAGCCGGGCCACCCGGCCGGCCACCACGACCTCCTGGCCGCCCAGCTCGTAGCGGCCGTCCGGCATGCCGGTGGCGTCCATCGCGTCGGTGATCAGCACGGCCCGGTCCGGCCCGGCCGTGCGCGCGGCGAACGCCAGGGCGCCCGGGTGCAGGTGGATGTTGTCGCCGATCAGCTCGACCACCGCGGTCGACGAGAGCAGCCCGACCACCGGGCCCGGCTCGCGGTGGTGGATCGGGCGCATGCCGTTGAACAGGTGGGTGGCCACCGAGGCGCCGGCCTCGAGCCCGATCCTGGTCTCCTCGTACGACGCGTCGGTGTGCCCGATGGCGGCCACGACACCGTGGTCGCGCAGGAAGGAGATCGCCTCCGGGGCGCCGGTCAGCTCGGGCGCGATGGTGACCATGCGGATCGCGTCGCCGCCCAGCTTGATCAGCGTGGTCAGCTCGTCGATCGACGGGTCCCGCAGATAGGCGGGGTTCTGCGCGCCGCAGCGGGTCTCGGACAGGTACGGGCCCTCGAAGTGCACGCCCGCCAGCGTGCCGTTGCGCACCAGCGGCAGATAGGCGGTGGTGGCGTCGCGCATCAGCTCGAACGGGGAACTGACCAGGCTGGCCAGCATCGTGGTGGTGCCGTGGCCGCGGTGGAAGGCGGCGGCCTGTTCCGCCGCGGTCACGTCGCCGGTGGTGAACGTGTGGCCGCCGCCGCCGTGGCAGTGGATGTCGACGAAGCCGGGGACGATCACGTCGTCGCCGGCGTGGGGGTCGGCGGTGACGGTGAGGATCGTGGGGCCGTCCACCTCGACGTGGCCGGCGACCACGGCGGCCGGGGTGACGATCTGGCCGCTGATCCTGCTCATGCACTCTCCAGGAAGTCTATTGCCAGCAATGCGGACCCGATGCAGCCGGCGTTGTCGCCGAGTTCGGCGCGGACCACCTCGGGCATCCGCTGGAAGGTCAGCCGGTCCCGGATACCGGCGCGCAGCGGGGTGAGCAGCGACTCCCGGGCTTCGGCCAGGCCACCGCCGATCACCAGCACGTTCACGTCGTACAAGCCCTGACAGGTGACCAGGCCGTCGGCCAGGGCGCCGACCGCGTCGTGCCAGATCGTCGTCGCCTGGTCGTCGCCCGCCGCTGCTCGGGTGACCACGTCGAGCGCGGTCGCACCGGAACGCCCGGAGATCTCGGCATATCGGCGGCCGATCGCCTTGGCCGAGGCGTGCGCCTCCAGGCAGCCGGAGCCGCCGCAGCCGCACGGATTTCCGCCCGGACGGACCACGATGTGGCCGACCTCGCCGGCCGCGCCGTGCGCTCCGCCGTAGCCGGCGCCGTGCACCACCAGGGCGGCCGCGATGCCGGTGCCGATCGCCACGAACAGCACGTGCGACCGGCCGCGGCCGGCGCCGAGTCTCGCCTCGGCGATGCCGCCGACCCGGACGTCGTGGCCCAGCGCCGCGGGCAGGCCCAGGCGTTCGGTGACGAGATCGCGCAGCGGGACGTCACGGAAGCCGACGTTGGCCGACCAGACCGCGACGCCGTGGTGTTCGTCGACGACGCCCGGCACGGCGATGCCGGCCGCGATCGGGTCGAGGCCGTCGTT
Organism: uncultured Actinoplanes sp.; assembly: GCF_934643405.1. Lineage (GTDB taxonomy): Bacteria > Actinomycetota > Actinomycetes > Mycobacteriales > Micromonosporaceae > Actinoplanes. Next base: position 33,916 of record NZ_CAKUCL010000025.1, read on the forward strand.
GCGGGCGCGCTTGGCCAGCCCCTCGGCCACGTCCAGGATCGTGGCGACGACCGCCTCGGGGCCGCGCTCGGCCAGGGTGGGGTGGCGTTCCGCGTGGTGGACCGTGCCGTCCGGCCGGACCAGCGCGCACTTCATACCCGTGCCACCCACGTCGAGCGCGACGACGACGGCGCCCTCGCTCTTCCGGCCCTGCGGACCCGGTGCTGTTCGGCCCGTTGTCATGCCAGGACGACTGAGCGGGTCAGGTTGCGCGGGCGGTCGGGGTCCAGGCCCTGGTTGGTCGCCAGCAGCACCGCCACGCGCTGCGCCACCACCAGGTCGGCCATCGGGTCGAGCGGGGCCCGGCCGCCGCACCAGCTGCCCAGCGCCGCATAGCCGCCGTGGTGGCGGCTGTGCACGAACGACGCCCCGGTCGCCTCGACGTCGTCGGCCAGGCCCGACGGGATCTCGCCGAACGCCCACACCACCCGGCGCGGCGCCGCGATCGAGATCGGGCCGTGCCGGTAGTCCATGGCCGGGTACGCCTCGGCCCAGAACCCGGCCGCCTCGCGGCACTTCAGCGCCGCCTCCTCGGCCAGCCCGACCGTCCAGCCCCGGCCCAGGAAGGTGATCTGCTCGGTCAGTGCCGGGTGGACCGGCAGCGGCAGCCGCACCGCCACCTCGGCGTCCGCGGCCACCGACTCGATGTCCTCGCCCAGGTGCGCGCGCAGCAGGGCGAGCGTGCTGGTGGCGAACCGGGTCTGCACCACCGACTGCTCGTCGGCGAAGTCCAGCACGATGGCCTCGGTCGCCAGCAGCGCGGCCGGCCGGCCCGGGTCGGCGGTGATCACCGTGACCGGGGTGCCGTCCAGCGCGCGGAGCAGGTCGACGACCTCGGTCGTGGTCCCGGACCGGGTGATCGCGACGATCCGGTCGTACCGGCGGCCGGGCGGGAACTCGGACGCCTGGAACGCGTCGGTCTCGCCCGCGCCCGTGCGCTCGCGCAGGCTCGCGTACGCCTTCGCCATGAACCAGGAGGTGCCGCAGCCGACCACCGCGACCCGCTCGCCGGCCGCCGGAAGGCCCGGCGCCGTGGCGAGCCCGGCGGCCCGGCGCCAGCAGTCGGGCTGGCTGGCGATCTCCGCCTTCACGTACGTCATGGGGCCATCCCTCACCGCGTGTCGTTGCGCATTAGCGCTCGGTTCCCGGCACTTTCGAGCGTCATTCTGCGTGGAAGATCCGCGCCGACGCAACAGTCATCCCTCGACCGCGCAGCGCTGAGCTTTGCTTCCCCGGCTTTCGCGCACTAATGTGCACACACTTATCACGGAACGTGCATCGGGGAGTGTGGGTGGACCGGTACGCGCGGTGGAATGCCCTGCTCGAGTTACTCGCGGAGAGTGGCCGGGTCAGCGTCGAGGATGCGGCCGACCGCCTGACGGTCTCCCAGGCCACGATCCGCCGCGACTTCGACCAGCTGGCCCAGCAGCAGATGATCACCCGGACCCGCGGTGGCGCGGTCGCCAACGGCGTCTCCTACGACCTGCCGCTGCGCTACAAGAGCGCCAAGCATTCCGCGGAGAAGCAGCGGATCGGCGAGGCGGCGGCGGAGCTGGTCACCCCCGGTACGGTCGTGGGCCTCAACGGCGGCACGACGATGACCGAGGTGGCCCGTGCCCTGGCCGTACGCCCGGATCTCAACGCCAGCGGCGAGGGCGCCCAGCTGACCGTGGTCACCAACGCCCTGAACATCGCCAACGAGCTGCTGGTCCGCTCCCGTATGAAGATCGTCGTGGCCGGCGGCGTGGTGCGCCCGCAGTCCTTCGAGCTGGTCGGCCCGCTGGGCGGCGCCCTGCTCAAGGAGGTGACGCTGGACATCGTCCTGCTCGGGGTGGACGCGCTGGACGTGGAACTGGGCGCCGCGGCCCACCACGAGGGCGAGGCCGCGATGAACAGCCTGATGGTCGCCCGGGCGAAGCGCGTGGTGGTCATCGCCGATTCGTCCAAGCTGGGCGGGCACGCGTTCGCCCGGATCTGCCCGATCTCCAAGGTGGAGACCCTGGTGACCGACTCGGGCGCGACCCCGGAGCTGGTCCGAGCCTTCCGAGAGGCCGGCGTCCAGGTCATCACCGCCTGAAATTACGATCTTCATCGATATTTGCCGTCCGGTCCTAGCATCGCCACCGAGCAATCGGCTCGACGGGGATGGACGAGGCGGTGGGCATGGACGGGCCCGGGTTCCACGTGGACATCGGTGTGCTGGAAGCGGCCGCCGACGGCATCGCACAGACCGTGGCGGACCAGCGCGGATCTTCGCTCGACGACCTTGACCGCAAGGCCGGCGTCTACGGGCACGCCGCCGTCCACCAGGCGATCGAGACGTTCTGCGACCGGTGGAACGACGGCCTGGAGATCCTGGTCAAGGACGGCGAGGCGATCGGTGACATCCTCACCGCGGCGGCGACGGCCTACCGGAGCGTGGACGACGCGGCGGCCGGCAGGCTGACCTCCGACCCGGCCCTGCGAGTCGTCGATGACTGACCTGGGTGGCACCCACGACCCCCGCGCCTTGGTGCCGGGTGATCCCGTCGCGGTGCGCGCCAACGCCGCCGCACTCGACGCTCGTGGCGCGCACGCCGAGAAGGCGGGCGATGGCCTGGCCGGCATCGACGCGGGCGGCTGGGAGGGGCCCGCGTCCGAAGAGTTCCGGGAGAAGTTCGGCTACGAGCCCAATCGGTGGTACGAGGCGTCGAATTCGCTGGCGACCGCGGCCGCTGCCCTCAAGACGTACGCGCACACGCTGGAGTGGGCACAGCAGCAGGCGGCGGAGGCCATCCGGCTCTGGGACCAGGCCGAGGCGGAGTCCCGGCAGGCCCGGCTCTCCGGGTCAACGGCCCCGGCGCTCGCCGACCCGGGAGACGCCGGACGCCAGGCGGCGCGCGACACCCTCAGCCGGGCGCGGGAACAGGTCGACAGCGCCGCGGGCGTGGCCGCCCGCTTCCTGACCCAGGAGGCGGACGCGGCCCCGGAAAACCCGAGCTGGCTGGACAAGGCCGCCGATTTCGCCACGGATCTCGGCGCCGACGTGATCAACGGGGTCGCGTCGTTCGGCAACGCGATGGTCCAGCACCCGGGAGAGACGGCCGCGCTCGCCGGCGGCATCGCCCTCACCGCGATCAGTGCGACGGGCGACGGGGTGGGTCTCGCCCTCGACGCCACAGGGGTCGGCGCGGTCGCGGGCGTCCCCCTCAACGTCGTCTCCACCGCGGGAGTCGTGGCGGGTGCCACCATCACGGGTGCCGCGACGACCTCACTGATGCAGCACGCCGCAGGTGAGGATGCGGTCACGCCGGTGCGGGGCAGCGAGCCGGCCCGGTCGGTGCCGAGGAAGACCGATCGGCTGAAGGAGCACCTGACCGACAAGGACCTGGACGCCGCGCGCCGGGAGATGAACGGCGAAGTCGTCAGGACCAAGTCCACCGGACAGCCGTGGGATCACGTCGACGAGGTCCGCAACGCGCAGCGGGGCCTGGTCAAGCGGATCGATCAGCTCAAGCGGCTGCTGGGTGACTCCCGGGTCTCCGACGCCGAGCGGGCCACCTACCAGGATGAACTCTCCGAGGCGAGCCGGTTGCTCGACCACTCGGAGCAGTACCTTCCCCGGTCCTAGGATCCACGGGTCGGGAGAATCGGAGGCCGTTTCATGGGAACGCCGGAGCAGTTGTCGCTCGAGGAGATCGAGAAGGACACCTGGGGAGACCCGCCGACCGACGCCACCCGGCTGATCGAGACGGTGTACGCGTTGCGGCGGCGGCCGGTCGGCACGCTGGACACCGAAGACCTGCGCGTGCTCATCGCTCAGAAGGTGGGCCTGGAGACGCTGGTGCCGCTCGCTCTGCACCGGCTGGAGCAGGACCCGATGGCGGAGGGCGACTTCTACCCCGGTGACCTCCTCGTCGCCGCCCTCCACATCCCGGCCGGCCACTGGAAGGCTCACCCGCAGCAGCACGCCCGGCTGCGCAGCGTGGTGGAGCGGCTCGACCCGGCGGATGTCGACGACGATCTTCAGGGGGACATTGCGGCATTCCGGGCAGCACACATTGACGGACTTGCTTAAAGTCTCGCGAATGAGTCTCGTACTGGAGATAGCTGGGCTGCAGAAGACCTATCGCAGCCGCAAAGGCGTGCGTAAAGCGCTGGACGGCTTCGACATGGTCGTCGAGAGCGGGCAGGTGCACGGGTTCCTCGGGCCGAACGGGTCGGGCAAGACCACCACGCTGCGGACGCTGCTCGGGCTGATCAAGCCGAACGGCGGTCACATGGTGTTGCTCGGCCGGCCCGTGCCGGAGGATCTGCCGCAGGTCGCGGGGCGGGTCGGCGCGATCGTGGAGAGCCCGCAGTTCTTCGGCAACTTCACCGCGCGGGACACGCTGTCGCTGCTCGCCGACGCCGGCGGGGTGAACCGCAACCGCGTCGTGGCCGTGCTCGAACTGGTCGGGCTGCGCGATCGCGCCAAGGACCGGGTGAAGACCTACTCGCTCGGCATGAAGCAGCGCCTCGCCGTGGCGTCCGCGCTGCTCAAGGAGCCGGCGCTGCTGATACTCGACGAGCCGGCCAACGGCTTGGACCCGGGCGGCATCCGGGAGATGCGCACGCTGATGCGCACGCTCGCCGAGTCGGGCATGACCGTGGTGCTGTCCAGCCACATCCTCGCGGAGGTCCAGCTCATCTGCGACTCCGTCACGATCATCTCGGCGGGGCGCCGGGTTGCGTACGGGTCGGTGGCCGACGTGATGGCTCGGCACACGTCGTCGTCGGTGAGGGTGCGGCTCGAGCCCGGCGTGGACATGCGGGGCGCGGTGGAGCTGCTGCGGGCGAACGGGGCTCAGGTCACCGTCGAGCACGACCACTTCACCGTCGGCAACGCGGGGAACCCGGCACAGATCACCCGGATCCTGGCCGAGCGCCAGATCTACGTGAGCGAGCTGAGCCCGGTCTCGGCCGACCTGGAGAGCGTGTTCCTGGAGATCACCCGGACCGCGCCGGTGGAGGGACGCAGCCGGCAGGTCGATCAGACCGCGATGGCGCCGACGACGGGCGGGTGGGGCGAGTGAGCCTCTACAAGGCGGAGACGCGGCGGCTGGTCAAGCGCCGGTTCACCAAGCTGTTCGTGGTCGGCGGTGTGCTCGTGCTGGCCGCGGTGCTGGTCGGCACGTACCTGACCAACGAGAAGCTCGGCCCGGAGCAGATCGCCCGGGCGCAGGCCTCGGCCCAGGAGGACTTCAAGCGGTCGCTGGCCGCCGCCGAGCAGGAGCGGAAGAACTGCGCGGCGGCCCAGGGCACGGCGGCGGCCTCGAACTACCCACCGAACTGCGAGGGCATGTACACGCCGACCCAGGCGGACTTCGATCCGAAGTGGTACCTGCCCGCGACGTTCGACTTCCGGGAGAACTTCCCCAATTTGGTCACCACGTTCGCGGCCCTGCTGGCGGTCGTCGGGTTCATCGTCGGCGCCAGCTTCGTCGGCGCCGAGTGGAGCAGCGGCGGCATGATGAACCTGCTGCTCTGGCGGCCGCAACGGATCCGCGTGCTGGGGACGAAGCTGGCCGCTTTCCTGGTCGGCCTGATCTCGCTGACCGTCGTGCTCGCCGCGATCTGGACCGGCCTGGCCTACCTGATCGCCCGGACGCGCGGCACCACCGAGGGCATGACCAGCGGCGCCTGGCAGTCGATCAGCCTGACCGAGCTGCGGGCGCTCGCCGTCGTCGGGGTGGGTGGCGTGCTCGGCTTCGGTCTCGCCTCGATCGGCCGGCACACCGCGATGGCTCTCGGCGCCGTCGTCGCCGTGGTGATCGTCCTCCAGTTCGGCCTCGGCACCGTGCTCAGCCTGGCCCACGTGAAGTTCTTCGAGGCGTACCTGATCCCGATCTGGGTGATCGCCTGGATGGACAAGCGGTACGTGATCGAGGACTCGTCGTCCTGCGATTTCAGCGCGGTCAACGGCTGCCAGCCCGAGACGCTCACGCTGACCTGGCAGATGGCCGGCGGCGCGCTGATCGCGATCTTCGTGCTCATTGTGGGTGCTGCTCTGTGGACAATGCGTAGCAGAGACGTGACATGAGGTAACGTCGAGCTGCCCATGCGGAGGGAGGCCGCCAGCATTTATGCTGGCGGTGCCTCCTGCATCTTCTTTGGAGCGATATGCGGCAGATCCCCGCTCCCCGCGACGGGGAGCCAGAAGAGCCACCAGAGCAAGCTCCGGAGGAAACGGACGGCCTGACCGAGCGCGAACGGCAGATCCTCGCCTTCGAGAACCGCTGGTGGAAGCACGCCGGCAGCAAGGAACAGGACATCCGGGACACGTTCGGCGTCTCGTCCACGCGCTACTACCAGCTGCTCAACGGCCTGCTCGACAATCCCGCGGCGCTGGAGTACGACCCGGTTCTCGTCGCCCGCCTGCGGCGGCTCCGATCCACCCGGGCCCGCAGCCGCCGTCGTTGACCTCAGCCGGGCTGGTGGGTTTCCGCGTACGCCGACAGCCAGGCCACCTGTACCGGATCCAGACTCGCCCGGACCCGTTCCCGGGCGGTCGCCACATTCGCCCCGGTCACCGTGGTGGCCTCCAGCGAGTCCCGCATCGCGGCCAGCGCCGACTCCCGGATCAGTGCGGCGCAGTCGGCGGCCGAGAAGCCGTCCAGCTCCGCACCGAGCTTGGCCAGGTCCACCGAGTCGTCCAGCGGGACCGCCTTCGCCGAGGCCCTGAGGATGGCGGCACGGGCGTCCGCGTCCGGCGGCGGCACGTAGATCAGCCGTTCCAGCCGCCCGGGCCGCAGCAGCGCCGGGTCGATCAGGTCGGGCCGGTTGGTGGCGCCGACCACCACGACGTTGCGCAGGTCCTCGACGCCGTCCAGCTCGGTGAGCAGCGCCGCCACCACGCGGTCCGTGGTGCCGCCGTCGGTGGCCTGGCCCCGGGTCGGGGCCAGCGCGTCCACCTCGTCGAGGAAGACCAGCGTGGGCGCGGCCTCGCGGGCCCGGCGGAACAGCTCCCGCACCGCGCGCTCGCTGTCGCCCACCCACTTGCTGAGCAGCTCGGCGCCCTTGACCGAGAGCACGTTGGCCTTGCCGGTGCCGGCGATCGCCTTGACCAGGTACGTCTTGCCGCAGCCGGGCGGGCCGTAGAGAAGGACACCGCGCGGCGGCGAGACGCCGAGCCGGGCGAACGTGTCCGGATAGGTCAGCGGCCACAGCACCGACTCGGTGAGCACCTGCTTGACGTCGGCCATGTCACCGACGTCGTCCAGGGTCACCGCGGCCACCTCGAGCGTCGAGTCGGCCATCGAGGTGGGCCGGACCACGTCGAGCGCGGCCTCGAAGTCGGTCATGGTGACGGTCGGCGACTCCACGTCCTTCTGCCGCAGCGCGGCCCGCACCCCGGCCTCGCGGGCGAGCGCGCCGAGATCGGCGGCCACGAACCCGGGAGTGCGGCCGGCGACGTCGTCGAGGCGGACGTCCTCGGCCAGGGGCATGCCCCGGGTGAGCACGCCGAGCTGCTCGCGGCGCATCGCGGCGTCCGGCAGCGGGACGGCCAGCTGGACCGCCAGCAGGTCGGGCGCGCGCAGCGAGGGGTCCACCGACTCGGGCCGGCTGGTCGTGCACACCACCGCGATCCCGGCGCGCACCACCTCGGTGACCACCTGCCGGAAGACGGTGCTCAGCGGGCCCGGCTCGTCGCGCGGGGCGAGCGCCTCCACGTCGGAGAAGAGCAGCACGGCGGGTTCCTCGCGGCGGGCGTCGCGGACCAGCTGCCGGAGCCGCCCGGCCGCCGCGTCGTTGGTGAGCGCGGCCAGCTCGGGCGCCCACACCGGCAGGACCGTCGCGCCCACCTGCGCGGCTACCGCCCGTACCAGAGCGGATTTTCCCGACCCTGAGGGACCGGAGATCAGCACGCCCAGGGACACCGTCGTGCCCAGCCGGGCCAGCACCTCGCCGTGGTGGAAGCCCAGATCGAGTAGTTCCTGCAGCTCCTTGGCCTGGCCGCGGAGCCCGGGCAGGTCGTCCAGGCTGGGCGGCGGCACCTCGGGATCGGTGGACGCGGGCGCCTGCGGCCGGGCCGTGGCCGGACCGGAAGCGGCCGCGGCGTATTGACCGTTCTGCCAGCCCACGACGGTGTCCATGGTGACCAGCGCGGCGTCCGCGTCCTCGACCGCGACCACGGTGAGCAGCGTGCTGGTCCACGCGTAGCCCACCCGGTTGGCCAGGCTGCGCCGGGCCGCCTCGACCAGCGAGCGGTGACCCGCCTCGGGCAGCACGTCCTGCGGGAGCAGCGAGACGTCGTCGCCCGAGCTGATCACCTTGCCGAGCAGGGCCAGCCGCAGCATCTCCGGGGAGACCACCGCGACGATCTCCGGCGGGCCGGTCAGCGTGACCCGCCGGGCCGCGACCACCGGCAGCGGCGCGATCGTCACCTGGCCGCCGTCGCGCATGCCGAGATTGCCCAGGGTCAGGTCGTCGGCGTAGAGCAGGGCCCGGCTGGCGCCGGCCTCCGCCCGGGCGGCCACTCCCGCGGTCGTGCGGGAGCCGGAGAGCCGGACCGGATCGCCCGGGTTGATGGCCAGCGCCGCCATCACCTCGGGATGCAGGCGCACGATGCCGCGGCGGGCGTCGAGAGCGGCCGGACGCAGGGTCACGGTCAGCGTCAGTTCGTCAGCCACGGATGGCCCTTCCCAGCGGAGTCAGCGGTCTCGATCGTCCACGCTATCGCCTGGAGGCGGCTGAGAGCCTTCACAGGCCGTGCTCAGAAGATGCCGGATACCGTTCGATGCATGCCAGCCCTGCCCCGGCCACGGATCACCCGCGGTCGTCTCGTCGCCGCCGCGGTGGTCGTCGCGCTGATCGCCGCCCTGACCGGCTGGGCCGCCTGGCCCGATCGCGCCGCGTGGACCACCCACGACGAGATGATCACCGTGCGCACCGGGCCGGCCGGGGACCAGCCGGTCGCGATCGACACCCGGCTCTACCTGCCCCGCGACCGCCACGGCAAGGTCCCGGCGGTGCTGCTCGCGCACGGCTTCGGCGGCACCAAGGAGTCGGTGCGCCCGGACGCCGAGTCGCTGGCCGACCGGGGATACGCGGTGCTCACCTACACCGCGCAGGGCTTCGGCCGCAGCGGCGGCCAGATCCACCTGGACAGCACGGACTACGAGGTGCGCGACGCGCAGCGGCTGCTCGACTGGCTGGCCGCCCGGCCGGAGATCCGGACCGACGCGGCCGGCGACCCGCGGGTCGCGGTGGTGGGCGCCTCGTACGGCGGCGCGCTGGCGTTGCTGCTGGCCGGGCAGGATCCGCGGGTCGACGCCATCGTCCCGTCGATCACCTGGAACGACCTCACCAAGGTCTTCCTCCAGCAGAACGCGGACACCACGGCCACCGGGGTCTTCAAGAAGGGCTGGGCCGGCGTCTTCTTCGGCAACGCGGGCGCGGACCCGGCCGGGAATGCGGGCGCTGTCCCAGGCGGCCCGGCTGCCGCGCCCGGCGGCGCCGACCCCGCCTGCGGGCGGTTCGCGGCGGACGTCTGCGCGGCGTACTTCTCGCTGGCCACCGCCGGGCAGCCGGACGCGAAGACCCTCGACCTGCTGCGCAAGTCCAGCCCGGCCGCGGTGCTCAGCAAGATCAAGGCGCCGTCGTTGCTGATCCAGGGGGAGGTCGACACGCTCTTCCCGCTGTCCGAGGCGGACGCGAACGCGCGGGGCATCGCGGCCACCGGCACCCCGGTGCGCGTCGCCTGGTTCACCGGCGGGCACGACGGCGGCGCCGGCCCGCAGAGCGATCAGGACCGGGTGCGGTTCCTCACCGCCCAGTGGCTCGACCACTACCTGAAGGGCGACGGCGACGCGCCCGGCTCGAGCTTCACGTACTCGCGGGTGTCCGGCTTCAGCGCCCTCGACCGGGGACTCGTCACGAACGGCTACTCCGTCGACGCCTACCCGGGGCTGTCCGGCAGCGCAAGCACCCGGGTCGAGCTCACCGGCCCGGCGCAGCAGATCGCGAACCCGCCGAACGGGAACCCGGCCGCGATCTCCTCGCTGCCCGGCGCCGGCGGCCGGCTGAGCACCCTGCTCGCCGGGGCCGCGGCCGACATCCCGGGCCAGCACGCCACCTTCGAGTCGCCCCGGATCGGCAAGGCGATCGAGGTGGCCGGCTCGCCGAGCGTCCAGGTGCGGGCCGCGTCGCCGACCGGTGAGGCCACGCTGTTCGTCAAGCTCTACGACGTCGACCAGAACGGCGCCGAGACGCTGAGCGCCGGGCTGATCGCCCCGGTGCGGCTCACCGGCCTGCCGAGAAACATCGACCAGGCCCGGCCGGTGCGGGTGACGCTGCCCGGGATCGTCCGGCGGATCGACGCGGGTCACACGGTGCGAGTTGTCGTCGCCACCACCGACCAGGCCTTCCTGTCACCGACGCAGCCCACGACGTACACGGTCGCCGTCGACCCGGCCGTCACCCTGCCGACCCTGGTCGGCACGCCGATCGCCAACCCGGAGACCGTCTGGTGGTACGTGCTGGCCGGCCTGCTGGTGCTCATCGTGCTGGGTCTCGCGGTGATCCTGCTGGTGCGGCGCGCCCGGCTGCGCCGGCGCAACAGCCCGGCCGAGCCGGACATCGCCGAGACGCCGCTGGTGGTGCGGGAGCTGCGCAAGGCGTACGGGGACGGCTTCGTGGCCGTGGAGAACATCAGCTTCACCGTGGAACGCGGCCAGGTCGTGGGCCTGCTCGGCCCGAACGGCGCGGGCAAGACCACGACGTTGCGGGTGCTCATGGGCCTGACCATGCCGACCGGGGGCGAGGCGCTGGTCTTCGGCCACCGGCTGATCCCCGGCGCGCCGATCCTGTCCCGGGTGGGTGCGCTGGTCGAGGGGCCGGGCTTCCTGCCGCATCTCAGCGGCTACGACAACCTCCGCGCGTACTGGACGGCGACCGGCCGGCCCGAGGAGGACGCGCACTTCGACGAGGCGCTGGAGATCGCCGGCCTCGGTGACTCGGTGCACCGCAAGACCCGCAAGTACAGCCACGGCATGCGGCAGCGGCTCGCCATCGCCCAGGCCATGCTCGGCCTGCCCGAGCTGCTGGTGCTGGACGAGCCGACCGACGGGCTGGACCCGCCGCAGATCGCCGAGATGCGCCGGGTGCTGCGGCGCTACGCCACCGATGGCCGGGCCGTGCTGGTCTCCAGCCACCTGCTGGCCGAGGTGGAACAGACCTGCACCCACGCCGTGGTGGTCAACAAGGGGCGGATCGTGGCGTCCGGCCCGGTCGACGAGATCGTCGGCGAGTCGCCGTCGGTCCAGCTCGAGGTCTCCGACGTGCCGGCCGCCGAGCGGGTGCTCAGCTCTCTGGGCGTGCGCTCGGTGACCGCGGACGGGTCGTCCGGCCTGATCGTGGACATGAACGGGACACCGCGCGCCGAAGTGGTGGCGTCGCTGGTGCGGGCCGGGGTGGACGTCGACCGGGTGGTGCCCCGGCGCCGGCTCGAGGACGCGTTCCTGGCCCTGGTGGGGGACAACTCGCGGGGGAGTGGAGATCGATGACCGTTACCGGATACCGGCCTTCGGCGACCCTGCCGGTGTGGGCCGAGGTGCGGCGTCAGGCGGCACGACGCCGTACGCAATTGGCCCTGGGTTTCATGGTCGTGCTGCCGTTGATCGTCCTGCTCGCGTTCGAGTTCGGCGGCGGCAACGGTGACGACGACAACAACGGCGGGGCGTTCGGCAGCCTCGTCGACCTGGCCACCTCGGGCGGGCTCAACTTCGCGCTGTTCTGCCTCGCGGTCTCGGCCGGCTTCCTGCTGGTCGTGGTGGTGGCGCTGTTCTTCGGCGACACGGTCGCCAGCGAGGCCAGCTGGGGCAGCCTGCGCTACCTGCTGGCGGTCCCGGTGCCGCGCGCCCGGCTGCTCGGCGTGAAGCTGGTGGTCGCCGCCGCGTACTCGCTGGTGGCGCTCCTGATCCTGACCGCGACCGCGGTGCTGGCCGGCACCCTGCGGTACGGCTGGCACCCGCTCGGCAGCACGGTCGCCGCCGAGATCCCGGCCGGGACGGGCCTGGTGCGGCTGCTCGGCGTGCTGGCCTACCTGGCGGTCACCCTGCTCGTGGTGGCCGGCCTGGCGTTCCTGCTCTCGGTGCTGACCGACGCGGCCCTGGGCGCGGTCGGCGGCGCCGTTCTGCTGTGGATCCTGTCCAGCATCCTCGACCAGATCACCGCGCTCGGCAGCATCCGCAACGTACTGCCCAGCCACTACAGCGACGCCTGGCTCGGACTGCTCTCCACACCGGCCCAGATCGACGACATCGCCAAGGGCGCGATCACCGCGGTGGTCTACGCCACACTCTTCTGGTCGCTGGCCTTCTGGCGCTTCACCAGGAAGGACATCACGTCGTAGCTCACTGGTCGGGATACCTTCACCTGGCGACCGCGACGGCGTCGTAAGGTAGGGGACACAACTGAACACCTCATCCAGAGGGGCAGAGGGAACGGCCCTGTGAAGCCCCGGCAACCACCGCGAAGTCTCGATGATGAGGCCGCGCGCGGCAGGTGCTAATTCCGTCCCCGCCGGCAGATCGCCGCGGGGAAAGATGAGAGGAAGGCCTCGATGACGTCCCTCGTCAGTGCACCCACTTTCACCTCGCCCGCCCGCGGGCTCGTCTGCCGTGCCTGCGGCGCCGAGTACCCGCTGGTCGCCCAGCACGCCTGCTACGAGTGTTTCGGCCCGCTCGAGGTCGCCTACGACCAGGAGGCGCTCGCGCGGGTCACCCGGGCCGACATCGAGTCGGGCCCGCAGAACATCTGGCGGTACGCCGCCCTGCTCCCCGCCGGTCAGGACCCGTCCACCCGGGTCACCCTCGACCCCGGTCTCACCCCGCTGGTCGCCGCGCCCGCCCTGGCCGCCGCGGTCGGCCTGAACGCGCCGCTGTACGTCAAGGACGACTCGGCCAACCCGACCCACTCGTTCAAGGACCGGGTCGTCTCGGTGGCGCTCACCGCCGCCCGCGGCCTTGGCTTCAGCCGGTTCGCCTGCGCCTCCACCGGCAACCTGGCCAACTCGGTCGCCGCACACGCCGCCCGCGCCGGCGCGCCCAGCATCGTCTTCATCCCCGCGGACCTCGAGTCCGGGAAAATCATCACCACCGCGGTGTACGGCGGTGATCTCGTCGCCATCGAGGGGTCCTACGACGACGTCAACCGTCTCTGCGGCGAACTCGTGGAAACCGACGAGTTCGAGGACACGGCGTTCGTCAACGTGAACGTGCGCCCGTTCTACGCCGAGGGCTCCAAGACCCTGGGGTACGAGGTGGCCGAGCAGCTCGGCTGGCGCATCCCGGCCCAGGTGGTCATCCCGATGGCCTCCGGCGAGCTGCTCACCAAGGTGGACAAGGCGTTCTCCGAACTGGTCGAGATCGGCCTCGCCACCGCGCCGCCGGACGGCTGGACCGTCTTCGGCGCCCAGTCGGCCGGCTGCAACCCGATCGCCACCGCCCTGCAGAGCGGCACCGACGAGATCGTCCCGGTCAAGCCGACCGGCATCGCGAAGTCGCTGAACATCGGCGACCCCGCCGCCGGGGCTTACGCCATCGAGGCCGTACGGCGTACCGGCGGCTGGATGGACTACGCCGACGACGACGAGATCCGGGCCGGCATCCGCCTGCTGGCCGAGACCACCGGCATCTTCGCCGAGACCGCGGGCGGCACCACGGTCGCCGTCCTGAAGAAGCTGGTCGAGAGCGGCAAACTCGACCCGTCGCGCGAAACCGTCGTCTACAACACCGGCGAGGGGCTCAAGACCCTCGATGCGGTGGCCGCCCAGGTAGGCCCGACATATCACATCAAGCCGTCCCTGCGCGGCGCCCGAGAGGCCGGCCTGCTGGGATGACACTGCGTAACCGGCGATCAGCCAATAGTTGAAGATTCCACCCGGCGAGGACTTGCGCACCGATCACAGTGTCGGCAGGATGCTCTCTGCGGGAGGGCGCGACGCCGTACGCGGATCCTCACTCGAGCTTGGCGACAATCTCTCGAGGAGCCCAACGACCCAGTGCCGGAGGCGCTGTGCGTCCCCCCTCCCGACCAAAGTCCCTGGGTCCCCCTGTCCGCGGAAAGCGCGGACCAGGGGGACTTTGGATGTTTGCTCCGGGGGCCGAGCCCCCGGACGCCCCACGGTGCGGTTGGTTGCGGTTGGTGGGGGGTGGGCTGGGGTCGCCTTCGGCGGTGGGGGTCGGCTTCGGCGCCTGTCGGCGGCCTTGCCTTTGTGTGGGGTCGGCTTCGCCATCCGGTGGCTCGCGATCTCTACCTGGTCCGGCCTCCTCCCTTCTTCGGATTCCACGGCCTCCGACCTCGCCTCGCGGCTGCCTCCGCGCCGCGGCTGCCGCCGCCTCCCGCGCTGCCTCGCGTCGCCGCCTCCGCCGCCTCCGCCGCCTCGGCCCCTTGGCTGCTGCCTCCACCGCCGCCGCGCCGTCGCCTCCGCGCCGTCGCCGCCGCGCCGTCGTCTTCGCGCTGCCGTCTTCGCGGCTGCTGCCGCCGCGTCTCCGCCGCCGCGCCGCCTCTGCGACCTCCGTGCCGCCTCCGTCGCCTCCCGGCCTCCGCCCCTCCGTCGCTACCTCCCGGCCTCCGCGCCTCGGCTCCTGCTGCCGCCTCCGCGCTGCCTTAGCCCCGCCTCCGCCGCTTCCGCGCCGCCTCCGCCTTCGCTGCTTCCGCGCCGCCTCCGCCTTCGCTGCTTCCGCGCCGCCTCCGCCTTCGC
>NZ_CAKUCL010000026.1 GCF_934643405.1 uncultured Actinoplanes sp.
ACCCAACGCCGGGTCATACGGCCGCAGAACAACGCGCTCATCCGCCAGCCGGGCATGATCCTCAATTCGGGCCGGCAGGCCGCGGCAGTGGGCTCGGTGGGCCGCGGGGCCGGCACGCGAGGCAGACGGCGGGCCGGCGCGCGAGGCGGCGGCCGGCGAGGCCGACCGGCGGCATGCCATCGGTCTACAGCGAACCGGGACGGGCGGCAGGCCCCAGCCGGGCCCGAGCAGCAGGCCGCGGCGGAGCGGCAGGTCAGCCGACGCAGGCCGACGCGAGACAGCGAGGCCCGTATGAGGCAGCGTCGGGGGCCGGGCTGGCGAGGCCGCCAGCGAGGGCGGAAGAGCTGATGGTCAGGCACGGCGGCCAGGCGGCGAGGCCGGTGCGGGGCGCGCCCGGAGACAGGCGAGGCAGCAGCCAGGACGGAACAGCTGATGGTCAGGCACGGCGGCCAGACGGCGAGGCCCCTGCGGGGCAGCGCCCGAAAAGCCGGGCCGGCAAGGCAGCCAGCCAGGACGGAACAGCCGATGGTCAGGCACAGCGGCCAGGCGGCGAGGCCTCTGCGTGGCAGCGCCCGGAAGCCGGGCCGGCAAGGCAGCCAGCCAGGACGGAACAACTGATGGTCACGCAGGGCGGCCAGGCCGCGAGGCCCGTGCGGGGCAGCGCCCGAGAGCCGGACCGGCAAGGTGACCAGCCAGCGCGGGAGGGCTGATGGTCAGGCAGGGCGGCGAGGCGGGTGGGCGCCTGCCGGCCCGCCTCGCCGGGCGTCAGCCTCGCTCGATCAAGTGGCCGACGATCTGCGGGCCCATCAGGACGGCCTCGCCCGAGCCGTCGCGGCGGGCGTCGGGCTCCGGGAGCTCGACCGGGTCGCCTGTGCTGCTCGCGCCCACCGGCCTCGGGCCCACCCAGGCGACCGCCAGCCGCGTGTCGCCCTTCAGGAAGCGCTGCACCCGCACGCCGCCGGTCGCCCGGCCCTTCGCGGGGTACGCCACGAACGGCGTCACCTTCG
Source organism: uncultured Actinoplanes sp. (assembly GCF_934643405.1). Classification (GTDB taxonomy): domain Bacteria; phylum Actinomycetota; class Actinomycetes; order Mycobacteriales; family Micromonosporaceae; genus Actinoplanes. The sequence goes on from NZ_CAKUCL010000026.1 coordinate 1,008, forward strand.
CCTGCGTGCCCGTCGACGTCACCACCATCGGGGCGCCGTGCTCGCTGTCCTTCGTGTTCACCACGTTGAACGAGATCACCTCGGCGTCGGCGGACAGGTTGATGCCGGCCATGCCGCCGCCCTTCAAGCCCTGCGGCCGCACATTCTTCGCCGGGAAGTGCAGCAGGGACGCGTCGGACGTGATGAACGCCAGCGACTCGGAGCCGTCGGTCAGCCAGACCGCCTCGAGCACCTCGTCGCCGTCCTTGAGCGTGATCACCTCGAACTCGTCGGACCGGACCGGCCACTCCGGCGCGCACACCTTCACCACGCCCTGCCGCGTGCCCATCGCGATGCCCGGCGACCCGTCGCCCGCGAGCGGCGCGAGCCCGACGACCCTCTCGCCGCCCTCCAGCGGTACCAGTTCCGACGCGGACATGCCGCCGCGCACCGACACCGTGCCGGACTGTTCCGGCAGCACCGGCAGCGGCAGCACGTCGGTCTTGAACGCCCGCCCGCGGTTGGTGATCAGCAGGATGCGCCCTCGTGCGGTCGAGTGGATGACCGCCCGTACGGCGTCGTGCTTCACCCGCCCCGAGCGGCGCCGCCCCTCGGTGGCCTCCTCCGACTCCGCCGCGGTCCGGGCGATGAGCCCGGTCGCCGACAGGATGATCTGGCAGGGGTCGTCGGCCACCTCGAGCGGCCCGGCCGGCACCGACGCGGCCAGCACCTCCTTGAGGTCGCCGTCGATCAGCGTGGTGCGCCGCGGCGTGCCGAACTCCGACGCCACCGACGCCAGCTCCTCGGAGACGACCTGCTTGAGCACGTCGACGTCGTCGAGGATGCGGGACAGCTCGGCGATCTCGGCGCGCAGCCGCTCCTGCTCGGTCTCCAGCTCGATGCGGTCGAAGCGGGTGAGCCGCCGCAGCGGGGTGTCCAGGATGTACGTCGCCTGGATGTCGGAGAGGCTGAACTCGTCCATCAGTGACGCCTTGGCGGCGGCCGCGTCGTCGCTGCCCCGGATGATCGCGACCACCCGGTCGATGTCGATCAGCGCGATCAGCAGGCCGTCGACCAGGTGCAGCCGGTCGGCGCGCTTGGTGCGGCGGTACTCCGTGCGGCGGGTCACCACCTCGTACCGGTGGTTGACGAACACCTCGAGCAGCGGCTTGAGCCCGAGCGTGCGCGGCTGCCCGTCGACCAGCACCAGGTTGTTGATGCCGAACGAGGACTCCAGCGGGGTCAGCCGGTAGAGGTCGGCGAGCAGGGCCTGCGGGTTGACGCCGACCTTGCACTCGATGACCAGCCGGGTGCCGTGCTCGCGGTCGGTCAGGTCCTTCACGTCGGCGATGCCCTGCAGACGCGCCGCCTGCCGCTGCCCGCGCCGCGGACCCGAGGTGATCAGCTTGCCCTTGACCTCGTCCGTGATGGCTTCGATGATCTTTTCGCTGCCGACGCCGTACGGGAGCTCGGTGACCGTGATGGCCTGACGCCCGCGCCCGCCCTCGAGGGGTCCGGTCTGCGCCCGGGCCCGCATGCGCACCACGCCGCGGCCGGTCTCGTACGCCCGGCGCACCTCGTCCAGGCCGAGCAGCTGACCGCCGGTGGGCAGGTCGGGGCCGGGCACGAAGCGCATCAGCTCGTCGAGCGACGCCTCCGGATTGGTGATCAGGTGCCGCGCGGCCGCCACCACCTCGCCGAGGTTGTGCGGGATCATGTTGGTGGCCATCCCGACCGCGATGCCGGACGTGCCGTTGACCAGCAGGTTCGGGAAGGCCGCCGGCAGCACCTTGGGTTCGAGATCGCTGCCGTCGTAGGTCGGCTTGAAGTCGACCGTGCCCTCGCCCAGCTCCCCGACCAGCAGCATCGCCTCACGCGACATGCGGGCCTCGGTGTATCTCGCCGCCGCCGGTCCATCGTCGGGCGATCCGAAATTGCCGTGCCCGTCGATGAGTGGCGCGTTCAGCGAGAAGTCCTGCGCCAGCCGGACCAGGGCGTCGTAGATCGCCACGTCGCCGTGCGGATGGTACTTACCCATCACGTCGCCGACGACGCGCGCGGACTTCACATACGCGCGGTCGGGGCGGTGGCCCTGCTCGGACATGGACCACAGGATGCGCCGGTGCACCGGCTTGAGGCCGTCGCGGGCGTCGGGCAGGGCGCGCGAGTGGATGACCGAGTAGGCGTATTCGAGGTAGGAGTCCTCGACCTCGGTGGTCAGCGGGTTGTCGATGACCCGGGCGCCGGCCTGGTCGAACGCGGACAGGTCGACGCGCTCTTTGTCGTTCTTGCGGCGTGCCATGGAAAACAGAACCCTCTCAGGCGTCGATCGTCTCTTGGTCGATCCGGCCGGCGGCCTCGATCAACCAGTTCTTCCGGGGTTCCACCCGCTCGCCCATCAGCAGTTCGAGGGTCTCCTCGGCGCGTTCGGCGTCGATCATCGTGATCCGCCGGACGGTCCGGGTCGCCGGGTTCATCGTGGTGTCCCACAGCTCGTCGGCGTCCATCTCGCCGAGGCCCTTGAACCGGGGCACCGGCTTCTGCACGCTCTTGCCCGCGCGCTCCAGCCGGTTGACCGTGCTCTCCATCTCCTGCTGCGTGTAGGTGAAGATCGTCTCGGAGTTGCGCCCCTTGGTGACCACCTTGTGCAGCGGCGGCATCGCGGCGAACAGCCGGCCCTCCTCGATCACCGGGCGCATGTACTTCGCGAACAGCGTGATCAAAAGCGTCCGGATGTGGGAGCCGTCGACGTCCGCGTCCGCCATGATCATGACCCGGCCGTAGCGCATCGCGCCCAGCTCGAACGTGCGCCCGGAGCCGGCCCCCAGCACCTGCACGATCGCCGAGCACTCGGCGTTGTCGAGCACCTGCTGAAGGCTGGCCTTCTGCACGTTGAGGATCTTGCCGCGGATGGGCAGCAGCGCCTGGTATTCCGAGCTGCGGGCCATCCGGGCGGTGCCGAGCGCGCTGTCACCCTCGACGATGTACAGCTCGCTGCGGGCGATGCCGGTGGCGCGGCAGTCGACCAGCTTGGGCGGCATCGACGCGCCCTCGAGCGCGGTCTTGCGCCGGGCCGCGTCCTTCTGCTGCTTCTGGGTGAGACGGACGCGGGCGGCGTCCACCACCTTCTGCAGGACCGTGCGGGCCTCGGCCTTCGTCTTGCGGCCGTCGATCCATTCCTTGACGTACGCCTCGACCAGCCCCTGCACCACGCGGGCGACCCCGGCGGTGGACAGCTCGTCCTTGGTCTGCGAGGTGAACTGCGGCTCGGGCACCCGCACGTGGATGACCGCGGTCATGCCCTCCAGCAGGTCGTCCAGGACCGGCGGATCCTCCTTGGGCTTGAGCAGCCCGCGGGTGTTGCGGATGGCGTCGGTCAGCGCCCGCACCAGCGCGCGCTCGAACCCCTTGCGGTGCGTGCCGCCGTGCACGTTGCGGATCGTGTTCGTGAAGCACTCGATGGTGCGCTCATATCCCGTACCCCACCGGAAGGCCACCTCGATCTCGGCCCGCCGCACGACGTTGGCCTGCATGACGCCGTTGGCGTCGGCGGCGTTCTCCTTGTAGGTGCCCTCGCCGGTGATCATCAGGATGCCGGAGACCGGCTTGTCACCCGCGTGGGTGAGGAACTCGACCATGTCGGTGAGGCCGTGCGGGTAGTGGAAGGTCTCGTTCGTGGTCTCCTCGGCGGTCTCGTCCCGCAACGTGTACATCACGCCCGGGACCAGGAACGCCGTGTTGCGCAGCTTGGTGCGGACCAGGTCGACGTCGAGCCGGGCGCCGGTCTCGAAATAGCGGGCGTCGTACCAGTACCGGATCGAGGTGCCGGTCGGCTCGCCGCGTTTCATCTTGCGCACGACGCGCAGGCCGGACTCGCGGTGGAAGGCCGCGTCGGGGCCGGGACCGTCGAACACGCCGGGCACGCCGCGCTGGAAGCTGATCTCGTGGACCTTGCCGTCCCGCTTCACCGTGACGTCGAAGCGCAGGGCCAGCGCGTTCACCGCGGAGGCGCCGACGCCGTGCAGACCACCGGAGGTCTTGTACCCCGAGCCGCCGAACTTGCCGCCGGCGTGCAGGCGGGTCAGCACCAGCTCGACGCCGTTGAGCCCGGACTTCGCGTTGATGTCGGTGGGGATGCCCCGGCCGTCGTCGTCGACCTGCACCGACCCGTCGGCGTGCAGGGTCACCGCCACCTTCGTGGCGTGCCCGGCGACACCCTCGTCGGTCGAGTTGTCGATGATTTCGTTGGCCAGGTGGTTGACGCCCCGGCTGTCGGTGGAGCCGATATACATGCCCGGGCGCTTCCGGACGGCATCCAGCCCCTCGAGGTGCGTGAGGTCATCAGCCCCGTACAGGATCTCCGCGGTCACGAGGTGGCACTTCCCATCGGCCCTAGTGGTCAAGACGCGGCGAGAATACCGGGAGGGTCCGACAGTTCTGGGAGCCGCACCGCGAGACGCCCGACTATACGGACAAAAGTTACGGCTCGTGATTTACGACACGCACAGCGCCGGTACCCGCTGCGGCTCCAGCGCCCGCCACAGGTCCAGCGGGTAGGGCTTGCCGGCCACCCGCACCGGCGGCATCTCCTGGTACGCGATCAACTCGTCGGTCACCGCCCGGGTGGCGGCGCAGACCACGACGGTGTCATGGGGTGCGTACGCCTGGAGCCGCGCGGCGGTGTTCACCACGTTCCCACTGATCATCGCGTGCCCGAAGTCACGCGCCGCGGCCATGTCCACGATCACGTCGCCGGTGGCCAGGCCGGCCCTCGTCCGTACAGCGAACCTGCCGGCCAGGAGCTGCCCCCTCAACGCCTCCTGGACCGACAGGCCCACCCGTACCGCCGAGGCGGCCGCCTCGGGTCCGAAGCCGTCCTCGCCGGTGCCGAAGACGGCCATGACCGCATCACCTACGTACTTCTCCACCACCCCGCCGCCCGAGCGGACCACCTCGGACACGATGGAGAAGTAGTCGCGCTGCAACGCGCGGATCTCCGCACAGTCCAGTTCGTCGACCAACGCGGTGTAGCCCACGATGTCGAGGAAGAGGACGGTGACGGTCTGTCGCCGCTCCTGCCCCCTGATGGCGACGGCGCCTGCGCTCGCGGTCATGTCTCACGCTCCCCCGGTTCACTGCATCTGCCCCGGGTGAACCGTGCCAGCCGGCAAGCACCCGGCGGATCCGCAGAACGACGTATCTCTGACACTCGGCGGGAAGGTCATTTTTGTGACCAAGAAAGGTCCGAACCGACGACAACGTGCTACGTCGATACGGTTTAGGGTGGCTCGCATGGCCAGCGAGGAGGACGACGGGCCGCTTGTCGGGCGCACCGGCACGCTGGCCGAGGTTCAGTCCGACCTGCGCAACGCCGGCCCTGGCGGCACGGCCGCGGTGTTCATCACCGGGGAGAGCGGCGTCGGCAAGAGCCGGCTGCTGCGCGAGGCCGCCGGGGCGATGCGCGGCGCGGGTTTCGCCGTGCTGTCCGGGGCGTGCCTCGACATCGGCGACGCGTCCCCGCTGCACCCGGTTCTGCAGGCGCTGCGGCAGTTCGACCACAGTGGTCAGGCCACCGACGCCGGCGCCCTGCTCGAGCGGGTCTCCCGGGACCTGCGCGCGGTGGCCGGCGACCAGCGGCTGCTGCTCGTGCTCGACGATCTGCAGTGGGCCGACCGCAGCACCCGCCAGCTGCTTCTCTACCTGCTGGCCGGCCTCGGCGACGTGAAGCTGTCGGTGCTGGCCGCGATCCGGGCCGAGGCGCTGCACGGCGCCCACCCGCTGCGCCGGGTGCTGGCCGAGCTGCGGCGGCTGCGCTCGGTGCGGGTGGTGGAGCTGGCCCCGCTGGACCGGGAGCAGACGATCGAGCTGGTCACCGCGATCGCCGGCGAGACGATCGAGCCGGAGGACGCCGACCGGGTCTACAAGCGCAGCGGCGGCAACCCGTTCGTGGCCGAGGAGCTGGCGCGGGACCTGCGCGACGGCCGGGTCGAGCTGTCCGACACGCTGCGGGAGATCTTCCTGTCGAGGGTGGACGAGCTGCCGCCGAACGCGCACGCCGTGGTGCACGCGGTCGCCGCCGGGGTCGAGCCGGTCGATCACGCCGTCCTCGCGAAGGTCACGAAGCTGGACGAGGACCAGCTCATCGAGGCGATCCGCGCGGCCGTGGCGCACCGGTTCGTGGCCAGTTCGACCGAGGGATACCGCCTGCGGCACCGCCTGGTCGCCGAGATCCTGGCCGCCGAGGTGCTGCCGGCCGAGGCCACCGCGCTGCACCGCCGGTACGCGGAGTCGCTGGAGGAGGGCTCGCCGGACCACGCCAGGCTGGCCTACCACTGGCGGCAGGCCGGCGAGCCCGCTCGCGCGCTGCCGTCGGTGGTCGCGGCGGCCCGCTCGGCGGAGAAGTTGTACGGCTTCACCGAGGCCCACCGGTACTGGTCGCTGGCGCTGGAGCTGACCACCGAGGACGCGCCGGAACGCACCGAGCTGCTGGCCCACGGGGCCGAGTCGGCGCACCTGTGCGGCGAGCACGCGCGGGCGCTGACCAGGCTGGCGGAGCTGGCCGGCCGGCCGGACGGTCCCGGGCAGTGCGAGCTGCACCTGCGCCGCGCGCGGTACCTGGCGGCGGCCGGCCGGTCGGCGACCGCCGAGGTGGAATATCAGCGTGCCCTCGACGCCTCGGAGTGCACCCCGCAGCAGCGCGTCTCGGCCGCCGCTCACCTCGCTGAGCTGCTGCTTCACCTGGGCCGCTACGCGGACGCCAACGCCCGGGCCCAGGCGGCCCTGGAGATGGCCGAGGTCAACGGATCAACCGCCGATCTGGTACGGGCGAGTGCCGCCCTCGGCTTCAGCGCCGCGTTCCGGGAGGATCCCGACGCCGGGCTCGCCGTGATCCGGCACGCGGTCGACATCGCCGAGCGCTCGGGGCACCCGGACACGATCGGCGTGGCCTATCTGCACCTCGCCGAGCTGCTCACCGGCCCGCTGAACAACATCGAGGAGGGCGTGCTGGTCGCCCGCCGCGGCGCGGATCGGCTGGCCTCGATGGGCGTCGGCCGCACGTACCAGACCCGGCTGCTGGCGATCGCCGGCAACGGTCTGTTCCGCGTCGGGCAGTGGGCCGAGGCGGACGCGGTGCTGGAGACGGCGATGCGCAACCGCCCGTCCGGCGCCGACGCGGTCGAGCTGCTGCTGGCCCGGTGCCGGCTCTGGGTCGGGTTCGGCGACGTGGAGGCCGCACACCGTGACCTGGAGGCGGTGGCGACGCTGCTGGCCGGCGGCGGCGCCCGGCACGTGCTGCCGATGCTCACCCTGCGTGCCGGGCTGGCGATGTGGCAGGGCCGGCACGCCGCCGCCCGCGCCGCCGTGCAGCGCGGCCTCACCGAGACCCGTTCCGACGACCTGGTGCTGCTCGGCGTGCTGGCCTGGCACGGTCTGCGGGCCGAGGCGGAGGCGCACGCGGCCGGCGAACCGGTCGATCCGGGCGCGATCCGCCGGTTGCGCACCGTGGTCGACCGGATGGCGCAGGGGGTGGGCAACGCGGCCGCCCCGGTACGGGCCGTCATCGACGGCTATCTCGACCTGTGCGCGGCCGAGATCAGCCGGATCGAGGACCGGCACGATCCGGCGCCCTGGCTGCGGGCGGCCACCGCGTGGGACCGGCGCAACCAGCCCTATCCGGCGGCGTACTCGCGGCTGCGCCAGGCCGAGGCGGCCCTGGCGCGGCGCAGGTCCGGGCGGCAGGCGGCGACCGCGGCGCTGCGGGAGGCGTACCGGACCGCGACGCAGATGGGCGCCCGCCCGTTCGCGGCCGAGATACGGACGGTGGCGCAGAAGTTCCGGGTGTCGCTCGGCGGCGACGAGGACACCGTGTCGATGCCGGCGCCGTCCCCGCAACCGGGCGATGAGCTGGGCGCTCTCACCCAGCGCGAGCGTGAGGTGCTGGCGGCGGTCGCCGAGGGCCTGACCAACCGGGAGATCGGCGAGCGGCTGTTCATCAGCGAGCGCACGGTCGGTGTCCACGTCGGTCACATCTTCGACAAGCTCCAGGTACGGACGCGGGTGCAGGCCAGCCGGGTCTTCCTGACCGCGGCGTGACCGTTTCGTTATCTACGTACGTCTCCGCGCTCCGGAATACGTAGTTCTACCGATCCCCGCGCCCGTCGCCGGTGAAAGGGTCTCTCCACGGGGGAGCACCGCCCGGCGGCCACCGTCGCCGGGCGGTGCTGGGGGGCCCTCCGACGTGAGGATTACGTGGAGGATCCGATGACTCAGTCGGTCTGGGGACCGGTGCGGCAGGAGATGTCCGAGCTGCTGCAGGGACACCCCGACGACGTTCCCGCCGTGGTGGACCAGCTGACGAAGCTGCAGGACGTCCTCGGCCGGGTGCCACCGTTGCTCGGGGAGAACCCCCTCTGCGACTTCAACAAGCTCTACCTGACCATCACCGAGAGCGTGCTGGAGCGGCTCTACGCGGGCCGGTTCAAGGACCCCGCGTTCCTGGCCCGGCTGGACGTCGAGTTCGCGGCCCGCTATTTCGACGCGCTGCGCGCCTGGGCCGGACCGGACGCCAGCCCGCGCTGCCCGCGGGTCTGGGCGGGTCTGTTCGTCCGCATCCCCGGCCCGGACTGCCGGCCACTTCCGGCGGCGTGCGCCGGGGTGAACGCGCACATCAACTTCGACCTGCCGTTCGCGCTGGTGACGACGTTCGACCACCTGGGCACCGACCCGATAGACGACAGCGACCAGCACCACGACTACCTGCAGATCAACGACATCTTCGCGGAGGCGATCCCCGGTCTGCGTCGCGGCTATCTGGACAAGTGGCAGCTGCTCATCGACACGATGAACGGATGCCTCGACGACTGGTGGCAGGGCGAGGCGGTCGAGTACACGCGCAATGTGGCCTGGCGCAACGCGCAGAAGTTGTGGGGGATGCGGCACGACATGGCCGCCACCGACGCCGAACGCGCCCACCTCGACCGGATCGCCGCGGATCTGGGCAAGCTGCTGCTGTCGCCGATGGGCGGGTTCCTTCAGTAGGGCAGTTCGACGGTGAACATGGCCCCGCCCTCGGGGGCGTGGCCCGCGGTGATCCGGCCGCCGAGCCGGGTCACCAGCCGGGCCGCCAGGGCCAGGCCGAGTCCGCTGCCCACCTTGCGGACGCCGCGGTAGCGCCGGTTGAGCGCGCCCCGCTCGAAGGCCACGGCGAGGTCCTCGTCGGTGAAGCCGGGGCCGCCGTCGCGCACCTCGAGAACCGCGGCCCGGTCACCGGCCCGGGCGGCCAGCACCAGCGGCCGCCCGGCCGGCACCACCCGCAGCGCGTTCTCGCAGAGCCCGTCGATCACCTGCCGGACCCGGCCCGGGTCGGTGGTCACCACGATCGGGCGGTCCGGCACCTGCACGCGCAGCAGCGGGCCGTCCGGCACGCAGCGGGCCGCCCAGGCGTCACCCGCCGCGCGGATCAGCTCGACCAGGTCCACCGGCATGATGTCCAGCGGCAGGTCGGCGGCCTCCAGACGGGACAGCACGAGCAGGTCGGAGATGAGCCGGTCCAGTCGGTCCGCCTCGGCGAGCATGGTGGCGCCGGCCTTCTCGGAGCCGTCCGGGCCGACGACCCCGTCCGCCAGAGCCTCGGCATAACCCCTGATCGTGGACAACGGCGTACGCAACTCGTGCGAGACCGACAGCAGGAAGTCGCGTTCCCGCCCCTCGCTGGTCTGCAAGGCGGCAGCGAGCTGGTTGAACGCGTCGGCCAGCTCGGCCGACTCGGCCGGGCCGTGCCGGGAGATGCGCACCGAGCGGTCGCCCGCGGACAGCCGGCCGGCCGCGCTCGCCGCCAGCCGGATCGGCTGCGCGATGAACCGGGCCAGCAACGCGCCCGCCAGGACACCGCCCAGCAGACCCGCGAGCAGCGCGATCCAGACGCTGCCGAGCACCCGCACCGCGGTGCCGGACGCGGCCGCGCGGGTCAGCACGACCCCGCTGTTCACCCCGGACAACGGCCGCCCCACCACGAAGGACGCGCGCCCGGCCACCTGCGCGCGCGTGTCGACGAGGGTGCCGCCGGCGACCCGCTGCACGATCCGGTCGGGCAGTCCGGCACGGTCCACCACGCCGCGCCGGATCAGGTAGACCTCGATGCCGTCCTGGCGCAGCGACCGGACGATACGTTCGCGGGCGGCCGGCTTCTCGGTGGCGAGCAGTTCGACGGCGAGGGCGCTCTTGTCGACCAGCTCGGCGCGCAGTTGCGTGCTCTGCCCGCGCACCGCGACCGGGACGGCCACCAGCGCGGTCACGATCACCGCCACCACCGCGGTCGCCACGGTGACCAGGACGACGCGGCCGGTGAGGGTCCTAAACATCGGCCGTGTAGCCGACGCCGCGGACGGTCCGGATGAGCGGCGCGGCGGTGCCGAGCTTGGCCCGGACCTGCGCGACGTGGACGTCGACCGTCCGGGTGCCGGCCGCCGACGCGTACCCCCACACCGCGGCCAGCAGCTCCTCGCGGGTGAAGACCCGCCCCGGCCGTTTCAGCAGGTGCTCGAGCAGATCGAACTCGGTCGGCGTCAGCGACAACGGCTGGTCGTTCACGGTGACCAGCCGACGGGTCGGATCGAGCACCACCGGGCCCAGCGTGCGCACCGGCCCGCCGTCCGGTGGTCCCGCCGCCCTGCGCAGCAGCGCCTTCACCCGGGTGACCAGCTCGCGCGGGCTGAACGGCTTGGTCACGTAGTCGTCGCCGCCCAGCTCCAGCCCGATGATCCGATCGACCTCGTCGTCGCGCGCGGTCAGGAAGATGACCGGCGTCCAGTCACCGTCCGCCCGCATCCGGCGGCAGATCTCGGTGCCCTCCATGCCCGGCAGCGCGATGTCCAGGATGCAGGCCACCGGCCGCAGCCTGCGCGCGGACGCGAGACCCGCCGTCCCGTCGTGCTCGACGTGCACGCCGAACCCCTCCCGGCTCAGGTAGAGCCGCACCAGGTCGGCGATCGGGCGCTCGTCCTCGACCACGAGGACCAGCCCTTTCGAGGGGGCATCGGTCACCGGCCCATCATGCCCGGATCAATGTTCGGGCGTTGTAAGAGATGCCTTCGCGATGAGATACCGGCGTTCCGGCACGCTGGTGGTCAGCCGGGCGGCGGTCCGGAAGGCCTCACGGGCCTCCTCGTGGTGGCCGGCCTGTTCGAGCAGGTGCGCCCGGACCGCCTCCACCCGGTGGTTGCCGGTCATCCGGGCGTCGCCGGCGAGGTCGCCCAGGACCGCCAGCCCGGCGAGCGGTCCGCGGGTGCGCGCCACCGCCACCGCCCGGTTGAGCGTCACCACCGGTCCCGGCGAGATGCGTTCCAGCACGTCGTACAGGGCGAGGATCTGCGGCCAGTCGGTCTGGTCGTCGGTCGGCGCCTCGTCGTGCAGGGCGGCGATCGCCGCCTGGATCTGGTAGGGGCCGATCGGCCCGCGCCCCAGCGTCGAGGAGATGAGCGCGACGCCCTCGGCTATCTGCTCCTTGCTCCACAACCGCCGGTCCTGCCGGTCGAGCGGCACGAGCTCACCGTCCGGTGTGGTGCGTGCCGGCCGTCGCGCGTCGGTGAGCAGCATCAAAGCCAGCAGCCCCCGGGTCTCATGATCGTCCGGCACGAGTTCGGCCAGCATCCGCGTGAGCCGGATCGCCTCGGCGGTGAGGTCGGCCCGCTGCAGATCCGGCCCGCCACTCGCGGTGTAACCCTCATTGAAGATCAAATACAGGGTTTGCCGTACGACGCGGAGCCGCTCGGCCCGCTCCCGGCCTGGCCGCGGTGGGTCGAAGCCCTGCCCGCTCCGGCGAATGGTCTGCTTGGCGCGGCTGATCCGCTGAGCCATCGTCGCCTCCGGCACCAGGAAAGCCGCCGCGATCTCCGCCGTCGTGAGCCCGCCGACCGCCCGCAACGTGAGCGCGAGCTGCGACGGCGCGGACAGCGAGGGATGCGCGCACAGGAACAGCAGCGTCAGCGTGTCGTCCCGGTCCGAGATTTCGCCATGAGTCTCGCCGAGCGCCGTGGTGGCTTCCCGTCGGCGCCGGGCGCTGTCGCTGCGGAACTCGTCCACGAGCCGACGCCCGGCCACCGACACCAGCCACGAGCGGGGGTTCTCCGGCACGCCCTCCCGGGGCCATTGCAGGGAGGCGGCGAGAAGCGCTTCCTGAACAGCGTCCTCGGCGGCGTCGAACTGCCCGTACCGCCGGACAAGCACCGCGAGCACGTGAGGCGCCAGTTCCCGGAGCACCGCCTCGACCGTCATCCCGCCCTCCCGTCATTCGTCCTCAGACCGCCGGCGGCCCGTCCGGGATCGACCGCAGCTCCACCTTCTGCGCCCAGACCGCCACCCGGCCGGCCAGCTCGATCGCCCGGGCTTCGTCCTTCACGTCCAGGATCCAGAACCCGGCAAGCGACTCCTTGGCCTCCGCGAACGGCCCGTCCGTGACCACCGGTTGCCCCTCGTCCAGGCTCACCGTCTTGGCCTTCGACGGAAAGTCCAGCCCCTCGGAGGCAACCAGCTCCCCCGACTCGACCAGCTCCCGATCGAAGTCCCCCATGAAGGAGATCATGTCCCGCACCCACTGGGTGTCCCGCTGCTCCAGCATCTCCCCGCCATCCCCGAACATCATCAGCATGTACTTCACTGGAGTTCCTCCTCCTTCTCGACCGCGTGTCGCCCTGCAGTCGGAGCCACCTCGCCGACCTCGACATGCTCCAGGATTTTTCTTCCGCGATGGCCGGCCGGCTCCGGTCCGCCACTGCCCCGCCAACGCGAAAAGGGCCGCCCACCGGGGCGGCCCTCTCGCGACAACTCACCTCACGCCAGCAGCTGCGGCAGGCGCTCGAACAGCTGCTGCGTGTACGTCACCATCTCGTGCAACATCCAATTGCCCGAGAACAACAACGCCGCACCCACCGCCGCCGCCTTCGGGACGAACGACAACGTCGCCTCCTGGATCTGCGTCACCGACTGGAACAACGAGATCGCGAACCCCACCAGCAGCGCCGTCACCAGCACCGGCGCACACATCTTCGCCGCGATCGTCATCGCCTGCAGGCCCAGCTCAACAATCATCGTGTCGGTCATACCCCACCATTCGGAAACCCCGCCCCGGCAGCCGAGTGCCAACCGGTTGCCATCAGGTTCACCACGACGGAAACCTCAAGTCGGACGACCGGCGGCGATCAGGTCCCGCCACCAGAACGCGCTGTCTTCGCCGTACGGACCTCGGTGTCGGCACCCACCCGGCTCATGCCGAACCGCTTGCCGTAACCCACCGCCCACTCGACGTCGTCCAGCAGCACCCACTGGACGTCGTCCGGCACCACCCACTCGACGTCGTCCGGCAGCGACCAGGCGAAACAGCCCCGCAGGTCGACGCCGGCACCCGGCACCCGGCGCGCCGCCGCGACATAGCCCCACAGATCGACGCCGGCACCCGGCACCCAGCGCGCCGCCGCGACATAGCCCCACAGATCGACGCCGACGGCCGGGGGCGGTGCGCCGCCGCGAGATGGCCCCGCCGGTAGGCGATCCGCTCCGGATCGAAGTGGGGGTGCCGGAGGACCCGCAGGCTCGGCCGGGCGTCATCGAGGTCGGGTAGCCGCGGCTGGTTGGAGAGCGCTCTCCGAGTCAGGACCACTTTCTTCCCGCGGAGCTCACGCTGTCAAGGGCATGAATGCTTTTGTCCGCATTGAATTGCCCTCCAGGGCATCGCCTATTGACACGCGCGAAAGCCCGGCGTAACACTTCCGCCATTGACGGAGAGCGCTTTCCCCGAGCCCTCTATCCCCCTGGAGTCCCCGTGATCACGGCTTCCTCCCCGCCGCGCCGAGCGTGGCGATACCTCAATCCCCTCATCGTTCTGTCGATCGTGGTGGCCTGCGTCGCGGCCGTGCCGTTCGCCGCGCGTGCCGCCGAAACCCTGCTCTCGCAAGGAAAAACGACCATCGCGTCGTCCGACGAAGGGGCCGGCTACGCCGCATCGCTGGCCACGGACGGGAACGCGGGCACCCGGTGGGCCAGCCAATGGTCCGATCCACAGTGGCTGCGCGTCGATTTGGGCGCCTCCTCCACGATCACGTCGGTCGCTCTGCAATGGGAGGCCGCGTTCGGTAAGGCGTACAAAATCCAGACCTCGCCGGACGGCAATGCCTGGACCGACATCTACTCCACCGGCAATGGTGCCGGAGGCACCGAGACGCTTACCGTCAGTGGCAGTGGACGTTATGTGCGCATGTACGGAACGGCGCGGCCCGGCGGTTACGGCTACTCGCTGTGGGAGTTCAAGGTTTACGGGACGTCCGGTGGCGGCCCGACCGATCCGCCGCCCACCGGCCCGCCCGGCAACTTCACCACGATCTGGCAGGACACCTTCGACGGCGCGGCGAACACCTCCCCGTCCGCGGCGAACTGGCTGTTGCGTACCGGCACCTCGTACCCGGGTGGCGCCGCGAACTGGGGCACCGGCGAGGTCGAGACCGCGAGCGCCAGCACCGCGAACGTCTCCCTCGACGGCGGCGGCAGGCTGACCATCAAGGCCATCCGTGACGGCGCCGGCAAGTGGACCTCCGGCCGGATCGAGACGCAGCGGACCGACTTCGAGCCCCTCGCCGGTCAGCAGACGGAGTTCACCGCGGTGCTCAAGCAGCCGGACGTGGCGAACGGGCTCGGGTACTGGCCGGGCTTCCGCGCGACCGGGGCCGCGTACCGGGGCAACTACAACAACTGGCCCGGCGTCGGCGAGACGGACATCATGACCGACGTCAACGGGCGCAACCAGCTCGCTCAGACCTTGCACTGCGGGACCGCGCCCGACGGGCCGTGCGCCGAGTACAACGGCCGGTCGTCCGGGTTGGCTTCGTGCACCGGATGCCAGACCGGCTACCACGAGTATTCGCAGGTCATCGACCGCACCAAGACCGACGAGGAGATCCGTTTCTACCTCGACGGCCGCCAGACGTGGATCGTGCGCGAGTCGCAGGTCGGGGTCGCCGCCTGGAACGCGGCCGTGCACCACGGCTTCTTCCTGCGCTTCGACCTGGCGATCGGCGGTTCGCTGCCGAACGCGGTCGCCGGCCAGACCACGCCGACCGCCGACACCACGTCGGGCGGCGTGCTCAGCGTCGACTCGGTCAGCGTCGCGCGGGCCACCGGGACCACGCCGGCCGCGATGACCGATCCGTCCACGCCGGCCGGGCCGAGCGTGGTGAAGGTGACCGGCACGCAGGGCAACTGGCAGCTGCAGGTCAACGGCTCGCGCTACCAGGTGAAGGGCCTGACCTACGGCCCGCCGCAGGCTGCGGCGGACGGCTACATGCGCGACTTGAGGAACATGGGCGTCAACACGATCCGTATCTGGGGCGTGGACGACGCGAACACTCCGACGTTGCTGAACCGTGCCGCCCAGCAGGGCATCAAGGTGGTCGTCGGTCACTGGCTGAACCAGGGCGCCGACTATGTACATGACACGGTCTACATGGATTCAGTCAAGTCAACCATCGTCAATCAAGTCAATGCGTTGAAGAACAATCCGGGCGTGTTGATGTGGGATGTCGGGAACGAGGTCATCCTGACGATGCAGGATCACGGTCTCTCCGCTGCCGAGGTGGAGGCCCGCCGCGTCGGGTACGCGAAGTTCGTCAACCAGCTGGCGCAGGCGATCCACGCGGCCGACCCGAACCACCCGGTCACGTCGACGGACGCGTACACGGGCGCCTGGCCGTACTACAAGCAGTACTCGCCGGATCTCGATCTGCTCGCGGTCAACTCGTACGGCGCGATCGGCAACGTGTACAACGACTGGGTTGCGGGCGGTTACACCAAGCCCTACATCGTCACCGAGGGTGGCCCGGCGGGCGAGTGGGAAGTGCCCAACGACGTCAACGGGGTGCCGGCCGAGCCGACGGATCTGCAGAAGCGCGACGGGTACACCGCGAGCTGGAACGCGATCAACGCGCACCCGACGGTCGCTCTCGGTGCGACCGAGTTCCACTATGGCCTGGAGAACGACTTCGGCGGCGTCTGGCTGAACACCTTCACCGGCGGCTGGCGCCGGCACGGGTACTACTCGCTGTCGAAGGCGTACACCGGGCAGAACCCGGCGAACACGCCTCCCGAGATCACCGCGATGTCGGTGCCGAACCAGACGTCGGTGCCGGCCGGCGGCACCTACACGGTCTCGGTCACCGCGTCCGACCCTCAGGGCGACCTGATCCGCTACAACCTCATGTACTCCGACAAGTACGCCGGAGGTGGCACCGGATTGACGAATGTCTCGTTCGCCGACAACGGCAACGGCTCCTTCACCGTACGGGCCCCGGAGAAGCTCGGGGTCTGGAAGGTCTACGTCTACGCGTACGACGGGCAGGGCAACGTCGGTATCGAGCAGAAGTCGATCCGGGTCGTCCCGCCGACCGTCCCCGGCACGAACCTGTCCCGCGGAAAGGCCGCAACCGCGTCCAGTTACCAGCCGACCGGCACGAACGGTGCACAGCTGCCGTCGTACGCCACGGACGGTGACCATGGCACCCGGTGGGCGAGCGAATGGGTGGACAGCGCGTGGCTGCAGGTCGATCTGGGTTCGGTGCAGTCGTTCAATCATGTGCAGCTGGCGTGGGAGGCGGCGTACGCGAAGTCCTACCGGATCGAGACGTCGACCGACGGCACCTCATGGTCGCCGGTCTACTCCACGACCACCGGGAACGGCGGATTCGACGACCTGAACGTCTCCGGATCGGGCCGCTATGTGCGGGTCACCGGCACCGTCCGCGCGACGGCGTACGGCTACTCGCTCTGGGAGTTCGGCATCTACCGGTCCTGATGGCTACGGGTCCGGCGCTTCCCGCGCGGGACGTCTGGCGGTGGCCGGCGCGGGAGAACCCGGGGCGCTCCTCGTTGTTCGGGGAGCGCCCCGGCGCCTTCCGCACTTGACCAGGGGAAAAGGCTTCTGCGGCCGCTTGCCGGGGCTTAGGCTCCGGCATGACGGAGGAGGTTTCGCATGGACAAGGTCGTTCATTTCGAGGTGCCGTTCGACGACGGCGAGCGGGCCACGACGTTCTATCGCGAGGCGTTCGGGTGGCAGCTGAACTCGATGCCGCAGATGCAGTACACGCTGGTCTCCACGACCCCGACCGACGAGCAGGGCCGCCCGTCCGAGCCGGGAGCCATCAACGGCGGAATGCTGGCCCGCCAGGGCCCGATCACCGCCCCGCTCATCACCATCGGCGTCGAAGACCTGGACGACGCCCTGTCCCGGATCGAGAAGCTGGGTGGGAAGGTGGCGATAGGCCGCCAGCAGGTGGGCGACATGGGCTACAGCGCCTACTTCCACGACACCGAGGGCAATCTGGTAGGCCTGTGGCAGAACGCCTGAGCCGCCCGGCGTCACCCACACTGTGCCGCCGCGGCTGAGCCGTGCCGGCGTCCGGCCAGCGCGCCGCGAGACACGCCGCATCGAGCGGGGGGAGCCCGGCCGTCCCTGGACCGCGACTCCCCACGCCCGCACTCCAAACTCCGGCCCTGCGCACTCCGGCACTCCGGCGCCGCGTCCTCGACTACTCCGGCCACTCCTACGCTCCGTCTCGGCACTCCTGCACTGCACACCGGCACTGCGGCACCGCGACCAGGCACCCCGCCACGGCTACGCCGGGTGGCGGCCGGCCGGAGCCCCAGTCTGCGGCGGCTGCCATGCTGAGGGAGCTGGGGTTGCCCGCCAGGCGCACGTTCGCCAGGTGATCAACTTCTTAGGCTGCAAGACTCTGCATACCGCGGGCGCGGAAGGAGTGAGGGGTGCCGAGTGAGTCCGGCGGTGTTGAGTGCTCGCGCCCGCGCACCTCACTCCCACCCCCCGCGACCTTTGCGGCTTCGCACTCTGGAACGTCTTGCCATCCGCGTTTCCTTCGGCACGCGACACGCTTCATCGCTGCGCATCGACCGCCTCGCCCCGGACTTTGTTCAGTATCTACGCCGCAGTCGCGTCACGGCTTCGGCGTCATGCGAGGCGGACGCCGTCGGCCTGCCGGAGCATCTCGCGACAGTCTTCCTCCGCCAGTGTCGCAGCGAAGCCGACATCAGTCCCTGAAGCCGGCGCCACAACAACCCGACGGCTTCCTCCCGGTGCGCCCTCGGACTCCCTCACCGCGACCGCAGGCTGCGACCGCACGTGGCACTGCTCGCCTCAACCAAAATCGGAGACTCGGCCACGCGGGATAATCAATAGAGAGAGCGCTCTATACCGTTTCGGCAAACGTTGCCGCTCATCAATATCGAATCGTTGACACTGTGGGAGCGGAAAGGTCAGACTGCCGACGTGAAAGCGTTTCGCGCGCTCCTCGCCGCCGGCGTGCTCGGGCTGGCCGGGTGTTCCACGCAGCCGCAAGGGCCGGCCGCGCCGCCGCCCGCTGCGAGCTCGGCCGCCGCCTCCCCCACGGTGAGTTTCGGTGGGACGGACCTGGCCTGGATCGAGATCAACATCGCGATGGACGAACAGCTGAAACCGCTGCTCGATCTCGTGCCCTCCCGCAGCGGCTCGCCTGCGGTCCAGGCGCTTGCGACGCAGGTCAGCGCATTCA
Source organism: uncultured Actinoplanes sp. (assembly GCF_934643405.1). Classification (GTDB taxonomy): domain Bacteria; phylum Actinomycetota; class Actinomycetes; order Mycobacteriales; family Micromonosporaceae; genus Actinoplanes. The sequence continues at coordinate 19,571 of NZ_CAKUCL010000026.1, forward strand.
CCGACGCCGAGCTGAGCGTGCTCCGGGAACTGCGCGACCAAGCCGGCCTGCCCCCGGTCAACCCGCACCAGGGCATGCCGATGCCGGGCATGGTCACCGCCGATCAGGTCGCCAAGGCCTCGAAACTGGTCGGCCGGGAGTTCGACAAGCTGGTCGTCGACCAGATCAAAGGCCATCTTGACCAGAGCCGGAGTCTGGCGCACAGCGAGGATCAATCCGGTGTCGAGCAGCAGACGCGAAGCCTGGCATTGCAGGTTTTACGCACGCGCGAGCAGGCCTTGTCCACATTGAAGAAAGCACAATAACGCCGTACGGGAATGGGCGCCGTCATGACGACGGCGCCCACGCCTTCGGTCAGGGCAATTCGTAATGTTCGTTGAGCGCGGCGCCGCGATCCGGCTTGTACTGGTCGAATCCACGCGGGTCACATTGAAGCCCGCCATTGATGCAGTGGGTGGTGAGCGCGGCGAGCGTCGGCACATCCCACGCGTTGAAGACGTCGTAATGGAACGAATAGCCGCGTCCGCTGGAGAAGTGGACGTTCGCCATGGTGCCGCTGACCGGCCACGCCATCTTGAACTCGATCATCGGCACGGCGACCGGGTGATCGTTCGGGCAGACGCCGAGGACCGGGTACGCCATGTGGCTCTTGTGGTCGGGCGTGTCGAGGTGCAGGCCGTCCCAGCAGCTCGGCGCCTGGAACCGTACGTTGAGTTGCGTCCCGGCCGGGCAATTGGCCGGGATGTCCCAGTTGAACGAGCTGTTGCCGCACTCGAAGCCCTCGACCGCACCGGGGCTGTTCCGGAAGTCGTCGATCGTCGCCTGCGGGCTGCCCACCACATACCGTAGCCCCGGCGGGAACGGCCGCACGCTCCGATAGTCGATGACACCACTCTTGTAGTAGATGACCTGCGGCCCGGTCGGCTGCACCGCTACATCACCGTTGAGCAATGTCGGCATCCAATACCCGGTCTTGTCACCGGGCGTGATGCACGAGGTGGTCCCCGAGTTGAGGCTGGCGAGCGTGGTGGCCGCATTTGTCGTGCGGTTGCCCATGAACGTGTGCGAGTGTGACGCGCCCGGCATGTTCGGGAAGACGATCGGGTCGTCCGGCAGGTTCGACCTGCTCACCGAGCAGTTCGCCTGGAACTCGTGGTGCGTGGTCGGCGGATTCGTCGCGGGCGGCACCGCCGTGGACGGGACGACCCCGGTGACCGGCGGGTTCGCCATGATGTATCCGGGCCCGTCCGAGGTCGGCGGATTGACCAACGATCCGTAAACCTGGAACTCGTACAGCGAGTAGCCGTACGTGGTTCCGCGCTGCGTCCCGTACATCCGCACATATCGGCCGGAGCCACTCACCGTGAGATTCTGCGTCCCGCCGTTACCGGTCGTGGTGCTGTAGATGGTCGACCAGGTGTTGCCATCGGCCGAGGTCTGAATCTGAAATGCTTTTGCGTACGCCGTTTCCCACTGCAACTTGACGGACGTGATCGTGGCCGTGCCGCCGAGGTCGACGCGCACCCACTGTGGATCGCTCCAGGCGCTGCCCCAGCGGGTGGCGGGGTTGCCGTCGAAGGCGCCGGCGGCCGGGGCGCCCCCGTTCTCGCTGGACGAGGCGAGCGAAGGCCTGTTCTGAGAGAGCAGCGTGTCGGCGGCGTGGGCTTGCTGACCGCCGATGAGCAGCAGCGAGCCGGCGAGGACGGTCGCGCCGAGCGCGGCCAGGAGGGGTCGTCTTGCTGGGCTTCTCGGTTTCACCGGTGTCTCCAGGGGGATGTGGACGAGTTCCAGCGACCGATGCGGGGACATCGGCCGGGACTGGGAGAGCGCTTTCCGAAGTGTTACGCCCGTCAGACACACCCGTCAATGTCTGAGCCAGTTTCCGGAACCACACCTCGCAGTGGATTCGAGTGGAGCGGCCGGGTGGAAGGCGCCCCAGGCCGGACGCTTACATCGGCAGATTCGCGCGCCTCGATCTCCGGGACCAGGCGGGACAGCCGGGCCAGCTCGGCGCCAGGCGCTCACCGTCGCGGATGCGGGCGATCCCGATCGCCCGGAGTGCAGAGACGCCGCGACGCATGCTTCTTACTGCGTCGTCACGAGTGTTTCGCGCCTTCGGCGCGGCTCACGCCGTACGGGAGCAAGGGCTCGGAGAGCGCTCTCCGTCTATGCTATAAAGACGGTTATGCCTAGCGGACGCGCGCCGGTCGGTGAACGGCAGCCGACCCTCGAGGACGTCGCCCGTGTCGCCGGCGTCTCGCGTGCCACCGTCTCGCGGGTGATCAACGGAATCCGGAACGTTGACCCGCAGCTTCATGAGGTCGTCTGGCACGCGGTCGGGCAGACCGGATACGTCCCGAACCGCCTGGCGCGATCGCTCGTCACCCGGCGCTCCGGAACCGTCGCGCTGGTCGTGTCCGACTCCGAGACGCATGACGATGACCCGTTCATGAGCCGGTTCTTCGCGGATCCGTATTTCGGCCGCGTCGTCGGCGGGCTGATGAGCGTGCTTCGTCAGCAGGGCGTTCAGCTCGCGCTGCAGATTGTCGGCACCGAGGAGGGACGCCGGCGGCTGGTCGGGGACCTGCGCAACGGGCAGGCGGACGGCGTGATCCTGCTGTCGCTGCCGCCGGTCGATCCGCTGCCGCGCATGCTCGTCGAGGGCGGCGTGCAGACCGTGATGATCGGGCGGCCCGCCGAGCCGGTGCCGATCAACTACGTCGATCTCGCCAACGACACCGGCGCCACGCTTGCTGCCGAACACCTTCTTGCGCGCGGCTGCCGGCGGATCGGCATGATCTCTGGGCCGGCCGACGTCCCGGCGAGCAACGATCGCGTCTCCGGCTTCCGCCGCTCGATGGCCCGCCACGGTCACGCGTGGGTTCCGGTGACGACGGGCAACTTCACGCAGGGGAGCGGCGAGGCGGCGATGCGAACGCTCCTGGCCGAACACCCGCAGCTCGACGGCGTGTTCGTCGCCAACGATCTGATGGCGCTCGGCGCCCTGCTGACGCTGCGTGACGCCGACCGCCGGGTGCCCGACGACGTGGCGATGGTCGGATTCGACGACAGCAGCGCCGCGACGGCCGCCCGGCCGGCGTTGACCACCATCCGCCACCCGCTGGAGGACATGGCCGCCGAGGCCGCGAAGCTGCTGCTGGCCCGGGTCGACGACCCGGGCCGCCCGGTCTCCTCGGTGATCTACGAGCCGACGCTGATCGTGCGGCAGTCCGCATAGCCCATCTCGGGCGGGGCGATGACCACGGGGCAGCGCCCCGCCCGAGATGCCTGACCTCCCGTACGCCGCCGGCAGCGGCCGCCCGGCCACCTCGCCCGAACTTGATCCCCGCATTACGGACTCGCGGCCAGGAACAAGAACGCGGCGAGCAGGACCAGATGCACTCCACCTTGGAGGACGTTCGCGCGGCCGGGCACGACGGTCAACGTTCCGACCACGACGGTCAGTGCCAGCAGGACCATCTGCGTACCGCCCAGGCCCAGCAACAGCGGCCCCTCGAGCCAGATCATCGCGATCGCGATCGCCGGGATGGTCAGGCCGATGCTGGCCATCGCCGAGCCGAGCGCCAGATTGAGGCTGGTCTGGATGCGGTCGCGAGCGGCGGCGCGCACCGCGGCGATGGTCTCGGGAAGCAGCACCAGCAGCGCGATCACGACACCGACCACCGACTGCGGCAGGCCGGCATTGTCCACGGCGGACTCGATCGACGGCGACACGCCCTTCGCCAGACCGACGACCGCGACCAGGGCGACCAGCAGGAGACCGAGACTCAGCAACGCCGTACGGCGCGATGGCGGGTCGACGTGTTCCTCCGCGTCGATCACCTCCCCGGACGTGGTGATGGGCAGGAAGTAGTCGCGGTGGCGGCGAGTCTGCACGGTCACGAAAAGGGCGTACAGCGCGAGCGACGCGACGGCGGCGAAGCCCAGCTGGGCGGGTGAGAACTGCGGTCCGGGCCGGCTCGTGGTGAAGCTCGGCAGGACAAGGCTCAACGTCGCGATCGTGGCAACGGTGGCGAACGCCCCGCCCGTACCCTCCGGGTTGAAGACCGCGACGTGCCGGCGCAGCGCTCCCACCAGCAGAGACAGGCCGAGCAGACCGTTACAGGTGATCATCACGGCGGCGAAGACGGTGTCGCGCGCCAGTGACTGGGTCTTCTCGCCACCGCTGATCATCAGCGTGACGATCAAAGCCACCTCGATGATCGTGACCGCGATGGCGAGCAGGAGGGAGCCGAACGGTTCGCCGACCTTGTGCGCGACAACCTCGGCGTGGTGCACGGCGGCGAGGACGGACGCGCCGAGAAAGAGCGCGACGATGACGACAACGGGAGGCGGCAGATCGCGTCCCCAGGTGAGGATGAGCGCCGCGACGGCCAGGATCGGTACGTAGACGGTCCATTGCGCGAGATAGCTGCGAATCTTGGCTCCCATCCGCCAACTCTGCCAGATGGCGAGCTCCGGCGCGGTGCGATCACCTGCGGCGGCTGTCTCCTTCCGTCCACTCGCGCATTTCCCGTACGGGTCGGCCCGCGCAGCATCAACCGCCGGCGCCCGGTCGAGCGCCCTGGAAAATTGTGATGCCGGTCCGCCGCGTATCCGAGGTGATCCGGCCGTAGCACTATGGCTCTTATGGCAGACGAGAAGTCCTCCGGCGAGTTCACCAGGGACCAGCGCTACATCAGCACCCGAATCACTGCGGACGGTCGCGACGGCTATCCGGTCGAACCCGGAAGATACCGCCTGATCGTGGCCCGGGCGTGCCCGTGGGCGAACCGGGCGATCATCGTGCGCCGCCTGCTCGGCCTGGAGGATGTGCTCTCGATGGGCATCGCGGGGCCGACGCACGACGAGCGCAGCTGGACCTTCGACCTGGACCCGGACGGCCGGGACCCGGTGCTCGGCATCGAGCGCCTTCAGGAGGCCTTCTTCAAGCGCTTCCCCGGATACGAGCGCGGCATCACGGTGCCGGCGATCGTCGACGTGCCGACCGGTCAGGTGGTCACGAACGACTTCGCGCAGATCACGATCGACCTGTCGCTGGAATGGGCGAAGTACCACCGGGAGGGCGCACCCCAGCTCTACCCGGTCGAGTTGCGCGAGCAGATCGACAAGATCAATCGTTTTGTCTTCTCGGACGTGAACAACGGTGTCTACCGCGCCGGCTTCGCGACGTCGCAGGAGGCTTACGAGCAGGCGTACCAGCGTCTCTTCGACCGCCTGGACAAGCTCACCGACCTGCTGGCCGGACAGCGTTACCTGGTCGGCGACACGATCACCGAGGCGGACGTGCGGCTGTTCACCACACTGGCCCGCTTCGACGCCGTCTACCACGGCCACTTCAAGTGCAACCGCAGCAAGCTGAGCGAGATGCCGGTCCTCTGGGCGTACGCCCGCGACCTGTTCCAGACTCCCGGCTTCGGCGACACGATCGACTTCGTCGACATCAAGAAGCACTACTACATCGTTCACAAGGACATCAATCCCACCCAGATCGTTCCGGCCGGACCGGACCTGTCCAACTGGCTGACCGAACACGGCCGCGAGAAGCTGGGCGGCCGTCCCTTCGGCGACGGCACTCCCCCGCCGCCGCCCAAGCCCGGCGAGGTGGTTCCCGCCGGCCATGGCGCAACCGCCTGACCCGGCTCACCGCCGGAACGCCCGCCCGGTGCCGTAGTCGCTGGCTTCGACCAGCCCTGCGCCGCCGGGCGACGCGGCGATCGGCAAGGGCTATCTCGGCCAGCTGATCTCCATTCCCTGCCGGGGCTGGTCGGCGGCCGACAGGGTTTCGCGCAGGAGATCGTCGAGCTGGCGAAGCTTTTCGGTGGGCAGGCCGGCGAGCAACGCCTGCTCCTCGGCCAGGCCCGCGCCGACGGCTTGGTCGATGATGTCGAAGCCCTTGGCGGTCAGGCGCACCAGCACCCCGCGCCGGTCGCTGGGCGACGGCAACCGCTCGACCAGACCGACCTTCTCGAGCCGGTCGAGCCGCGCGGTCGTACCCCCGCTGCTGAGCATCATCGAGGCTGCCAGGGCGCCCGGGGAGAGCTGATAGGGCTCCCCGGCCCGGCGCAGCGTCGCGAGGACGTCGAACTCGGGGCGGCCTATCCCGTACTCGGCGTAGGCCTTCTCCACGCGATCGCCGGCGATGCGGGAGAGCCGGAAGATGCGGCCGAACACCGCCATCGCGGTCGTGTCGAGGTCGGGCCGCTCGTGTGCCCACTGGTCGATGATCTGGTCCACACCGTCATGCTGTGCCACCTCTCCATTCTGTCGGCATCGAGGCGTAAGTCCAGAACCTCGACGCCGAACTTCTTGACATCGAGAGACTAGCCGCGTTTTATCTTCCTGTCGAGATACTTTCCATCGAGGGAGTGGGGATGCGGGCGCCGATCCTTCTCATCACGGCCCTCACGCCGGCCGTCTGGGGCACCACCTATGTCGTGACCACCGAGTTCCTTCCGCCGGGGCGTCCGCTGCTGGCGGGAGTGCTGCGAGCGCTGCCGGCCGGTCTGCTGCTGATCGGGCTGACCCGGCGCCTGCCCGAAGGAGCCTGGTGGTGGCGGTCCGCCGTGCTCGGCGCGCTCAACATCGGCATCTTCTTCGCCATGCTCTTCGTCAGCGCCTATCGCCTGCCCGGTGGCATGGCAGCGGTGCTCGGTGCCGCCCAGCCCCTGGTGGTGGCGGCGCTGACCCGGCTCCTGCTGACCGAGCGCGTCGCGACCCGCACGGTGGTCGCCGGTGTGATCGGCGCCGGCGGAGTCACCCTGGCCGTTCTCACCGCGGCGGCGAGCCTGGACGCCGTCGGGATCATCGCGGGACTGACCGGCACCGCGTCGATGGCGCTGGGGCTCGTGCTGACCAAACGCTGGGGCCGGCCGGCGGTGCCGCTGCTCACCTCGACGGGCTGGCAGCTCGCCGCGGGCGGCGCGCTGCTGGCCCCGGTCGCCCTGGCGGTCGAGGGCCTGCCCGGCGCGTTGACCTCCGAAAACCTCGCCGGGTACGCGTACCTGTCGCTGATCGGCACGGCCATGGCGTACTCGGTGTGGTTCTGGGGCCTGCAGCGGCTGCCCGCGGCAAAGGTCTCGCTGCTGGGGCTGCTGTCACCGGTCGTGGCCACGGCCCTGGGCTGGGCGGTGCTCGACCAACGCCTGACGCCCACGCAGGTGGCGGGCATGGTGCTCGCCTTCGGCGCCGTGGTCTGGGGGCAGCGGTCAGCGAAGGTCCGCGTTGTGCACCACATGCTGGGGAAAGCCGGTTCGGGCGGCCCGGAGCATGGCCCGACCGACGCCGTCGGTGGTCGTGACGGAGTTCGGGGCGACACGCTGGATCAGCGGGATCAGCGGCGCGAGAGCGGTGTACATGGTGTTGTACCAGCGGGTCCTCGACCGCACGCCGTGCGTCGGCTGGATCATCGCCGGGCGGAAGGCGTAGCCGTTCGGCAGCAGGTCGATGATGTCCCGCTCGGCGCGTCCCTTGACCCGGGCCCACATCAGCCGGCCCTCGAGGTTCGTGCCGGCGCCGCTGACGTAGACGAAGGTCGCCTGCGGGTTGAGCTCGGCGAAGACGCGAGCCGCAGCCATCGGGAAGTCGTACGAGACCCGCGTGTAGGCAGCCTCGTCCATGCCGACCGAGGAGACACCGAGGCAGTAGAAGCAGGCGTGGCAGCTCGCCAGGTCGTCCCGGATCGAGGCGAGATCGGTGAAGTCGTCGATCCGCGCCTCGTGCAGCTTCGGGTGGCTGACGCCGGTCGGCGTGCGGGTCGGTGCGAGCACCTGCTCGACGTCCGGTGCGAGCAGGCACTCCCGCAGGACACCCTGGCCGACCATGCCGGTCGCGCCGAAGACGGCGACCTTCATCGCATCTCCCCTCGGTCGGCGTAGGGCCCCATCCTACGGTTCTGACCGGTCGGTCATGAGGACCGACCACGCTGCAAGATCACGTCGTCGGCGTCACCGCGAGGGAGGGGAAAATGTCGTACGCGCGGCCTAGGGTTTGCCCCGTGCCCGTTGAACGATGGTCCACCTCCCAGGTCGAGTCGCTGGCCCCCGACGCCGCGTCGGTGAAGGCCGCGCGCGGCCTGTCCGGCCCGGCATCCTGGTCGGCGACCGGACGGCTGGACGACATCCTCTGGGGGCAGTACCACAACTATCAGGTCTGTGTGGATCTGTCCGGGCCGGCGTTCCGGTGTTCCTGCCCGAGCCGCAAGATCCCGTGCAAGCACGCGCTCGGGCTGCTGATGCGGTGGGCCGAGTCGGACGTCTCCGCCGCCGAGGCCCCTGGTTTCGCCCGGGAGTGGCAGGCTGCCCGCGCGGCCCGGGCGGCGGCCAAGCCCCGCGCTGGCGCGACACCCGACCCGGCCGCCGCGGCCAAGCGCGCCGAGCAGCGCGCCGACCGGGTCGCCGGGGGCATGGCCGAGCTGCGCCGCTGGCTCGACGACCAGGTCCGGCAGGGGCTGGCCGGCGCACAGCGCGGCGGTCATCAGCCGTTCGAGACGATGGCCGCGCGCCTGGTGGACGCGCAGGCACCGACCGCGGCGAACGCCGTGCGGCGGCTGGGCTTCGTCGCCGGCATCGGGCCGCACTGGGCCGACCGGCTGCTCGGCGAGCTGGCGCTGCTGCGTCTGCTCGTCTCCGGATACGAACGGCTGGCCGACCTGCCGCCCGAGCTGGCGGCGACGGTGCGCAGCCGGATCGGCTTCCCGGTTGCCACCGACGACGTCCTCGCGGGTCCGCGAGTCACCGATCGCTGGCAGGTCCTCGGCCAGGTGGAGACGGACGACGGCGCGCTGACCACCCGGCGCACGTGGCTGCACGGCGCCGCCCGGGATCGCTTCGCCCTGGTTCTGTCCTTCGCCGCGCCCGGCCAGCCCCTCCTGTCCGACCTGGTCCCCGGCACCGAGTTCCGCGGCGACCTGGTCTTCTATCCCGGGGCCGCTCCGTTGCGCGCCCTGGTCGCGTCGCGGGACAGTGCCGCCGAGCCGTTCCCCTCGCCGGACGGCGCACGATCGCTGGCCGACGCGCTCGCCGGCTGGTCGGCGACGGTCGCCGCCGAGCCCTGGCGCTACGACGCCCCGGTCCTGCTCGCCGACGTCCGGCCGAGCGAGGACGGCTGGCTGATCGACGCCTCCGGCTCGGCGCTGCCCTTGGCGCCGGGTCACCGCGAGCCCTGGTGGCTGCTCGCCGCGGCCGGTGGGCAGCCGGCGACGGTTGCGGCCGAGTGGTCGCCGTCCGGTCTGCGCCCGCTCGCCGCCTGGGTCGATGGCGAATACGTCCCGGCCGGCGCGACCATGCCCGACCCCGGCGCCCAACGCGGGCCGGAACTGCCGGCGGAGTTGCTGGCCGCGGCCCTGGTCGGCACCAACCGCCGTCCGTGGACGGGTGAGGCCTCGCTGCTGGACGCGGCCGCGGTCGCGCTCACCCGCCGCCGGGCCGGAGTGATGCCGGGGGCAGGCCACGAACCCGTGCCCGCGGCTCCTGAGGAGACAGACGCGCCGTTCCCGCGGCCGGCCGGCATCCGGCTCATGCGCCTGCTCACCGGCAGCGTGCCCGGCGGTGCGCAGGTCGCGCAGGAACTGCTCGCTCAGTGGCTCTCCGCGGCCGCCGACCGGGGCGGACACGTGCCGCCCGTCACGCTGCCCGCCCTTCTCGACGCCGGCCGCCGCAACTCGATCGTCCGGCCGGCCCTCGCGCAGGTGGCCGGCCGGCGCGGCGCCTGGCTCGCCGACCGGCGTGCCGACTGGCGGTGGCTGCGCGACGAGGCGGCCCCCGCCACCGCGATGTCACCGGAGGGCTGGGAGACCGGGACCGCGGGTGAGCGGCTGGGCCTGCTCACCGCCCTGCGGGAGACGGACCCCGCGCGCGGCCGGGAGTTGTTGGAGACCACGTGGCAGCACGACTCCTCGGAGGATCGCGCACGGTTCGTGGCCGCGCTCGGCACCGGGCTGTCGATCGACGACGACCCTTTCCTGGAGCAGGCTCTCGACGACCGCCGGAAGGAAGTACGGGAGGCGGCGTTGGAGCTGCTCCGCCGGTTGCCGGGGTCGGCGCTCCGGCGACGGATGGCCGACCGGGCCCGGGCCGCCGTCCGGTTCGAGCGCCTCGCTTCGGGCATCGAGCGCCTCGTCGTCAGCCCTCCGGCCGAGCTGGACGCGGCGCTGCGCCGTGACGGCGTCGCCGCCACCCCGGCGCGCGGGCTCGGGGTCAGCGCCTGGCTCCTCGAGGAGGTACTGGCCGGCGCCCCGCTCAGCACCTGGGCCGACCCGATGACCATGCTCGGGCTCGCCCGGCGCAACGACTGGGAGACCGCGTTGCTGCACGGCTGGGCCAAGGCCGCAGTGGCGCAGGACGACGCGCTCTGGGCCGGTGTCCTGCTCACCGAGGCGTCCGCAGCCTTGCGTGAGTCGGTTCGCTGGGACCTGCACCTGGTGCTGCCGCCGGACGAACTGGGGAGGCTCGCCGCCGACGCGCTCCGGCGCGAGGACGGCATGGCGCACCGGCTCCTGGCCATCCATCCCGGCCACTGGCCCGAGGAACTCTCGGTCGCCGTTCTGGAGACGATCGCTCACCGCGCCCGCACCGACCGGCACACGTGGCAGCTGAGCGAGCTGTGCCGGGCCGCGGCGCTGGCGATGCCGCCGGCGTACGCGGAGCTCGTGGGCCGGCTGGCGATGCAGCTCGACCAGGAGCCGGCCGATTCCAGCCGTGTCCGTCCGGTCGCCGAGCTGGCGCGCACCCTCGCTTTCCGGCAGGACATGCTGACCGAGCTGAGCCTCTCATGATCATCCTCCATGACCGACAGACGTCCCTCGTCGCAGGCGCGCGGCAGCACCGATTCTTGTCAGAGGTGGGCAGTAACCTGCGGTTCTGGCGAAGCATCGAGTGGCCGGCCGGACGGGCCGTGAACAACAAGGAGTTCGAGTGACCGCACTGCGCCCGCACGCCGAGGACCAGTACGCCGAGGAGCTGGCCGAGCTTGCCGTGACCGACGACCGGCCGCGCCCGCCCGGATGGCGGCTGTCCCCGCAGGCCGTGGTGACCTACCTGCTCGGCGACGGCGCGAAGATCACCCCGAAGTACGTGGGACCCCGCCGGCTCATGGAGGTCGCCGTCTCCACCCTGGTCACCGATCGCGCGCTGCTGCTGCTCGGCGTGCCCGGCACGGCCAAGACGTGGGTGTCCGAGCATCTCGCCGCGGCGATCTCCGGCGACTCGACCCTGCTCGTGCAGGGCACCGCCGGCACGGCCGAGGAATCCATCCGGTACGGGTGGAACTACGCGCGGCTGCTCGCCGAAGGGCCGACCGACGCGGCGCTGGTGCCCAGCCCGATCATGCGGGCCATGCAGACGGGCTCGATCGCGCGGCTGGAGGAGCTCACCCGCGTCCCGTCCGACGTGCAGGACGCGCTGATCACGATCCTGTCCGAGAAGACGCTGCCGGTGGCCGAGCTCAACACCGAGGTGCAGGCTCAGCGCGGGTTCAACCTGATCGCGACCGCCAACGACCGCGACCGCGGGGTGAACGAGCTGTCCAGCGCGCTGCGCCGCCGGTTCAACACGGTGGTTCTGCCGGTTCCGGCCTCGGCCGACGACGAGGTGGAGATCGTCGCCCGGCGGGTCGCTCAGCTCGGCCGGTCGCTCGACCTGCCCGAGGTGCCGGCCGCGCTCGAGGAGATTCGGCGGGTCGTGACCGTCTTCCGTGAGCTGCGCAGCGGCCTCACCGAGGACGGGCGCACCAAGCTCAAATCTCCCACCGGCACGCTCTCCACCGCCGAGGCGATCTCGGTGATCACCAACGGCGTGGCGCTGGCGGCCCACTTCGGCGACGGCCGGCTGCATCCCGGTGACGTGGCGGCGGGCATCGTCGGAGCGGTCGTGAAGGACCCGGTCTCCGACGGCGTCGTCTGGCGCGAATACCTGGAAACCGTCGTACGCGAGCGTGACGACTGGCGCGACTTCTACCGGGCTGCTCGCGATGCCTGAACGGCTCTACGGCATTCGCCATCACGGGCCGGGCTCGGCTCGTGCGGTGGTGCAGGAGCTGGAACGGCAACCGCCCGACCTGCTCCTGATCGAGGGGCCGCCGGAAGCGGACGATCTCGTGCGCTGGGTGGCGGACGCCGGGTTGCAACCGCCGGTGGCGCTGCTCGGCTACGCGGCGGACGACCCGCGGCGGGCCGCGTTCTGGCCGTTCGCGGTGTTCTCCCCGGAGTGGCAGGCAATCCGCTGGGCGGTCGAGCGGGGTGTGCCGGTGCGCTTCTTCGACCTGCCGTTCGCCTACCGCCTCTCGGGCAGCGCGCCGCCGTCGCATCCGATGCAGCCCGACCAGGCGGCGCCACCCGCGGCGCCCGGAGAAGACGCCGCTGGCGGAGAGCCGGACGGGGGCAGGCCAGAGCGCGGCGCGCCGAACGGCGGCGCGCCACAGGGCGGCGGTCCGGAAGGTGACGGGCCGGAAGGCAGCGGGTTGGGCGCCGACGAGCCGGGCGGCGGCGAGCCAGAGGGTGACGGGCCGGAGGGCAGCAGGCCGGAGGACAGGAGGCCGGGCGGCACCGCAGAGCGCGGCGGACTGAATAGCGGCGGGCCGGGTGACGGCACCCCGCAACGTGGTGGATCCGAAGCCGACGGGCCAGGAGACCGCCGGCTGCCGGACGGCAACGGCGGGACCGGCGGCGCCGGCGGGGACGGCGGCACCGGCGGGACCGGCGGCACCGGCGGCACCGGCGGGGACAGCGGGGACAGCGGCGCCGGCGGGGACAGCGGCGCCGGCGGGGACAGCGGGTCGGGAGGCGACGGCCAGGACGGCGGGGCGAACGGGACTCTGCGGCCGGTCGACCCGATTGCCGAGCTGGCGAACGCGGCCGGGTACGACGATCCGGAGCGCTGGTGGGAAGACGTTGTCGAGCATCGGGGGATGCCGGCGTTCGAGGCCATCGCGGAGGCCATGACGGCCATTCGGGACGGATCGCCCGAGGATCCGGATGATCTCGTGCGTGAGGCCTACATGCGTACGGTGCTCCGGGAAGTTCGCAAGTCCTATGCGGACATAGCGGTGGTGTGCGGGGCCTGGCACGTGCCGGCGCTCACCCGCAAGGTCGCCGTGAAGGACGACGCGGCGCTGCTCAAGGGGCGCAAGAAGGGGAAGGTCGCGTTCACCTGGGTGCCGTGGACGTACGGGCGGCTCGCGTCGTGGTCGGGGTACGGGGCCGGGGTGCGGTCGCCGGGGTGGTACCACCACCTGTTCACGGCCGCCGACGACGTGGTGCCCCGCTGGCTCGTGGACGCGGCGGGAGTGCTCCGGGCCGAAGGGGTGCCGACCTCGTCGGCCCACGTCATCGAGGCGACACGGCTGGCCGAGGCGCTGGCGACGCTGCGAGGGCGGCCGTTGGCGGGGCTTGCCGAGGTGACCGAGGCCGCCGAGGCGGTGATGTGCGACGGCGAGCCGCTGCGGGTGGAGCTCATCAACAAGAAGCTGGTGGTCGGCGAGCGGCTCGGTGGCGTACCGGAGGAGATGCCCGCCGTGCCGCTGGCCAAGGACCTCGCCGCGCAGCAGCGGTCGGTGCGGCTCAAGCCGGAGGCGCTGGAGCGGGCCCTCGATCTGGACCTGCGCAAGGACACGGATCTGCGGCGGAGCCGGTTGCTGCACCGGTTGCGGACGATCGACGTGCCCTGGGGTGAGCCCTCGGCGAGTCGGCGCGGATCCGGAACGTTCCGGGAGGAGTGGCGGCTCCGGTGGCAGCCGGAGTTCGCGGTGCGTCTCGTCGAGGGCAGCATGTTCGGCACGACCGTTGCGGCGGCGGCCACCGCGAAGGTCGTCCGTGCGGCCGACGACGCCGAAACGCTCGCCGACGTGACCGCGCTGGTCGAGACCTGTCTTCTCGCGGAACTCACCGACGCGTATCCGCGCGTGCTGGCCGCGCTGGACGCGCGCGCGGCGCTGGACGCCGACGTCAACCACCTGATGGCCGCGATCCCGGCGCTGGCCCGCACACTGCGGTACGGCGATGTCCGGCGCACCGACGTCCAAGGGCTCGCCGCCGTCACCGCGAGTCTGCTCGGGCGGGTCTGTGCGGGGCTGCCGTCCGCGGTCGGGTCGTTGTCCGACGAGGCGGCGAAGATCCTCCGCGACCGGCTCGACGGCGTGCACGCGGCGGTCGGCCTGCTCGAGGAGGACGAGCTTCGCGAACGCTGGCTCGCCACACTGAGTTCCCTCGCCGAACGTGCCGACCTGCACGGGCTGCTGGCCGGCCGGCTGACCCGGCTGCTGCTGGACGCCGGCCGGCTGGATGCGGCCGAGGCACGGCGGCGGCTGCGGCTGCCGCTCACCGTGGGCACGCCGCCGGCGCATGGGGCCGCGTGGATCGAGGGATTCCTGTCCGGCGGCGGGCTGCTGCTGGTGCACGACGACGCACTGCTCGAACTGCTCGACGAGTGGCTGGCCGACATCCCGGCCGCGGCTTTCGACGACGTGCTGCCGTTGCTGCGGCGGACGTTCGGGGCGTTCGAATCCGGTGAGCGGCGCGCGATCGGCGAGCGGATCGCCGGAAGCCGGTCCGTGGTGGACGAGAGCGGGCTCGGATTCGACACTGCCCGGGCCGATCTGGTGTTGCCGACGCTCAGCGCGCTGCTCGGGCGCCCGATCGACGGCGGGGAGGTGCGATGAGCGACGACAGCGAGGAGAGCCGGGAACGTCGGCGCCGGTGGCGGATGGTGCTGGGCGGCCCGGCGGAGGAGGCGCTCGGCAAGGCCCAGGGGCGCGACGGGGCAATGGATTCCGCGCTGGCCGCGCTCTACGACGGCGGGGACGGTGGCGAGGCCGAGCCCGGTAGCAAGCGGTCGGCCGGGCTCGGTGGTTCGGCGCCCAAGGTGGCGCGCTGGCTGGGCGACATCCGCGAGTACTTCCCGAGCACGGTCGTCCAGGTCATGCAGGCCGACGCGATCGAGCGGCTCGACCTGACGCGTCTGCTGCTCGAGCCGGAGATGCTGGCGGCCGTCGAACCGGATGTGCATCTGGTCGGCACGCTGCTCTCGCTCAACCGGGTCATGCCGGCGAGGACGAAGGACGCGGCGCGGCAGGTGGTGCGTACGGTCGTCGAGCAGCTGGAGAAACGGATCGAGCAGAAGACCCGCGCGGCGGTGGCCGGAGCGCTCCATCGGGCGGCCCGGATCAACCGGCCCCGGCATGCCGACATCGACTGGGACCGGACGATCCGCGCGAACCTCAAGCATTACCAGGCGGAATACCGCACGGTCATTCCGGAACGGCTGATCGGGTACGGGCGGCGCACCACGGCGGTGCAGCGCGACGTCGTGCTCTGCGTGGACCAGTCCGGCTCGATGGCCGCGTCCGTGGTGTTCTCCGGGGTGTTCGCCGCGGTTCTCGCCTCGATGCGTTCCCTGCGTACGTCGTTGGTCGTCTTCGACACCGCGGTGGTGGACCTGACCGACGAGCTCAGCGACCCGGTCGAGGTGCTGTTCGGAACGCAGCTCGGTGGCGGCACCGACATCAACCGCGCGATCGCCTACAGCCAGCAGCTCATCAGCCGCCCCCGGGACAGCATCTTCGTGCTGATCTCGGATCTTTACGAGGGCGGCGTACGGGAACAGATGCTGCGCCGGGTGGCCGAGATGACCGCCGCGGGAGTCCAGGTGGTCGTGCTGCTGGCTCTGTCCGACGAGGGCGCGCCGGCGTACGACCACGACAACGCCTCGGCGCTGGCGGAACTCGGCGTTCCGGCGTTCGCGTGCACCCCGGACGCGTTTCCGGAGCTCATGGCGGCCGCGATCGAGCGCCGCGACCTCCGGGCGTTCGCAGCGAAACTGGCCGATGGGAGGAGGGCCGCGGATGGGTTGTGACCGCCCGGGGGCGTAACTAGCGTATGGCGGTATGAGTGCTTACCTGACGAACCCCGACATCTGGCAGGAAAGCTGGGACCGGCAGCAGCAGGCGTTCATGCCGGACCGCGAGGAGCGGTTCGGCGCGATGCTCGACGCCGTCGCCGCGGTGACCGCGGGGGTGCCGCCGCGACTGCTCGACCTGGCCGGCGGGACCGGGTCGATCGCGTTGCGTGCTCTCGCGCGGTTCCCGGGCGCGTCGGTGACGGTGCTCGACCAGGATCCGGTGCTGCTCGCCATCGCCGAGGCGTCGTTGCGCGACCGCGGCACGGTGGTGGACGCCGACCTCGGTGACCCGGGGTGGCGGTCGGAGCTGCCGCGGGAGGGCTTCGACGCGGTGCTGACCGCGACGGCCCTGCACTGGCTGCCGGCCGAGCGGGTGGCGGCGCTGTACGCGGAGATCCGGGAGGTGCTGCGGCCCGGCGGCATCTTCGCGAACGCGGATCACATGCCGGAGGAGTCGCTTCCGGAGCTGTCGGAGAAGCTGCGGGCGCATGCCCGGTCGCGGCGGGAGGCGCGATACGCGGCAGGGGCAGCCACGTCCTGGCCGGATTGGTGGAAGATCGTCGCCGCCGACGAGTTCCTGGGGCCGAAGGCCGCCGAGCGGGAGCGGATCTACCCGACGCACCGGCACAGCCACGAGTGGACGCCGCCGGCTCTGTGGCACGTGGACGCGCTGCGCGTGGCCGGCTTCGCCGAGGCCGGCGTGCTGTGGCGAGCCGGCACCGACGCAGCCGTGATCGGCGTGCGATAACCGCCGGGAGGCGGCGCCCGGGGCCGGCGTGCGATAACCGCCGGGAGGCGGCGCCCGGGGCCGGCGTGCGATAACCGCGGGGAGGCGGCGCCCGGGGCCGGCGTGCGATAACCGCGGGGAGGCGGCGCCCGGGGCCGGCGTGCGATAACCGTCGCGGCTGCGGTCGTGGCCGGAAGCACAGAGCTGACGACGTTGCTCCTGCCTAGACTGACGGCATGCCACTCGAGGGAGAATATGCGCCCAGCACTTCGGGGTGGGCCCGCAAGCAGGCCGAAGCGTTCGAACGGTCCGGCGGCACCGAGGCCACCACGCTGCGGGGCATGCCGGTCGTCGTGCTGACCACGCGCGGCGCCAAGTCGGGCAAGCTGCGCAAGACCCCGCTGATGCGGGTCGAGCACGACGGCGAGTACGCGGTGGTCGGCTCGCTCGGCGGGGCGCCTTCGCACCCGGTGTGGGTCTACAACGTACGCAAGGAACCGCATGTCGAATTGCAGGACGGGCCCGAGCGGCACGACTACACGGCGCGCGAGCTGGACGGTGACGAGCGGGCGCTGTGGTGGGAGCGCGCGGTGCGGGCGTACCCGGACTACGCCGCGTACCAGCGCAAAACCGACCGGCTGATCCCCGTCTTCCTGCTGTCCCGGATACCGGAGTAACCGAACTGTCCCGGATACCGGAGTAAACGAACCGGATCGGACCAACCCGCGGAAAACCGGGTGCCTCGACGGCATCGAAGGTCGATCATGGTTGGATGCGCACTCCCCACCAGTCCGTCGACCGGCTCGGCAGCCGTCCTGTGGAACAGGCGGTCGCTCCGCTGGTGCACAGCCCCCTGCCGCTGGCCGGTTCCGTCGATGACGGCGACCGGCTGGTGGACGTGGTCGACCTGCTCGCCCTGGACGCCTTCGTCACCGGGCGCGAGCCTCACGGCCGTACGAAATATCTGGAGAATGTCCGCGCCGACGCGGCGCTGACCACGGAAGACGCCCTGGTCGTCCGGGACGCGGTGGAGGAGGACGGCCACGGCCGGCTGTCCGTGGGCGACGGTTGGACCCTGCACGTCATGCGGTGGAAGCAGAGCCGCCGCGCCCGCGTCACCGTCACCGCGACCAGCGCCGAGCTCGCCGAGTCGGTCCTCGCCACCGCCACGGCGAACGCGGTCGAGGCGCCCGAGCCGGCGGCCGACAGCGTACCCATCGGTTTCTGGCATTTCGGACCGCACGGGCCGCGCCGCGTCGAGCGGGAGATCGACGCCGCGCCGTGGGAGAAGATCCGCTCCAACTACTCGCGGCCGGTCGGCCAGACGTTGGAACGCCTGATGACGCTGGACGGCACGGTCGTCAACGGGCGCCTGTTGCTGCTGCACGGCGAACCGGGCACCGGCAAGACCACCGCGCTGCGGGCGCTCGCCCAGCAGTGGCGCGGATGGTGCCAGGTCGACTGCGTGCTCGATCCGGAGCGCCTGTTCAGCGACCCCGCGTACCTGATGAGTGTCGCACTCGGCAGCGGCGACGAGGACGAGCCACGCTGGCGGTTGCTCATGCTGGAGGACTGCGACGAGCTGATCAGCGGCGAGGCGAAGGCGAGCGCGGGCCAGTCGCTGTCGCGCCTGCTCAACCTCACCGACGGGCTGCTCGGCCAGGGCCGCAACGCGCTCATCGCGATCACCACGAACGAGGATCTCGCGTCCCTTCACCCCGCGGTGGTCCGGCCGGGACGCTGCCTGGCCAGCATCGAGGTCGGGCGTCTCCCGTACGGCGAGGCCACCGCATGGCTCGGCACGGCGCGCGGGATCGGGCCGGACGGTGCGACGCTCGCCGAGCTGTACGCGTTGAGGACGGGCGCGCAGCCGGTGACCGTGCCCGGTCCGACGCCGGCCACCGGCATGTACCTCTGATCCGGGCTACTCCGGCGCGTTGCCGCTGTCGCCGCCGACGCGATAGGACGTGCTGACCCCCGTGTACGCGAGATGGGCGAGAAGTCCGTCGACGGCGTGCTTGAGGTTGTGGCAGTGATCGACCCAGATCCCCGGATTGTCGGCGACGAACCCGATCTCGTACGTTTCGTTGTCGCCGACGTCCAGGGAGTCGATCCACCATTGGCTGCCGGTGGCGGCGACCCCGTTGCGGCTGAGGACCACGGCGTGGTGCCCGTGCAGGTGCATCGGATGGACCTCGCCGCTGTCGTTGGCGATCCGCATGCGCACGACGTCGCCGGTGCCGACCATGAACATCGGCACGTCCGGGAACAGGTGGCCGTTGATCGTCCACCACATGCCCGGCTTGCCGTCGAGGAAGCCGATGCGCCGGCCGATCCGGTAGTCGAAGACCCGCGTGGCGCGAGCGGGGTCGAACCCGAGCGCGGCGGGTGTTCCGTACGAAAGCGGGTCGATGGTTTCCCGTGGTTCGGCGATCGGCGTGACCTGGCCGGTCGTGACAGCGGCCCCGGCACCGACGTCGATGCGTCCGGGCGTGGTGAACCGCAGGTCGACCCGGCCGCCCGCGGTGACGATCACGGATCTGCCGGAGACCTCGCCCGGGTGGTGCACGTCCCGGCCGTCGATCGCGACGAGGGTGAAGGGCGTGCCGGAGATCCAGACCCGGATCGGTCCCGCGTCGGTGTTGACGATCCTTGCGCGTACGGTCGTGCCCGGCGCCGCCTCGATCGCCGACACACCGGGGGCCGCGTTGATCGTCCGGCGCCCGCCGTAGGTGTGCACGGCGAGGACGCGGTCCGTCCGGTCCGCCGACGCCCCCGGCTCGGTGACCACCAGCGCGCCGTACAACCCGTCGCGCACCTGTTCGTGCGAGACCTGGTGGGAGTGGTACCAGTACGTCCCCGCGTCCCGGGCCACGAACCGGTAGACGTGGCTCTCCCCCGGCCCGACCGCGTCCTGGGTGATGCCCGCGACGCCGTCCTCCGCGTTCGGCACGTCCACCCCGTGCCAGTGCAGCGTGATCCCGTCGCCGATGTTGTCGTTCACCAGCGTCACCTGGATCAGCTGGCCGCGCACCGCCCGTATCTCCGGCCCGGGTGACGTGCCGTTGACCAGATACCGGTTCTTCTCGTGCCGTGCCGTCAGCGTGACCGTCACCGCCGGCTTGCCCACCGTCGGCCCGGTCAGCGCCGCGACGCTCAGCGCGCCCCCGTGCGCGTGCGGCGGCCCGCCGCCGAAGTCGGCCTTTCCCATCGCCGACATGTCGTAGGTGGACGGCACCAGGCTGTCCATCCACAGGTATCCGAGCGGGCCGAGCACGGCGAGTGCCGCCGCCACCCCGATGGCGGCACGAACCGACCTGCGCATGGGTCAGGCGATGGGCGCGGGCTGGCTGAGCAGGGGCCGTTCCTCGGCCTGCCGCGCCTTGCGCATGGCGACCGAGGCGACGCCCGCGATGGCGAACGCGTTGATGCCGTGCAGCGCCCCCACGACCGGCGCGCCGAAGCTCGCGAAGGCGAACAGGACCTGGAGCACCACGACACCGAACGTGATGGCGGCCCACTTCACCCCGCCCGGGATGCGGGCGAAGAACGACACGATGAGTAACACGATGGCGAGCAGCGGGATCACCATCATCCCGACCATGCCGTGTGCGGCGTGAGCCCAGTTGCCCTCGCTGTTCTTGTCGAACACCGCCCCCGAGTCGGTGTCCTTGATGACCGTGAACCAGGCGACGGCGATGAACGCGGCCTGCAGCACGATGCCGATGGCGATCAGTCCCGCGAGTGCTCGATAGGTGGCGCGCATGAGATTCCCCCCTCATGAATCCAACGGCCTCAGACTTCACCCACGGAGCGTGTCCGGGCAATCAACAAAGCGGTCACATGTCCGACGCCAGCCTGAGGAGTGACACGAGTTGTCCGTCCGGCGGCTGATCAGTCCCGGATACGCACGTGTCGGCATCATTTATCGGGCATGGCACCCGTCGAGGGGAAAGGCATGGCTTGCCTAGCGCCGGCCCGGACGGGTCCCCGGAAAGGGCCGCGGCCCGGACGCGCGCCGGCCCCATAAAAGGTAAGCCATGCCTAATACGAGAATGCTCCGCCGGCTCTTCCCGGAGTCACCGGCGCAGGTATTGCTGAATGTCTTTACCGCGGCTCGTAGGTGAGGCAGTCGGCCCGGTCCGCCGACGGGCCCACCACGATCGCCGGCGCGTGGCACTCGAGGTCGGTGTTGTGCCGGCAGTCGGCCCGCTTGCACGCCCCGACCTGTGCCAACGCCTGACCGGTGCCGCCCGAGCCGCTGTCGACGAACGTGTCGCACTCCGCGTTGGAGCTGCCGATCGTGATCGCGAACGCCGTGCAGCCGTCGTGGTTGTAGCCGCATGCGGTGACCGAACAGGTCTGCACGCGCGGCATTTCCATCATCTGCGTCATGGCGAGGCCTCCTAGATTTTCACGCACGAGTGTCACTCGACCATAAACCATTCTCCGGACGATTCCGTGCTCCACGCGCTTGAATGTTTTCCGGTAAGGCAGTCCGCAGCATCCCCATTTTCGGTCAGCGCATTATGGGGGCGCGCATCCTCTTGTCCACCGAACGTGGGCCGTACGACTCGAGCACGACCGGCGCGCCGAGCAGAGACGCGATCTCGCCGGCCCAGTCGTCCGGCCGGTGCGTCGCGAACGGCCGCGCACGCCACAGCCGCAGGGTCGTCGCCTCCTGATGCGCCAGGTCGCGAGCCGGTCCGGGGACGATCCGGTCCCAGGACGACGCGCCGCCGACCGTGTACGACGTGCAGACCCGCAGCGAGGGGCACCGGTCCGGCACGTCGAGATGCGTCACGGCCAGGCCGTCGACCCCGCCGGCCACCTCGACCGCGTACCGGTGGGCGACCGCGTCGAAGTGGCCGGCCCGGAACGCGCCTTGCCATGCGCCGGCGCCGTTGTGCGCCTCCGGCAGGTCCAGCGAGGCGTCCTCGGTCACGAACGGACCCGCGCCGTGCCGGGTGGTGTACGTCCGCACCACCCCGAGGCGCTCGAACGACGAGCACATCGCCTCGACGTTGGCGAAGGTCGTCGTCGACCACGTCGTGTGCGGATGCCAGCCCCGCCACTCGTCGAGCAGCACACCCTGCGCGCCCTCGAACACGCACGGCCCCGCTGCCAGGATCTCGGCGGTGTATGACGAGTCGACGATCGACACCGTGCGCGCGAAAGCCGCGAACGCGTCGACCACGTCGTCGAGCGGAACGGCGAGCGGCCCGAGGTCGTCGGCGACGGCCCCGAGCCGTCGGCGCAGCAACGGCCGGGACCGCGCGTCGGACACGCGTGGGGCGTCGGCGTGACGCTGGGCGTACGCCATGACCTCGCCGATGCCCATCCCGCACGATCCGTGGCGCCCGCGGCCTCGCGCGGCCTCCCGCCGCCGGCCCGCCTCCCGATGCCACGGGGTGGCGAGCAGCGCGTCACCGTCCACGGTGAGCAGGTGGTACGGGTTGCCCAGGGCGGCCGCCTCACCGGCCAGCGCGAGCGGGTCGACCACCACGAAGCGGGTGAGGTGGGTGGGCACGCCACGCAGCGTGCCCGCCCCGAATTGCGCGAACGTGTGGTGCCGCCCGTCGTCGGTCACCACGTTGTGCGCGGCCTGCGCCCCTCCGTTGAAGCGCAGCACCGCGCGCACCGGACGGTCCGCGCACAACGCGTCCACGACGGTGCCCTTGCCGGCGTCCCCGTAGCCGAGATCGACGACCGCCACATGATCGTTCACAGTCGCTCGTTGCCCGACCCGCCGCCGCTGGTCGCCGGCAGGGCCGACCGCACCACGGTCCCGCGCTGGAGCGGGGCGAGCGCCCTGCCGACCGAGGAGCCGGCCGCCGACCGCAGCTCGACCAAGTCGGCGAGGCCCTCCTCGAGGTTGATCGCGTCCTCACCGAGCCCGACGGTCAGTGCGATCGTCTCGCAGACCGCGTCCAGATCGTCGAGTTCCAGCACGTTCTGACCGAGCAGCTCGCGCCACCGGGTGAGGATCTCCCGATCGCCGCCCCAGCCGGCCGCGGCCGGCATGATGCAGTACACGTCGTACGCCGTACGCAGCTCGGCGAGCATCGCCTCGACGCCGATCGGCTCGGCCAGCCGGTCGCCGATGAACTTCTCCACCTCTCTCGGAGCGACCCGCGGATAGGGCATCTCGTCGCCGATGAGGAACAGATATCCGCGCCGGCCGCGGTTCTGCAGGGAATCGAGCGCGGTGTGCCGGGCCATGAAGTACATCGCCAATTCGTAGGACTCGTGCTTCTGACCGCCACCGCCGCCCTCGAGGACGATGCGGGCCAGGTCGTCATCCATCCGGTTGTCCGACTCGAACTGGCCGATCTGCAGGGGCACCCGGTCGCACGTGGCATCGCCGACCGCCCCGAAAAGAATGTGCGGATCGGTGGCGTAGCCCTTGCGGGTCAGCAGGCCGAGCAGTTGCGGCAGTTTCGTCTGGAGCACCCGCGGAACGGTGCCCATCGAGCCGGTCACGTCGAAGAGGACGGCGATCGGCGTGCTGAACGGGTGTTCGTCGCTGTCCCGGCTCTCCCGCACGGTGACGCCGTCGGGGTCGAGGGCCGGATGTGCCTCACGCGCACCGGAATCGCTGTACGCGAAGGCGCTCGCGCCGTTCGCGGCGCGGTAGTTCGCCGCCGCGGTGTAGACGTCGGTGGACCAGCGTCCGCTTCCCATTGCTGCCTCCTAGAGGGTGAAGGGCCGGAAAGTGCGCGGCCCGTAAAGGGAATGCAGGAGCTCGTCGAGCTCCTCGAGCAGCCGCCAGGCACCAATCGACGAGCACGACCCCGTGCTCGGCGGGGTGAATCAGCACGTGTTCCTCGAAGACGGCGCCGTGCACCACGCCGGCTCGATGTGCCCAGCCGAGGGCGACCAGCAGGCGGCGCCACATCCAGGCCGCGTCGCGCGGGTCGAGGTCGTGCACCTCGGAGAGCGGCACGAATCCGTCGAGCCGTTCCAGGACATTGACGACCCGGCGTCTCCGACCGGCGTCCTCATGGGTGAAGGAGTCGAGCAGTTCCGGCGCGTACGGACGGAACCTGGGATCCCCGTCGGCCCGCAGCTTTCGCAGCGCCTCGGCCTCCGCGGTCATCATGTCGTTGTCACGCGGGCTGCGCGGAATTTTGAGGAGCCGGTCGCCCTGCCGGAACAGGTCGGCGATGTCGCCGCTGAGGCTGCCCCGCTCCGCATAGAGCCGGGAAAGCCGGGCGAACGCATTCGTGGCGGCCACTTTTCGCGGAGCGCTCACGGCATCCGGATGGACCAGTTTCACGAGCTTCCGGTACGCGTCGGACTCGCTCCGGTGTCCGGCGACGAGCGCGTCGAAACGGGCGGCCTGGTCGATGAGCGTGACCGCGTCCTCAAACCTCATCGCACGTCGTCCTCGCGCGTCGGTCGCAGCAAGGCGGGATGCAGCAGCTTCGCGTCGCCCGCCCGATAGAGCCGCGCTTTCGGCCCACCGCGTTCGCCGCCGCGGGCCGTGGTCGCGCCGGTGCTTTCCACAAAACCGGGAACGGAAAGCACCTTACGGTGGAAATTGCCGGCGTGCAGATCTTCGCCCCAGACCGCCGCGTAGACCTGGCGCAGCTCACTGATGGTGAACTCGGAGCCAGCCAAAGCCGTGGCCAGAGGCGTGTATTCGAGCTTTGACCGCGCGCGGTCGAGCCCGTCGGCGAGGATCGCGTCGTGGTCGAACGCCAATCCGGCGGCCTCGTCGACCGGCACCCAGTAGGCCCCGGCCGCGTCCGAGCCGGCGTGCGGTTCCGGCAGGCTCGGCGCGAAGGCCAGATAGGCGACGGAGACGACCCGCATGCGAGGGTCGCGGCCCGGATCCCCGTACGTCCGGAGCTGTTCCAGATGCACGCGCGCCAATTCACCTTCGCCCGGACGCAGGCCGGTCTCGTCGCCCAGTTCCCGCATCGCGGCGGCATCCAGGGTCTCGTCGCCGACGAACCCACCGGGGAGGGCCCGCCGCCCGGCGAACGGTTGGGTGCCCCGTTCCACCAGCAGAACGCAGAGCCGTCCGCCACGAATCGTCAGCGCGACGACATCGACCGTCACCGCCACCGGCGGATATGCCGCCGGGTTGTACTGCGCCAGGAACTCGGGCTCGCTCTGCACAGCTCTCCAGTCTTACTCAGTTCGAGTATTTCTCGACTCGAGAACAACATAAGCCACGAGTTTGCCGAGGTCAATAGCGATATCCAAGGGGTACTTGTCTGACATAAACCGTGTAAGTTGCAAGTTGAGCGAAGTTCATAACTCTCCGCAATTGCTCACATACAGCAAGTTACGCTCCTGCGAGACGGCCCGGCGTTGACAACATGCGCGGGCCCAGCCATCCAACCAGCGCGGTCTATTGAAAGACCGTAGGAGGACCTCGCATGAGTAAGCCCCGAATCAGGCTCGACCGGCGGAAGCTGGGCCGGGCAGCACTCACCGTAGGTACCGTCACCGCTGTCGTCACCGGCACGGCCACCGCGGCGCTCGCCGTTGCTCCGACGGCTGTCGCGGTGACGCTCACGCCGGCGGTGGGACCCAGCGGCGGTGGTAACTCGATCACCATTGCCATTCCCGGCAACACCCCTCTCGACGCCCAGTTCTCGGCCACCAGCCGGGTGCAGTTCCAGTTCGGCACCGGCGGTACGGACAACTGCGCATCGACGATCGGAACGCCGACGCCTGTCACCGCCTCGGCGGGTATCGTCCAGGTTCCGCTGAGCGGCACGCGCGTGCTCACGCCGTACAAGCTGGCCGTTACCGTCCCCACCGGAACAGCGGCTGCCGGCGGCCTCACGCTTGCCAACAGCACGCCCGCGAATTTCCTGGTCTGCGTGTACGACACGTCCAACAGCGACGCGCTGACCGCGAAGTCGACCAGCACATCCAACGACTACCAGGTCGGCCCGGTCGCGCGGATCGACTCCATCACCCCGGCGACCGGCCCTTCCCAGGGCAACACCACCATCAAGGTCACGGGCGCGAACCTTGACCTGCTCGTCGGCGCCAACGGCTCGGCGAACTCCGCCGGCTCGGTGACGATCGACGGACAGGTGGCCGCGATCGTCGGGGTTCCGACGGCTTCGACGCTGTATGCGACCGTGCCGGCGCACTCGGCCGGTGGCCCGTTCACCGTGGCCCTCAACGCGCCCGGTGGTCAGACGGTCAAGCAGGCCAGCTACACCTACACCAACGGCATCAGCATCTCGCCGAACACGGCACCCAACACGAAGGTCACGCCGACCGACGTCGACATCACGGGCGTCGGCTTCCAGTCGATGGACTGGAGCGGAACCGCCAACGGCAACACCCCGAACAGCCCGACCGCGCACGTCTACCTGGTGAAGGGCATCTACGACCCGACCGCCACCGGCAACGTGGGCCTCTACGCCGCACCCAAGACCAACGGGCAGATCACCGAGTGCCAGGACGTTCTGGTCATCGGGGACACCGAACTCGTCTGCAGCCTCTACCTCGCCGGCAACGGCCTCAAGTCGCTCGGCGGCGCCGCCAACCGGAGCGGTCTCACCGGTACGACCGCGAGCACCACCGCCACCACGTTGACGGTGGGCAGCGGCACGCTGTCCCAGCAGGATGTCGGCGCAGCCGTCCGCGGCACCGGTATCGCCGACGGCGTCTACATCACCAACGTCACCAACGCCACGACCGCGACCCTCAACAAGGCGACCGGTACCCAGCTCGCCGCGGCCGCGCTGACGCTGCTCCCGAGCCGTACGCTCGCCAATGTCGTCCGCACCTCCGGAAGTCCCACCGTCACGCTCTCCGGTGGCTTCGCGGCGACGGACGTCGGCCGTCCGGTCTACGGCACCGGCATCCCGAACGGCGCCACCATCGCCGCCGTCGCCAACGACACCAACTCGGCGACGCTGTCGACGAACGCGAACCAGACCTTCACCGGCGATCTGCGGATCGGCGCCACGCCGGTTGCCGAGTCTCCGGTGCCGAACGGCACCTACACGCTCACCGTGGTGAGCAACGGCACCTCGGACGTGCAGACCGGTGGCGCCCGCGCGGACGCTGCCTTCAAGCAGTCCATCATCTCGAGTGGCTCGACCTTCACGGTCGCCGACTACTAGGCCTGACCAGCAGCTCGACAACGGATGAAGGACACCGGCCCGGACAACAATCCGGGCCGGTGTTCTTTTCGCTCGCGGGCCGGTCAGCCCAGTTCGGACCATGCCTTGTCGAGCGCGGCGACGCTGGCTGCCTTGGACGGGGTCCGATTCAGATCCACCGCGACCGTGTAGGCGCTGCGCTCTGCGCTGGTGCGCCAGCAGATCAGCAGCGACGGTCGCACCTTCGGCTTCGGGTTGTTGCTCAGCTGGATCTTCTGGGTGCAATGCGCGCCGCCCACCGGCTCCCCCTCGTCGGCCACCCAGGCGAGTTCACGCTGCCCGCTGAGATCCGCCCGGGCGGAAACGACCCGCAGTGTCGCCTTCTTCGTCCGGATGTCGCCGAAGTTCTCCACGTTGAGCAGGTAGTCGGGGACCAGCGGCGCGGAGTTGCGATCCGGCCGGGATCGACGAATCAGTGTTCCCTCACGCGCCGCCCTCGCGGCCTGGCCCTGCATCTCGGTGGTGCGGTCACGGTTGGTCCTGCGGGCCGCGTCCGCGGAGGCCGTGGCAGTGGCCGGAGAGGAGGCCGGTGCCGATGCACTCGCCGGAGAAGAGGCCGGTGCCGATGCACTCGCCGGCGCGACGGACGAGCCGGGGCGGGCGTCTGATTCGGCATCCCTGTCGTGCGAGGCGACCACGGCCGCGCCACCCAGGATCACCACGAGTCCGGCGGTGAGGGCCACGGGACCTTTGCGGCCACGTAACCGGCGACCGATTTTGTTGCGCATGAGTAATTCGCCTCCTTGTGGTTTCCCTCGTTCGGATGCTGCTACAAAACGGGACCCGGCTTTCCGGAACGACCGGATATTCAGCGTCTGTACAGCCACGATGGACCGGGGAGCCAGTCACAGGCACGAGTTCGCAGAGGTGATCCGCGATGAGCCGCATGCACCGCACCGTTCGGACCGGTCTGACGATCGGCGTGACGACCGTCCTCATCGCCGCCGGCTCGTCCGTGCCGGCGTACGCCGCCCCGCTGGCCATGACGCTCAGCAGCGTGAGCGGGCCCAGCGGCGGCGGCAATCCGATCACCGCCACGGCTCCGGCCAGCACCGCCGTCCCGAACCCCTTCCCGATCGGCGGCGCCAAGCCGGTCGTGCAGTTCCAGTACAACGGAACCGGCGCTACCAGCTGCGGCACGGCGATCAAGCCGGTCACCCAGATCGCGAACAACGGCGCGAGCACCGTGGCCGGGGCGCTCACCGTGGACCCCGACAACGTGCAGCAGATCTCCGGCACGAAGATCGCGTTCGAGGTGCCGTCGGGGCCGTATCCGGCGAAGGTCGACGGCAAGGACAGCACGATCAACACCACCGGGCTCGTGCTCAAGGACGGGCAGACGACCTCGAAGTGGAACGTCTGCGTCTACGACGGCGACTCGCCCACGGCCACGTTGCTCGCGACGTCGACGTACACGCTGAACGTCCGGCCGAAGATCACCAAGATCCTGCCGGACAGCAGCCCCGCGTCCGGCGGGCAGGCGATCACCGTGGTCGGCGTCGGGTTCACGACCGGGAGCACGGCGACGATCGGCGGCTCGGCGCTGACCAACGTCAAGGTCGCGGCGAACGGCACCAGTCTCACCGCGACCACGCCCGCGCACGCGCCGGCCACCGGCCTCCCGCTGGTGGTGAGCACCGCGGGTGGACCGGTGACCAGCGCGGACCCGGACAACAACGGCGAGCCGGACGACGAGGACGCCGACACTCCCGGAGACGTGCCGCTGTACTTCACCTACAGCAACGGCATCACGATCACCCCGAACAACGCGCCGGCCGGCGCGAAGGTCAGCGTCGACGTGAAGGGCGTCGGGTTCTCCGCCCTCGCGTTCACCAAGGGCACCGGCGGCACGCCGACCGACAGCAAGGCGCACGTGTTCCTGGTGCGCGACGCCTACGACGCGGCGACGAACCGGGGCGTGCAGGAGTGCAAGGGCGTACTGGTGATCAGCAACGTGGAGCTGGTCTGCACGCTCGACCTCGGCGCCGACCGGCTCAGCCCGGCGGACAGCAAGCCCGTGACCGGCCAGAAGGTCGCCGAGGGCACCTACACGCTGACCGTCGTCGCGACCGGCTCGGCCGGCGCGAAGCCGGAGGAGGCGGCGGCGTCCATCGTCAGCACCGGCTCGACGTTCATCGTCGCCCCGTACTGAGCCCTGTCCCGGAGCCGCCCCGGCGGGCTCGGCCGCCCAGCGCCCCGGTCCGACGCCCAGCGCCCCGGTCCCCCAGCGCCCCCGGACCGACGCCCAGCGCCCCGGACCGACGCCCAGCGCCCCGGCCCCGTTCGCCC